>CAXTCK010000006.1:37855-41457 GCA_964242425.1 uncultured Acetobacteraceae bacterium | reverse complement strand
GCCTGCGCCAGCGCCGGCGCGTCGTTGGTGCCGTCGCCGCACATCGCCACCAGCCGGCCTTCCGCTTGCGCGGCTCGTATGTAGCCGAGCTTGTCCTGCGGGGTGGCCTCGGCGATGAAGTCGTCGACGCCGGCCTCGGTGGCGATCGCCGCCGCGGTGACGCGGTTGTCGCCGGTCACCATCACCGTGCGTATGCCCATGCGGCGGAGCGCGGCGAAGCGGTCGCGTATGCCCGGCTTGACCACGTCCTTGAGCTCGATCACGCCGAGCAGGCGGTTGTGCTCGGCCACCGCGAGCGGGGTTCCGCCGGAGCGTGCGATCCGCTCCACCGCCGCGGTGAAGGCCTGGGGCGGCTGGGTTTCGCCTACCGCCTTGAGCAGCGAGTCGACCGCGCCCTTGCGCCAGGTCCGGCCGCCGGCGTCCAGGCCGGACAGCCGCGTGTTGGCCGAGAACGGCACCGGCACCGCGCCGTCCGGCGCCACCGAAACGATGCCGAAGCGGTCGCGGGCCAGGGCGTGGATCGAGCGTCCCTCGGGCGTCTCGTCGCCCACCGAGGCCATCGCGGCGGCCTCGGCGACGCGCTGCTCGTCCACCCCCGGTATGCCGCTGAAGCTGGCGGCCATGCGGTTGCCGAAGGTGATGGTGCCGGTCTTGTCCAGAAGCAGGGTGTCGACGTCGCCGGCCGCTTCCACCGCACGGCCAGAGGTCGCCACCACGTTGAAGCGCACCAGCCGGTCCATGCCGGCGATGCCGATCGCGGACAGCAGGCCGCCGATGGTGGTGGGGATCAGCGTCACCAGCAGGGCCGCCAGCACCGGCACCGACAGGATCGTCGCGGAATAATGCGCGAAGCCGACCAGGGTCGCCACCGCGATCAGGAAGATGATGGTGAGCCCTGCGAGCAGGATGTCGAGCGCGATCTCGTTCGGGGTCTTGGAGCGGGACGCGCCTTCCACCAGCGCGATCATGCGGTCGATAAAGGTGTGGCCGGGCTCGGCGGTGATGCGTACCAGCAGGCTGTCCGACACCACCTGCGTGCCGCCGGTGACGGCGGAACGGTCGCCGCCGGCCTCGCGGATCACGGGGGCGGACTCGCCGGTGATGGCACTCTCGTTGATGGACGCGATGCCGCGGATGATCTCGCCGTCGAGCGGGATCAGGTCGCCGGTTTCCACCAGCACCACGTCGCCGACGCGCAGGTCGGTCGAGGACACGGTGCCGAACAGCGCCGGGTCGTCGGGATTAGGCACGCGCTTGGCGATCATCTCGTTGCGCGCCCGGCGCAGGCTTTCGGCGCGCGCGCGGCCACGACCTTCGGCCATCGCCTCCGCGAAGGTGGCGAACAGCACCGTCAGCCACAGCCAGACCGCGATCGCCAGGGCGAACGCCTGGTGCGGCGGATGGGTGACCAGGTCGCGCACGCCGAGGATCGTGGTCAGGATCGCGACCACCTCGGTCACGAAGATGACCGGGTTGCGCATCAGCTGGCGCGGGTTGAGCTTGACGACAGAGTCCCGTGCTGCACGCAGCGCGATCCGGCGGTCGAACAGGGCGAGCGCCGGAGCGCTCTCGCCGGAGTTTGAGGTCGTGGCGGACATCGTCTGGCCCTCAGTACGTGGTGCCGGTGTGAAGCACGACATGTTCAGCGATTGGTCCGAGCGCATCGGCCGGCAGGAACTGCAGCCCGCCCAGGATGACGATCACGCCGGCCAGCAGGCCCACGAACAGGAGGCCGGTGGTCGGGAAGGTGCCGGCGGTCATGCGGAGCTTCGGCTTGGCGGCAAGCGAGCCTGCGATGGCCAGGATCGGCACCATCACCGCGAACCGGCCGAACAGCATGGCGAAGGCCTGCCCGTAGGCCAGCAGCGGCGTGGAGGCGGTGATCCCGGCGAAGGCGCTGCCGTTGTTCTCGGTGGCCGAGGTCCAGGCGTAGAGCATCTCGGTCAGCCCGTGCGGCCCGGCGTTGGACAGCGCCGCCAGCCCGGCCGGCAGGACCAGGGACAGCCCGGCGCCGCACAGGATCCACAGCGTCAGGATCAGCAGCGACAGCATGGCCAGCTTGACCTCGCGCGCCTGCACCTTCTTGCCGAGGTACTCCGGCGTGCGCCCGACCATCAGGCCGGCGACGAACACTGCCAGCAGCGCGAACACGACCATGAAGTAGAAGCCCGAGCCGATGCCACCGGGAGTCACCTCGCCCAGCTGCATCAGGAACAACGGCACCAGCCCGCCCAACGGGGTGAAGCTGTCGACCGCCGACGTCACGGCGCCGGTCGAGGTGCCGGTCGCGCCGACGTTGAGCAGGGCGGACAGGGCGGTGCCGAAGCGCACCTCCTTGCCTTCCAGGTTGCCCTGCGCCTGGTCCACGCCGAGCGCGTGCAGGATGGGGTTGCCGGCCGACTCGGCTGCGTAGGCCAGGATCATGCCGAGGCCGAGGATGCTCACCATCGTCACCAGCAGCGCGCGGCCCTGGGCCGGCTCGCGGACCAGGCGGCCGAAGGTGACGGGCAGGGCGAACGGGATCAGCAGCAGCATAAAGGTTTCGAGGCCGCAGGTCAGCGCGGTCGGGTTCTCGAACGGGTGCGCGCTGTTGGCGTTGAAGAAGCCGCCGCCGTTGGTGCCGAGCTCCTTGATCGCTTCCTGGAACGCCACCGGTCCCAGCGCGATCACCTGGTGCGCGCCTTCCAGCGTGGTGATGGTGGCGAAGGCGTGCAGCGTGTCCGGCACGCCGCTCGCCATCAGCAGGATCGTGAACACGCAGGCAAGCGGCAGCAGCACGTAGAGCGTGGCGCGGGTGAGGTCGGTCCAGAAGTTGCCGAGCGTCTGCACGCCGCCGGCGGCGAAGGCGCGCATCACCGCGACCGCCACCGCGATGCCGGACGCGGCGGACAGGAAGTTGTGCACCGTCAGGCCGAACATCTGCGCGCCGTTCGACACGCCGCTTTCGGGCACGTAGGCCTGCCAGTTGGTGTTGGTGACGAACGAGACCGCGGTGTTGAACGCGATCGCTGGCGGCATGCCCGCGATGCCCTGCGGGTTGAACGGCAGAAAGAACTGCAGCCGCAGGATCAGGTAGAGCAGCGCGAAGTGGATGGCGTTCAGCAGCAGGAGCGCCGTCGTGTAGCCGCGCCAGCCCATGCCGCGCGCCGGGTCGATCCCGCACGCTGCGTAAAGCGTGCGCTCGATCGGTGCCAGCAGCGGCGTGAGGGGGGAACGTCCGCCTTCCATGACGGTGGCGAGGTAGCGTCCGACGGGGAACGCGGCGGCGACGATGACCGCAAGGATGATCAGGATTTCGGCGAGGCCGAGGATGGTCATGATCGGCGCTCCCTCAGAAGTCTTCGGGGCGGATCAGCGCCCAGCCGAGATACACCAGCAGGCCGATCGACACGCCGGCGCCCAGGATCAGGTCGATGCTCATCCCTAGATCCTGCCGCACAACCAGGCGTAGCCGTCCATCAGGAGGATGGCTCCGGTCCCGAGGACCAGAAGGAAGATGTCGAACATGGAGCGCCCCTTCGCGTGGTGGTCCGGCATAGGCCGGTGGCTCGTAAAGGAAACATTCGCGGTTATGCGAAACGAATAAGAACCGCATAAAGACG
>CAXTCK010000006.1:12156-37755 GCA_964242425.1 uncultured Acetobacteraceae bacterium | reverse complement strand
AACCGCATAAAGACGCCGCAGCCGCAGCCGCAGCCGCAGCCGCAGCCGCAGCCGCGACCGGCCTTGCCTGTATTCGGTCGGGATCCCGGTTCAGAAGCCGAGGACCACGTCTGCGGCGAGGGTGAGGCTTCCGGTTTCGGTGCCGGCATCGAACGGGTGTCCGCCGCTGAACGACTTGTCCCAGCGCAGCTCGGGCCGGAACGCCAGCAGGGCGACATGGGGGATTGCGGGCTTGTAGCTCACGCCCCAGGTCCACTCGCTGTAGGTTTCGGGAGCGGCGGAGAACGAGCCGTTGGGCAGGCCGTTCAGCGCCCGCACCGGATCGAGGTTGCCGGGATAGGCATCGACGAAGAAGCCGGCGTTGTCGCGGTATATCTCGCCGCGGAAGTTTGCGGTCAGCGTGGACGTCACCGCATAGGATGCGTAGCAAGCGGCGCCATAGCTGTCGGCGCCGACGCTGTCGTCGTGCTGCCACTGCGTTTCGGCGACAAGCGTGAGCTTCGGGGTCGCCTTGTATGTGGCGACGACGTCGCCCTCGTAGCGCATGTCGGAGTTAGCGGCGTGGCCCAACGCGTTGGTCGCGTCCTCCGGTCCCAGGT
This sequence comes from uncultured Acetobacteraceae bacterium, assembly GCA_964242425.1. Lineage (GTDB taxonomy): Bacteria > Pseudomonadota > Alphaproteobacteria > Acetobacterales > Acetobacteraceae > Lichenicola. The sequence continues at coordinate 37,156 of CAXTCK010000006.1, read as the reverse complement.
GCATCAGCGCCAGCAGCGTCAGCTTGCCGCCGACGATGTTGTTGAGCCCGACGCCGAACAGGCCGGCGGGCTCGGCGTTGTTGTCGCCGCCGTCAAAAGTGGTGCTTTCGCCGGTGTCGAGCTGGCCGTAGACGTCCAGCGTCGGGTTGATGTGCACGATCGCCTGCAGCCCGGTGTGCTGGAACGGGCCAAAGTTGAACAGGTAGGAGTGCGAATAGAACGGGTTGGTGGACGGGTCGATGGTTTCAAAGCCGATCGGGGTGACGAACTGGCCGAGCTTGAGATCGGTGCCGCCCTTGCCCAGCCACGGCGTGTGCAGCAGCAGGTCGGCCTGCAGCACGGTGAACTGGTCGCGGTCGTGGGTGAGGAAGTTGAACTCGCCGAGGTAGTGGGTGTAGCGCACGTCCGAGCCGTAGCTCGTCTGCAGGATGAAGCCGAGATCGTAGCCCGTGGCCGAGCTGTCGATCGGGCGGGTGGAGGTGAGCTGGACCTGGTTCAGCAGCACCGTGTTCGCCTTGTCGTCGAACAGGCGGCCGAAGTTCAGCCCGTCGGCCGGACGGTCGAAGTTGCCGGTGATGCCGGCATCCAGCTGGGCGCCATAGGTGATGCTGCTTTCCCAGTTCTTGGGGGCCGCGGGCAGGGCGGGAGCGGTTTGTGCTTGTGCGGCGGCGGCGCACGTCACGAGGACCGATGCGCCCGCCATGGTACGACGCGCAGCGGAACGGCGTCGCGCGGACCGTGTCTGGTCGCGGAACAGGACAAAGGGTTTGTGGATCAAGGGTCAACATCCAGGCTGCATCGACGTGACCAGCGCGCACCGGACGACTGGCGCGGGACCGGACTCGTCGCCCCATAGGCCGCATGCCGGCATAAGATCGCGATCGGGAAATGCGTTGTTCGCATAAAGGCGCCGTAAGGGCGGCGACCTTTCAGCTGCCGCACGCGTCGACTCTGGTGCTTTTAGCGGATGTTTATGACGGATGCCTGAAGCCGCATCGAACCCTTATGGGCGATTGTTGCATAGATGCGGCTTCCGGCAGCGGTTCAAGGCCGGGGAGAAGGTCGACCATGAATGAAACGCTTCGCGATCGTCGTCTGCGCTACGCCCGGACGATCCTGCAATCCCGCCGCAGCACGGTGGCGCTGCTTGGCGAGAATGCGGCACTCGAGGGGCTGCGCGTGCTGGTGCTCGGAACCGCGGCGGCCGACACGCTGTGCGCGCTGATGCACACGGAATGCCGCAAGGCCGAGGCCCGGCTGCCGGACGCGCATGTCGAGGCGCGGGCGGCCGACCTGGTGCTGGTTCCGCACGTGACGCTCGTCACGATCAACCAGGTGATCAGCCAGGCGGTTCGGTCCCTGGACCATTACGGCCGGATCGTCATCGCTGTCCCGCTGAACGAGCGCGACTTCGTCGACGTAACGATCGGGACCCTGCTCCGGTCGGGGTTCGAGGTGCCGCACCTCCGTTCGGAGGGTGGCCAGGCCACCATCCACGCCCTGCGCGGGGAGATCAGGAGTCGGGCCTGAGCGCAGGGTCGATCGGGCTGGCTGCAGGGACGGGGCGTCGTACCTGTTCCTGCCGACCGGTCGCGCGATGCGAGCGGGAAGCTCCTGCCGTCGCGCCGACCAGGATGGCGGCGAGCCCGGCGAACAGGGTGATCGCGCGCCAGGCAGGGACGAAGCCGAGGTGCTGCAACGCCAGTGATAGCGCCAGCCAGGCCATCGTGGGCACCGACAGGCGCCAGTCGTCGAAGAACAGGCGGCAGACCTTGCGCAGGGGCCACCAGTTCTGGCGGTTGGTGCTCATGCGGCTTCGGCCGGAAACGGCGCTGGGCGACGCAGGACATAGGACGCGGCATGCGGCGATGCCTGCGGCCGCAGCCAGGGCGAAGCCCGCCAGCAGGGCCAGCAGCGACCAGTCGCCGCCGGGCCAGGGCAGCGCCTCGCCCTCGCCCAGCCAGAACGTTCCCAGCGCGCACAGGCAGATGCCGATGCCGAGCTTGAGCGGGTTGTCCGGGATGGCCGCGATCGGCCGGCGCAGCAGCACGCCGAGCAGGCAGACCAGGAACAGCGCCGCGGCGGCGCCGATCACCGCGGGCGCCATGGCGCCGGGTGCGGCGGCGCCGGTCGCGAGCACGATGAAGATCGCCTCCACGCCCTCGATCACCGTGACGCGGAAGGTGGTGCCGAGCGCGTCACGGTCCCAACGGGTACGGCGTGGACCGGACGCGGAGGCGGCCAGCTGGCGCCCGTAGGCGGCGTGCTCGTTGCGGAGCGGGATCACACCGGCGGAGCGGAGCATCGCCTTGCGCAGCCAGCGCATGCCGAACAGCAGGGTCAGGCTCCCGAGTGCCACCCGAAGCGGCTGCAGCGGGATGCGGGTGATGCCGCTGCCGAGCCCGGCCAGAAGCAGGAGCAGGACGCCGGTGGCCAACCCCGCTCCACCCAGCGCGCCGCGCCAGCCCCGGGTGGTGCCGACCGCCAGCACGATCGTCAGCGCCTCGATGAACTCCACAAGGGTTCCGGCAAAGGCGGTGTAGAGGGCGGGTGCGGAGGAAAGCCAGCTCATCGAACTGCTCCTAGGACCAACCGGCCGTGCGGGCCAGCGGCGGCAGGAGCCGCCTGACCTGGTTGACCCGTCGGGATCCGGCGGGGATGCCCGGCACGGGGTTCGGCAGCGGCAATACCGCCGGTCCGGGGATGTCGGTTCGCAGGCGGCTGCCTGGATGGAGTGCCGCCATGCGACTCGTCGGGGTGGAATACCTGCTTTGCGTCGAAACGTCACGAAAGGGTCTCGTTCCGTTGTGGCCGTGGGTTGGTAGGGTGGCGCTCGAACCGGGCCTCGGCAGGAGGCTCGGGATCCTGGCTGTGAGGCACGATCTCGTCGGGCTGTCGCATGACGAGGCGGATGGCTTCCAACGATGCGGGTGCTGCTGGCCGAGGACCATGACGAGCTGCGGGAGATGCTGCAGTCCCACCTGCGGCAGGCCGGGTTCGCGGCGGATGCGGTGTCGCGCGGCGAGGATGCGCTGGCCGCGGTGGCGGCGGCGGAATACGACGCCGTGATCCTTGATCTCGGGCTGCCGGACCTGGACGGCATGGAGGTGCTCAGGCGCATGCGCGCCGGTGCCGCGGCGGCCGTGCCGATCCTGGTGCTGACGGCGCGGCAATCGGTCGGCGACCGGGTGGGAGGGCTCGACGCGGGGGCGGACGACTACCTGTCCAAGCCGTTCGACATGCTCGAGCTGGACGCGAGGCTGCGCTCGATCATCCGCCGCACCGGACGCCGTCCGGACCCCGTGCTGCGCTTCGGCGACCTGTGCTTCGACCCGTCGTCGCGCGAGGCGCGGGTGGGCGAGGCAATCCTGGCGCTGACGCGTCGCGAAACCGCGCTGCTGGAGGAGCTGGTGCGCGGCGGCGGGCACACCCTGGTGCGCGACGCGCTCGCGGACCGGCTCTACGGCTTCGACGACGTGTTCACCGGCAACGCGCTGGAGGCCACGGTGTCGCGCCTGCGGCGGCGCCTGGCGCTGGCGGGCTCCGGCGTCGCGGTCGAGACGGTGCGCGGCATCGGCTACCGGCTGGTGGCGGTGCCTGGCTCCGCCGCGTGAAGCGCTTTCCCAGGCCGGGACGCAGCCTGCGCGGCCGGCTCACCGGGTCGATGGGGCTGATCCTGTGCGGCGGCCTCGTGGCGGTGGCGGTGCTGCACGAGCTGGGGGAAGACCATGGCCCCGGCGGCCGGCTCGGCCGGCTGCTGCTGGGCGACGAGCTACCGGAACCCTGGCAGGACTTGGCGGTGCTGCTGCCGTTCGGCAGCCTGATCCTGCTTCTGGTCGGGATCGTCTGCCGGTGGAGCCTGCGTCCGTTGATCCGGGCTTCCACCGAGGCGGCGCGCGTGGGCCCTCTCGACCCGGACAGGCGCATCGACATGGCGGGGCTGCCGGACGAGCTGTTGCCGCTGGTGGCGGCGATGAACGCGGCGCTGGACCGGCTCGCCACCGCCTATCAGGTCGAGAAACGCTTCACCAGCAATGCGGCGCACGAGCTGCGCACGCCGCTGGCGACCCTGAGCCTGCGCCTGCAGCGGACCCGGCACGACGGCGTGCCGATCGACTGGCCGGCGCTGGACCGCGACATCGCCGCCATGAGCGCCCTGGTCGACAGGCTGCTGGACCTCGCGCGCCGGCAGGATGCGGGAACGGATGCGGCCGGCGCGGCACCGGTGAACTTCTGCCGCATCGTCCGCGAGGCCGCAGCCCAGATGGTGCCGCTGGTCGAGGCGGCGGGGCGCGAGCTGGCCGTGGACCTGCCGGACTGTCTTCTCGTGCGTGGCGACGCCGTCGACCTGCAGGACATGGTACGCAACCTGATCGAGAACGCGTTGCGGCACGGCGCCGGACGGATCGACCTCCAGGGCTGCGCCGTGGCCGGGACGGGACTCAGCGTCCGGCTCGACGTCGCCGACGAGGGAGCCGGCGTGGCGCCGGAGCTGCGCCACAGCGTGTTCGAGCGGTTCCGCAAGGGACGGCAGGCCGGAGCCGGCAGCGGGCTAGGACTGGCGATCGTGCAGGAGGTGGTGCGTCGGCACCGCGGCACGGTGGGCTTCGTCGCAGGACCGCGCTGCGTGGTCAGGGTGGCGCTGCCGGACGCTTCGACCGGATCGCCCCGGGAATCATGAGGCGCGGCTGGTCTGGCCTCGACGTCTCGATAATGGGTTCATCGGAACGTCACGAGACTCGTTCCGTCCAGCCTTTAAACACCGTCGTCAGCTTCTTGTCAGGATCAGGCATGCGGACGCGCGGCTATCGCTCGATATCGTTTCTCGAAACTGCAACGTTTCTGCTCCCGTTCGTCATCACGCCTTCTGCGCTGGCCCAGAACAGCGTGCCTGTCCAAGGTGGCGCGCCGGTTGGCGGTGGTGCGCCGGCCGAGTCGATCCAGGTGACCGGGCAGTCGTTCCCGGGCACTGCGACGCAGCAGGCGCCGCAGGCGGCGTCGCTGGACGAGACGGAGCCGACCTCGACGATCGGGGCGCACTTCATCGCCGAGAACGTGCCGGAAACCTCGAACTACGACGACATCATCCGCTTGACGCCGAGCGCCATGGACATCGATCCGAACGGGCCCGGGCTGCAGCAGGATTTCGGGCAAAGCATACGCGGCCTGCAATACACCCAGTTCAGCGTTCTGTTCGACGGGATGCAGGTTCCGGGCTCACCGGGCAACCTGTCGCCGCAGCCGGCGGCCTATTTCGTGGCGCACGACCTCGACAGCATCACCGTGAACCGTGGTCCGGGTCCGGCGTCGACGATCGGGTCGGCTACCTTCGGCGGCGACGTCGAGATCCACTCGCACGACCCGTCAGCCGTGGCCGACCTGAACCCGTATGCCACGTTCGGAACCTTCGGTACCAAGCTTTATGGCCTCGAGGCGGAGTCCGGCACGCTCGGCAACCCGTTCGGCGGCTGGCTGTCCGGCGGGCGCATCGTGCTGGACCTGCAGCGGAACGAAAGCCGCGGCGCGCTGACCGGCACCTCGGACGAGCGGCGCAACCTGTTCCTCAAGTACATCCAGCCGATCGGCGACCGCACCACGCTTACCGCCGCCGTCAACCTCGACAACGCGGTGACCGACACGCCATACGGCACGCCGCTCGCCCTGATCAACAAGTACGGCCGCAACTTCTCGCTGAACGACGACTCGCGCAGCCAGGCATACGGTCCCTACAACCGCGACAACTACACCACCGATTTCGAGTACCTCAAGCTGGAGCACAGCTTCGGGCACGGCCTGACGGTGTCGGACCAGCCCTACACCACCGCGTTCTATCATCGCGGCGTGCAGGCCAGCGACACCTCGCTGAGCACGCCCAACCTTTCCACCAGCGCGACCAGGACCTACTACATCAAGGGCGTGCCGACGGTGCTGGACAACGACGTGCCGGGGGCTGCGTACCAGAACGATTACCGTGCGTGGGGCAACATCCTGCGCCTGGCGCAGGACACGCCGTATGGGCAGGCCCGCGCCGGCTTCTGGTTCGAAAGCGAGGACAACACGCTCTACAAGACCAACGTCGTGCTGACCCGCGACCAGCAGGGCTACACCACCAAGCGCGGCGGCTCGACCTACCAGTACCACTATTTCGACCGGCTGACGACGGCGCAGCCTTATGTCGAGTTCGCCTGGCATCCGCTGCCGCGCCTGACCATCACCGCCGGGGTGAAGTATAGCTCCGTCACGCGGTATCTGAACGGCCCGATCGTGCGCACCATCAAGGGTCCCGCCGACGACCACGCGACCTACAACAAGGCGCTGCCCTCGGTGGACGTCAACTACAAGATCGACCCCCACCTGTCGGTGTTCGCGCAGGTCGCAAAAGGCTACCTGACGCCGCCGCTGAACGTGTTCTACGCGCAGATCGTCAACACGGTGCAGCCGTCCACCACCGACAACTACCAGATCGGCAGCGTCTACCAGCGCGGCTGGCTGAGCGCCGATGTCGACCTCTACGACCTGCAGTACCACAACTACATCGCCAGCACCGTGATCGGCACTAACACGCTCTACACCAACCAGGGCAACGCCACCTTCGAGGGCGTCGAGCTGGAGGCGACGGCGCAGGTCGGGCAGGGCTTCGCGCTGTATGCCAACGGGTCGCTGAACCACGCCACCTACCACAACGGCGCCTCGGTGGCACAGGCGCCGAGGCGCACCGCGGTGGCGGGTGTGCTGTTCGACCACAGAAATGTGGCCGTGGCGGGCGACAGGCTCGACGCCTCGCTGCTGACCAAGGATGTCGGGCCGCAATACGGCGTGGACACCGGCTTCGTGAACAGGTTCCCGATCAAGTCGTACGACACCACGGATGCTGCGGTGCACTACCTGCTGCCGCTGCAGCACGGCCGGCACCTGGACCTGGGCGTGCAGGTCACCAACCTGTTCAACAACACCAGCCTGATCGGCTATGCCGGCGCCGCGGCCGGAAACGGGGCGCCGTTGTACTGGGTCAACGCTGGCCGCGGCGTGTTCTTCAGCGTGTCGGCGAGGCTTTGACGCGAACAAGCGCAAGGCTGCGGTTTCATGGGGTTGGCATCAGCATGGCGGCAGGGCGTTCAGAACCCTGGGTTCCGTATCGCGATGTGCGACAATCCCGGCACCGGCGGCCGGCGGATCATGTCGACCCCGATTCGTTGCGCATGATCAAGCCTTGACCTGATGTCGGCAGATGTGTCCGCCTGCGTCCGGACATCGTTCCGGTTCCTGCGATGGGAGCACAGAAGCGGCGTCCGGAACGATAAGTCTTCCGAAAGGATCATGATCATCATGAAGATCAGCTTCGGTGCGGTCGCTGCCCTGACAGTTTTGTGGGCAGCGCCCGGTTTCGCACAAGAACCATCCGCGGGTGCAGGCCTTGCAGCACCAGACGTCCAGGCGGCAGCGGCCACCGCCACCAAAAGCGCCAAGCGTGGCATCGCCTACGATCTGGCTTCGCCGGCCGACATCGCGGCGCTGTCGCCTGGCGTGAGCTGGTGGTACAACTGGACGTCCACGCCGAACGCGGGCATCCCGTCCAACTACCTGACGCAGTATCAGATGGACTATTATCCGATGCTGTGGAACGGCAGCTTTAACGCTTCCACCGTGGTGTCGTTCCTGCTGGCCCACCCGACCATCCACTACCTGCTGGTGCTGAACGAGCCCAATGTCGGCGGCCAGTCCTACCTTACGCCGCAACAGGCGGCGCAGCTGTGGCCGCAATACGAGAAGATCGCATCCGCGGCCGGGGTGAAGATCGTGGGGCCGCAGATCACCTGGGGTACCATGCCGAACTACAACGATCCGGTGGCGTGGCTGGACGCGTTCTATGCTGCCTATGAGGCCGCAAACGGCGGCCGGCAGCCGAGCATCGATTATCTCGGCTTCCACTGGTATGACTACGGCATCGCCGACCAGCTGAACCGGCTGGACAAGTACGGCAAGCCGATCTGGGTGACCGAGTTCGCCAACTGGCACAGCCAGAACGACGGCGCGCAGATCACCACCCTGGCGCAGCAGGAGTCGCAGATGACCAGCATGGTCGCGACCCTGGAAGGGCGCAGCGATGTGTTCCGCTATGCCTGGTTCACTGGACGGGTCAGCCCGGACCCGCACTACAGCAGCCTGCTCGGCGGGACCGGGCAGCTGACCGGGCTGGGCAAGTTGTACCTGTCCCTGCCGCACTGAGACTGCGCCGTCCGGCCTGGCGCGGCCGGACGGCTTGACGCTCCCGTGGCAGAGGCCGGACAACGGGATCCATGCAGCGCATCTTTTCCGGCATCCAGCCGTCCGGCGTGCCGACCCTCGGCAACTACCTGGGCGCCATCCGCAACTGGGTGGCGCTCCAGGAGGGACATGAGTGCCTTTATTGCCTGGTGGACCTCCATGCCATCACCACCTGGCAGGACCCGGCCGCCTTGCGCGAGCAGACGCGCACCCAGGCAGCGATCCTGCTGGCGGCCGGGATCGATGCCGGGCGGCACGTGCTGTTCAACCAATCGGCGGTCAGCGCGCATGCCAGGCTGGCCTGGATCTTCAATTGCGTGTCGCGGCTCGGCTGGCTGAACCGGATGACGCAGTTCAAGGACAAGGCGGGCAAGGATCGGGAAGCGGCGTCGGCCGGGCTTTACGTGTATCCGAACCTGATGGCAGCCGACATCCTGGCCTACCACGCGACGCTTGTACCGGTGGGCGACGACCAGCGCCAGCACCTGGAGCTGGCCAACGACATACGGGCCAAGTTCAACCACGACTATGCGGTGGAGTTCTTCCCGGCGGTCGAGGCGCTGGTGCCGCCGGAGGCGGCGCGGGTGATGAGCCTGCGCGACGGCACCCGGAAGATGAGCAAGTCCGACCCGTCGGACCAGAGCCGGATCAACCTCCTGGACGACGCGGAGGCGATCGCGCTGAAGATCCGCCGGGCCAGGACCGATCCGGAGCCGCTGCCGTCGGAGGCAGCGGGGCTGGAAGGCCGGCCGGAAGCGCGCAACCTGGTGACGATAATGGCGGCGCTGGAAAGGCGGAGCCTGGACGCGGTGCTGGGGGAGCATGGCGGCTGCGGGTTCGGCGTGTTCAAGGCAGCGCTGGCGGAGCGGGTGCAGGCGGCGGTGGCGCCGATCGCGGACGAGGCGCGACGGCTGATGGGCGATCCGGGGCACCTGGACGCCTTGCTGCGTCAGGGGGCGGCGCGGGCAAGGGCGATCGCCGAGCCGATCGTGCGCGAGGCGGAGCGGATCGTGGGGTTTCTGGGCTGACGGAGCGTTTCACGTGAAACAAGCGCTGCACGGGCTGACGATCGAGACGCGTGGCAAAGGGCTGGTGGAGTTCACTCGCCCGGTGCTGGACTGGGTGGGGGCCCAAGGGATCGGGACCGGGCTGCTGACGCTGTGGTGCCAGCACACCTCGGCATCGCTCACGGTGCAGGAGAACGCGTCGCCGGAGGTGCTGACCGACATCGCGCGGTATTTCGAGGCCATCGCCCCGGAGGAGCACGGCCGCTACGTCCATGACGACGAGGGGCCGGACGACATGCCGGCGCACCTGCGCACCATGCTGACCGGGGTGCAGCTGACGATCCCGGTGGATGGCGGACGGCCGGTGCTGGGGACATGGCAGGGGATCTACCTGTTCGAGCACCGGCGGCGGCCGCATCGGCGTCGCGTGGTGCTGCACCTGCTGGGGGAATGACGGGGGCAGCCGAACATGGCCGGCAACGGCGATCGCAGACGGGCCTGGACGATGGCGCCGTTGCTGCTGGCGGTGATGCTGCTGGTGTTCGGCACCAACCTGCAGGGCGTGCTGCTGCCGATCCTGGGGCACGAGCGTGGTGCCGGCATGACGGCGATCGGGTTCTACTCGGCCGGCTGGTCGGCGGGCTTCGTGCTGGCGTGCCTGTGCATCGGATGGATCCTGGCCTTGTTCGGACCGGTGTGGGCGTTCGCGGTGCTCGGGATGACGTCGTCGGCGGCGACGGGGCTGCTGTGGCTGCTGCCGGGCGATGTGTCCTGGATCGCGCTGCGCGGGGTGAGCGGGTTCTGCTACGGCGGGCTGTCGGCGATCGTGGAAGGGTGGCTGGTCTGGCAGGCGGGAGTAGGGATCGGCTTCGCCGGCTACGGGGCGGTAGGGCTGGTGGCGTCGCTGTGCGGTACGCTCAGCCTGGAGCTGGTCGACCCAACGGGCATGGTGCCATTTCTGCTGATGGGCGGGGCGGTGCTGGCCTCGGTGCTGCCGGTGCTGCAATGCCGGGCTGCGCGGCCGCCGCGCCTGCCGCGGTTCCGGACCGACGTATCGGGGCTGGTGCGGGAGACGCCGGTGGGGGCACTCGGCTGCGTGGCGGCCGGGATGATCACCGGGGCGGTCGGCGGGCTGGGGCCGGTGCTGGGGATGATGGGCGGGCTCGGCATGGGCGGGGACACGCTGATGCTGGCGGCCAACACGGCGGGCGGCACGCTGGCGGCGATCCCGGTGGCGCTGCTGGGGCGAAGGCTGGGTAGGCAGGTGCTGCTGAGCGGGGTGGCGCTGCTGGGGGTGGCGGCGTGCGCGGCGCTGGCGCTGTGGCGGCCGCTGCCCGGGGTGGCGCTGGTGCCGCTGATGGGGGTGCTCGGCTGCGCGCAGTACCCGCTGTATGGGCTGTGCGTGGGGATCGCGAACGGGCAGGCGCCGGAACGGCCGGCGGCGCGGATCTCGGCCGAGTTGCTGCTGCTGTTCGGGCTGGGAACGATCGCCGGGCCGCTGCTGGCAGCCCCGCTGCTGGCGCGGGGGATCGGGTGGATGTTCGGGTTCCTGGGGGTGCTGTTCGGGGCGGTTGCGGTGGGGGCGATAGCGGTGCGGGTGGGGCCTGCAAGGAGCGGGAGGCGCCGCAGCCTGGGCTGACGCCCGGCTGGATCGGCGCGATGAGGCGCCGGCGTCCGTGATCTCGAACAGTTCCGCGAAAACCGCTGGATCATTGCAGGAACGAATGGCGCGGTTTCGTCATGCCATGGGCGCGGTCGCTGACAGGTGTGTCGTTCAGGCGGTGATGGCTGGTTCGCGCCTTTATCTCCGATGTTCAGCAGCCTGAACCCACATCCTGCTCCAGACCGGCCGGCTTCGAGACGATATGGTGAACGAGGAACCAGGTTCGGACTTGACATTCCGGGCATCCGTCGTTGCGCGCCCTTACGCGTGGCAATGGTTCACCTTGCCCCTTCGGCCTTCAGCCATTCGATGAATCCGGTCAGTGACGATGTCTTGTCCGCATCGAACGGGACGAGGGCGACGTAGCCCTTCCGCGACACGGTGATCGTGGGCAACGGCGCCACGAGGAGACGCCCGGCTGTCAGGTCGGCCCTGGCCGCCGCGTCGATGGCGGCCGTCATCATTCCGTTGGTTCTCGCGTTGCGCTCCATCCTGGACGGGCACGCCGTATCGCCGAAGAAAGGACCATCACCCTGAAGAGCCGGTTTCCGGATGCCGACGCGCTGCGCGCTGACCCTCCGGGTCGAGAGCCGCAACGCGCCTGATCTTCTTGCGACCGGCTCGTCTCGTTCCACGGGTGTTCGCGGAGAAGGTCGGCACCGCAAACGAAGCTGACGCCATTCGAGATCCGGTCAAGCGGCGTTTTCCGCCAACGTTTTGATTTAAACAGGAGGCACGAACAACATGATGGACGAGACGAACATCTGCGGTGGCCGATGCCATTGTGGCACGGTGCGTTTCGAGGCGACGCTTAGCGAGGGTTTCAGGTCGATCCGTTGCTGCAACTGCTCCTATTGCCGGATGCGCGGAGCCGTCACCGCCGCGGTTGAGGCGGGAGGGATCAGATTTCTGCAGGGCGAGGATACGCTGACGAGCTACCGCTTCAACACCCAGTCCGCGCAGCACTTCTTCTGTTCCTGCTGCGGGATCGCCACACATCTCCAGCGGCGATCCAACCCGAACCTGTATGGCGTGAACGTAGCCTGCCTGGACGGGGTGAGCCCGTTCGATTTCTTTGAGGTGCCTGTCATGGATGGCATCGATCATCCGAACGATGTCGGCGGACCCGCGCGTCGAGCGGGGACCCTCCGCTTCGTTTCGGCCGAATGAACCATGGCCGTCGGCCGACCACGGGAAGGAGCACAGGCAATCGGAAAAGCCTTTGCTGAAGCGGCCTTGCGCTCACCCGCCGATCGTCACCGCCAGCACGACCAGCGAGATCGCAAGCAGGGTGAAGATCACGAACGAGCCGAGGCCGAGCAGCGTCATCCGCCACAGCGTGCCGGTGGTGCCGGTGCCGTAAACGCCGCGCATGTGCCTGAACAGGTGCAATGGCGGCAGCAGCAACAGGAGGTTTGCGGCATTGATGCCGGCCCGGTCGCCCAGCATCACCGCGATCACCACGATCGCGCTCGCGGTGATCGAGTGCATCGAGAACACGAGATGGTCGAACAACGTGAAGCCGTGACGGAGGAACAGCAATGCGAGCATCAGCGCGGAGGCCGGCAGCATCAGGATCGCGAACCGCTCCGCCCAGTCGGCGATGAAGCGCACCAGTTCCGCAGGTTCGGCCATCGCATGCGAGACCCGCGCGCGGACCCAACGCTCGACATCGCGGGCGTGCGCGCTTCCTTCGACGGCGCTCCTTGCCTCGTTGAGGTCACTGGCGCTTCCCGTGAGTTCGTGCCGCACCTCGGCAAGGTTGCCGGTGGGGATGCGCGGCACGTGCATCGGATGCGCGAGCACGGACGCCACGGTGAACAGCAGGAACAGCGCGATCAGCATCAAGCGAAGCGGCGGCAGCTGCGAGATCCGATGACCTTCCAGATAGGCGCGGGTGAGGCGGCCGGGCCTCCAGGCGAGGCGGCCGAGCGTACGCCAGAGCCGGCTGTCGGCATGCGTCATCACCTCGGCGAGTTCGGCCAGGAGGTGGCGAAGCGAGCGGTGCCGTGCTTCCTCGGACTGACCACAGTTCGAACACCAACGTCCGGTGAGCTCGGCGTCGCAGTCCAGGCAGACGGACGGCTGCGTCGAGGCGGCATGCTGGTCGTGATGCTGCATCGGCTGACGGTATCGCACAGGGTGCTGCCGCACCAAGCCCGGGAAGCATTCACGGCCTCACATGCAGGAGCGAAGCGACCCTGGACGGTTGCCGTCTCGAAACACTGTTCGACAGCGGACCAGTCGGCATCCGGCCATCAGCCTTGCGAAGGTTTCGCCGCTTCCGGATAGAAGTGCCGGGCGACGCGCTCCATGGTCAGGCCCTGGACGATGATGGTGTAGACGACAACGCTGTAGCATACGTCCAGCAGGGCGGGACGGACCTCGTTGTCCGGCAGGCTCAACGCCAGCGATACCGAGATGCCGCCGCGCAGGCCGCCCCACGTCAGAACCGCGAGCACTGCGCCTCGGCTGTGGCCGCGCAAGTGGGCCAGCGTCGTCGCCAGCAACACGCTGAGTCCGCGTGCCGCCACGGATAGCGGGATCGCTATCGCCACCGCGACCAAGTGGAACTGCTTGAAAGCGATCGCCACGACCTCGAAGCCGATCAGCAGGAACAGGAGCGTGTTCAGCACCTCGTCGATGAGGGACCAGAAGATCGTCAGCTCTCGCTGACCGTCAGGGGTCAAGGCCCTTCGGCTGCTCAGGCTGCCCAGGCTGAGCCCGGCCACCACGACGGCGATCGGCCCGGACATGCCGAGGGCGTTGGCCAGGCTATAGGTTCCTGTCGCCAGGGCCAACGAGATGATGAGTTCCAGGTGGCTGTCGTCGACCCAGCGCATGAGCCGCACCGCCAACCACCCGCAGGCGAGGCCCGCGAGCCCACCACCGACCGCCTGGAGCAGGAAGGTCAAGACGACATGCGTTGCGCTGGCACTCGATCCATGGGTGGCCACACCCAAGGCGACGCTGGAGATGACGACGGCGATCCCGTCGTTGAACAGGCTCTCGCCCGCGAACACCGCCTGGATCGCGTCCGGCAGCCCGATCCTGCGCAGCATCGCGACCACGGACACAGGATCGGTCGGCGCCAGGATGCTGCCGAGCACGACGCACCAGATCAGCGGCACCTGCACGCCGGCGAGCGGGAATGCGAACCACATGGCGCCGCCAAACATCGCCACGGCCAGCATGGTACCGACCAGCGCCAGCGCGAGTACCGTGACCTTGCGCGCCCAGAGCTGCCGCAGGTCGACCTGGAGGGCTCCTGCGAACAGGAGGAAGGACAGCGCCCCGTTGAACAGCGCCTGCGAGAAATTGATCTTGCCAAGCAGGGTTCGCGACACCGCCTGCAGATCGATGCTCGGGATGAACGGGTTGATCGCCAGGATCACGAGGGACACGAGCAGGGCGATCGCCAGCACGCCAATGGACGGCGGCAGGCGGAGCGTGCGGTTGTTGATCACTCCGAACATGGAGGAGAGCGTCAGCAGGACGCCGAACAGGGCCAGGGGTGTCATGCCGGGAGCACTCGAAGCTACCTGCAACGGATGACATACAGGAGACGGCCTGAGCAACCGTAGCTGCTGCCGCTCCTGGCGCAGGGTTGACTGCAGCAGTGGCTACCTGGTCGGCGTTGGCGCTACACCCGGGGTCTTGTGCTTCTCCGGGTCGTGGTGAACGATTGTTGCCCGGGGGCTGGTCTTCACCGCGGGTAACGGCTGAGGCGGCGTCTGCCCATGGTGAGGGTGGACCCGAGCCACCTGGAGATGGCGTTGCTCAACATCGTGGTGAACGCTCGCGACGCTTCACCGCAAGGCGGCGCGATCACGGTCACGACCCAGGAGCTGCGTCTGGATGGTGATGCGGCTGCACGCCACCTGGAGCGGGGTGACTATGTCGTGCTCTCGGTTTCCGATGTGGGCAGCAGGATGCCGCCTCATATCCTGGCGAGGGCGACCGAACCCTTCTTCAACACCAAGGGCGTCGGCCAAGGCACCGGGCTGGGCCTGGCCATGGCGCATGGCTTTGTCCAGCAATCCGGTGGCCGGCTGGAGATCGAGAGCGAGCTCGGGCATGGCACGACAGTACGGATGATCTTCCCGAAGGTCACGGCGGAGAAGCAAGGTCACGAGTCACCGCCCGATTCGGCCGGCTACCAGAGTCGGCCTGTGGACCAGAGCTCGCCGCCGCTGATCCTGGTCGTGGATGATAGCCGGGAGATCGCGGGCCTGGCTGAGGATGCGCTGACCGACCTGGGCTACCGTGTAATCGTCGCCTTCAACGCGGAGGACGCACTCGTTTACTACGAGCAGGCCAGGACGGCAGGCGACCCGCTCCGCCTGGTGTTGTCCGACGTGCTGATGCCTGGAGGCGCGAACGGCCTGATGCTGGCGGAGTGGGTGCGCGAGCGCGACCCGGCAGTCCCGGTGCTGCTCACGACCGGCTACAACGACGAGATGTCGTTGGACGGCCCGGGACCGGGATCCCTGGAGGTGCTGGGGAAACCCTACAAGCGCAGCGAGATGATCGACCGGGTGCAGGCGGCACTTCGACACGACGCTCGTACCGGACCGGAACGTGCAACTTCCGACTTTGGTCCCATTCGCGAGTAGGTCTTCCGTCCGGGCTGAAGTCGGTCCGAGCCGGACCTGGGCGTTATCCGGGCTAGGCTGGCCGGTCGCGGGGATGCGGGAGCGACCGGTTGCAGGCTGCCGGCAACGTCCGCTTTTCCACAATCGCGCCGGGACGCGGAACTTCCGCCATCGGCGGGCGGGATCAAGCCGCGGCATGCGGTTGTGGAGAGCAGCCCGTCGGCTCCGTGGCGCAGGTCTCCGAAGCCGACGGTCATCAAACGCCCGGATGAAAAGCAGGCGGTCGCTGCGCCGCTCATCCCTTCAAGTCGAGATTTCCGCGGGTCGTTCGACCGCGCGTACGCTCCCGACGGCTCCGTGTTCCAGGCCAGTGCCGCGTGCCCGGGCTACGGTGCCGGGAACAACCGGCTGTCCACGTCCGACGCGATCCCGTTTCTGGTCGGCCTCTACACAGCGACGAACACTTCACAGTACCTGAACGCCGCTCTTCGCGCCGGCCAGTTCTCGCTGGACGCCATCTATGGGCCTGCGATCTTCGTGGGTGGCACGTCGAGCTAAGGGCCGGGCTCGTCCTTCGAGCCGGTGATTCATCGCAAAGCTGGCTTCCAGGCAATCCACGCGGCTCTGGCGCTCTATGACGTCACGCACCAGGACACGTGGCTGGCCGCGGCACGCAAAGCCGCCGACTACGCGGAAACTTGGCTCTACATCCAGAACTACGCGATCAACGATGCGTCCCGGCGCTGGCGGTCGTAGGCACGCGCGCCCACAGCCTGGTCGGGCTCACGCCGACCAATTCGACGGCCGATATCGGCATGTCAATCGAGTCCTATGACTTCTATCGCCTGCACCTGCTTGGCAGCGACGCGATCAACCATTATCTCCAGGTCGCGCTCGTGCTTGAGAACAATTCCCAAGCTCACCACCGATCTCGGCGCGGGCAGCACGCAGAGCTACGGTCATGCTGTGCCTGGTCTGGTGGGCGAGGCCAACGACGTTTCCTATCTCAGCTACATCCAGCCAAGGTCGAACACGACTTGGCTGCCCTGGGAGACGGAGGCCGAGATCGAGCCTGTGCAGCGCATGCAGGACACGTTCGACGTCAGCACCATCGAGGCCGCCCAGCAGCAATTGTCCACGCAGCTCGGCAGCGAGAACAGCCGCATCTGTGCCGCGCCCGGCACGATCGGCTGGGGGCACTAACGACCTGCTCGATCATCGCACGGCGGAACGGTTTGCTCAGCCTGGAGCGAGGATCGTTGCATGATGTGCCACGTGGTCGGCGATCACGCTCTGGATGAACCAGTAGGAATGGTCGTAGCCGGGGTGGCGGCGGAGGGTCAGGCGCTGGGCGACGTTTCCCGCGGCGTGGGCGAGGCTGTCGGGGTGGAGCTGAGCGGCCAGGAACTGGTCATCGGTGCCCTGGTCGACCAGGATCGTGGTCGGATGGGTGCGGCCGGCGCGCAGCAGCAGGGTGGCGTCGTAGGCGGCCCAGGTGGCGCGGTCTGGGCCGAGGTAGCGCCCGAAGGCCTTTTGGCCCCAGGGAACCTCCGTGGGGTTGCAGATCGGGGCGAGGGCGGAAACGGAGTGCCAGCGCGCGGGGTCGCGCAGGGCCAGGGTGAGGGCGCCGTGGCCGCCCATGGAGTGGCCGGTGATGCCGCGCCGGTCAGGGCGGATGGGGAAGTGGGCTTCGACCAGGGCAGGGAGCTCGTGGTTGACGAAGGTGTCCATGCGGTAGTGGGTGGACCAGGGGGACTGGGTGGCGTCGAGAGTGAAACCGGCGCCTGTGCCGAAGTCCCAGTCGGCGTCCTCGCCGGAAATGTTCGCGCCGCGCGGGCTGGTGTCGGGGAACACCATGGCCAGGCGGTGCTCGGCGACGAAGCGCAGGATGCCGGACTTGGTGGCGAAGGTGGTCTCGTCGCAGGTGAGGCCGGCCAGCGCGTAGAGGGCGGGAAAGGGGGTGCCGGCCGTGGTGGCGCCGCCCGGGATGAACACGGCGTAGCGGGCGTCGAGGCCGCCGAGGGCGTCGGAGCGGTGGGCGTAGATGCCGAAGGTGCCGTCGTGGCAGCGCTGCTCGGAGATCGTGCGCATCAGTAGAGCACCACGGTGCGGATGCTCTCCCCGCGCGCCATCAGGTCGAAGCCCTCGTTGATGCGCTCCAGGGGCAGGCGGTGGGTGATCAGCGGGTCGATGCTGATCTTGTTGTCCATGTACCAGTCCACGATCTTCGGCACGTCGGTGCGGCCGCGCGCGCCGCCGAAGGCGGAGCCGATCCAGCGCCTGCCGGTGACGAGCTGGAACGGGCGGGTGGAGATCTCCTGGCCGGAGGCGGCGACGCCGATGATGGTGGACACGCCCCAGCCGCGATGGGCGCATTCCAGCGCCTGACGCATCAGGGTGGTGTTGCCGACGCACTCGAAGGAATAATCGGCACCCCCGCCGGTAAGCTCGACCAGGTGGGCAACCAGGTCGGCGTCGGGGCCGAGATCCCCGGGGTTGACGAAGTGGGTCATACCGAACTGGCGGGCCATGGCTTCGCGGGCGGGGTTGGTGTCCACGCCGACGATCTGGGCGGCGCCGACCATGCGGGCACCCTGGATCACGTTGAGGCCGATGCCGCCCAGGCCGAACACCACCACCGAGGCGCCATACTCCACCTTGGCGGTGAACAGCACGGCGCCGATGCCGGTGGTGACGCCGCAACCGACGTAGCAGATGGTGTCGAAGGGCGCGTCGTCGCGCACCTTGGCCAGCGCGATCTCGGGCAGCACCGTGTAGTTGGCGAAGGTCGAGCAGCCCATGTAGTGCAGGATGGGCTGGCCCTTGAAGGAGAAGCGGGTGGTGCCGTCGGGCATCAGGCCGCGTCCCTGGGTGGCGCGGACCTGCGTGCACAGGTTGGTCTTACGCGACAGGCAGGAGCGGCACTGCCGGCATTCGGGGGTGTAGAGCGGGATCACGTGGTCGCCGGGCTTCAGGCCGGTCACGCCGGGACCGACCTCGACGACGATGCCGGCGCCCTCGTGGCCGAGGATGGCGGGGAACAGGCCCTCGGGGTCGGCGCCGGACAGGGTGTACTTGTCGGTGTGGCACAGGCCGGTGGCCTTGATCTCGACCAGCACCTCGCCGGCGCGCGGGCCTTCGAGCTGCACCGTCTCGATCTCCAGGGCCCTGCCCGCCTCGAAGGCGACCGCCGCGCGCACGTCCATGATCCGCTGTCCTTCGTGTCCTGGAGCAGGGCCCAAGGAAAGGGCCGGGTCCGGCGGTGGTCAATGGGCGGGGTCGTCACGACTTGGCAGGCGGGCAGCGGGTCGCCACCCTGTCGGCCCGTCCCCACGCCGGCTGCGGGCGAGGTGGGGCGGACCACTCCCGGAGAACCAGACGCGATGATGGCGCACCCGGCGCGGTGGATCCTGTTGGCGATGGGGTGCGGCGTCGCGGGCGGGGTCGTGCTGCATGGCGCGGCGCCGGAGGCGGTGCTGCAGGCGGTCACGGCGGTGGCGGGAACGGTGGCGGCGCTGTTTCTGCGGCTGGTGCGCCTGGTCGTGGCGCCGCTGGTGCTGGCGACGCTGGCGGGCGGCGTCGCCGGGATGCGGGGACAGGCCGGGATCGGACGGGTCGCCCTGGTGGCGGCGGCATGGTTCGCGGCGGCGTCGCTGCTGTCGCTGGGGCTCGGGCTGCTGGGAGCGAACCTGCTGCATCCGGGGACGGGCCTGGCGCTGGCGCTACCGCGCGGAGCACCGGGGGTTGGGCCAGGGTTCGAGGGGCGGGCTTTCGACGGGCGGAGGTTCGTGGAAGGGCTGGTGCCGGCAAGCCTGGTGGACGCGATGGCGCGCAACGACGTCGTGCAGGTGGTGGTGTTCGCAGCCCTGTTCGGGATGGCGGTGTCGGCGCTGCCCGAGGAAGCGTCGGCGCGGATGCGGACCGGGTTGTCGGACCTGGCGGAAACGATGCTGCGGCTGACCGCCCTGGTGATGCGGCTGGCGCCGGTGGCGGTGTTCGCGAGCCTGCTGGGAAGCTTCGGGCGCGGCGGCATGGCGATGGCGGGCGGGTATGCGCGGCTGGTGGGCGGGTTCTACGCGACCGGGCTGGTGCTGTGGGGGGTGCTGGCGGCGGCCGGATTCGCGGTGCTCGGGCGCAGGACGTGGACGCTGCTGCGGATGATGGCGCCGCCGCTGCTGCTGGGGTTCGCCACCGCCAGCAGCGAGGCGGTGTTCCCGCAGATGGTGGCGGTGCTGGAACGGTTCGGGATGGCGCCGCGCCTAGTGGGGCTGGTGCTGCCGCTGGGATACGCGTTCAACCTGGACGGCTCCATGCTGTTCCAGGCGTTCGCGGCGCTGTTCATCGCGCAGGCGTACGGGATCCCGCTCGGCCCGGCGCAGCAGGTGGGGATGCTGCTGGTGCTGATGGCGACGTCCAAGGGCACGGCGGGGGTGCCGCGTGCGGCGACGGTGGCGCTGGCGTCGGTGCTGCCGGCGTTCGGGCTGCCGGATGCGGGGCTGCTGCTGATCCTCGGGATCGACCACGTCCTGGACATGGGGCGCACGGCGACCAGCGTGCTGGGCAACGCGGTGGCGGTCGCGGTGGTGGGGCGGCTGGCGCCGGCGCAGGCGGCGGACGAGGCCGGGAAAGGCGAGCGGCAGGCATGACCACCGGGCGTCGTCGTCTGGCCGTCGTGCTTCGACGGCAGGGCGGACGCTGCACCGGCCGTGCGGCTTCCGGGTCACGCCGATGCCGGTCCCGGCTCTGGCGCAGTCGGCCTGAGCCGTTGCAGAAGGCGCACCTTTCGCGACAGCGTGGACGGCGCGCTGGCGACGCGGCCGATCAACGCGTGTCGACCCGGGGGTGGTTCAGCTGTGGCGGTTGATCGCCCTGGCCATCGCGGCGTCGACGGCCGCCTCGGCCAGGAAGCGCCGGGCGAACCCAGCCACGTGCCGTGACAGGTGCTCGTTCAGGGACTGGTCGTGGTGCAGCCGCAGGATCGCGTCCGCCATCGCGGCGTCGTCCATGATCACCAGCGCCTGCAGCTCGGCCGGCAGGTCCAGCCCCTCGGCCGCCACGGTGGAGCACAGGCACGGGATGCCGGCGGCGAAGCTTTGCAGAACCTTGGCCTTGAGGCCGGCGCCGAAGCCGAGCGGGGCCACCGTCAGCCGGACGGCGCGGAACACGGCGTCGAGGTCGGGCACCTGGCCGAGAATGGCGAGGCCCGGTTGCGGCGGCTGCAGCGACCGCGGCAGGCCCGCGCCCACCAGCCGGCAGACGATGGACGGGTCTGACGCCCGCACGCGCGGCATGATCGCGTCGCGCAGGGCGTGGGCGGCGGCGAGGTTGGGGGCGTGCGCGTAGTTGCCGACAAAGGCGATGCCGTGCCGTTGCGCGAAGGGAACCGCGCAGGGCGTGCACGGGATCGACCACGGGATCACGTGCACGCGCCCGGCGGGAACGGCCTGGCGCAGCAGGGCGGCCTCCACGGATGAATGGGTGATGACGGCGTCCGCGTCGCTGGCCGCCCACAGCTCTTGGTTCCGCAGCCGCTGCACCGCGGGCTTCATCTCGGGACGGTTCTCGAACACCGCCTGCCGGGCCAGCCGGAGGTGGTGCAGGTCGGCGACGCCGTAGAGGAGGCGGGCGCGCGGCTGGTAGTGCCTGACCAGGGACCCGTAGGCGGACGCCACCGGCAGGCGGTGCAGGTAGGCGAGCGCGAAGCGGCCGGCTTCGCGCCGGAGCACCTCCTCGACCGAGCCGAACTCCGGCCGGCGGCACACGCGTATCCCGTTCCGCTCGATCAGGTCGGACGCGTCGCCGGACGCGGGCATGGACTGGGCGGCAAAGGTCACGCGGCAGCCGAGACGTTGCAGCGAGCGCATGTGCGACAGGATGGCGACGGAGCCGCCGTCGCGGGTCGGATCGGGCAGGTGGGCGTCGATCACCAGGGCGTGGGGCGCCGTGCCCGTCGCTTCCATGCCCGTCGCTCCCAGGCCTGCCGCTTCAAGCCCGGCCGCTTCCGCGCTTGCCGCGCCGCTCCCCGGTGCGGGATCGCTGCTGCGGCGATCCGCGCGGGCCTGCAGAAGCAGCTCGCCCTGTTCGAGCAGGAAGTGGTGGCGCCGCGCGGCATCGGCGTCGTCGGCGAAGCCCAGCAGCATAGCCGTGAAAGCAGCGCGCGCGGCGTCGTCGAAGTCGGATGACGGGTCGAGCCGCAACGGCGAGCCGGGCATGTCCTCGCCCGAGCCTTCGGCGCGGAGGTGCACCAGCCAGGAGCGGGCCGGATCGAGCGGCGGCCGGAGCGCCACGTCGAAGCCGAACCGCCCGTTGCCGATGCCGGCGGCCTCGAGGTCCGGACGGTGCCGGTTGGCGACGACGCGTTCCAGCAGCCGGTCATTGGCCGTCAGCAGCAGGCAGACCGGGGCGTCCGGGGACAGCCCGCTGCGGACCCATCCCCTCATGCGGCTGCGGTCCGCCTCGTCGATCGAGCCGATCAGCACGAGGCGGGACCGGGGTGCGAGGCGTCAGGCCGCGTCGCGGCGGACGGGCAGGATTTCCAGGGTCGCGGCGTCGGCGGCACGTCGGACCTCGATCGGGACGCCGGCCGGCTGGTCGGGCAGCACGATGTGGAAGCCGTGGCAGCCGCTGCCGCAGCCGGCCCGTTGCAGGTCGTCGCGGAACAGGTTGGCGACCGTGCGGCCGACGATCCTGCCGCCGGCCAGCACCTCCAGGCAGACCGGGATCTCGGGCTGATCAGGGTTCTGCGCCCAGCCACGCACCACGTGGCCGTTCCAGCCGTCGATGCGGCCGCGCAGCGTCCGGGTCGCGGCCGGCGCCGGTGCGGCCCGGTCGTCGATGGCGCGCCTGATCCGGTGCAGCGTTTCGCCGTGCTCGATGCGGGGCGCGCAATAGACCGCGGGCGCTGCCGGCGGCTCGCCGTAGAGTGCCTGGTACTCGGACAGGTTGTGGAACATGGCGCGGCTGTCGTCGTCGACAAAGGTTTCGGACGGCGCGTCCTCGGCCAGGATGACATCGTGGCTGTCGAGCTCGACGTGGAAGTATTCGATCTCGGTGCAGGCGGTGTCGCGCAGCACGCTGGACCCGTTGATCAGGCACTCGGCCGGCACCAGGCAGCCATGGAGGAACATGGCGTGCTTCGGCGACACGCGCAGGTCGCGCCGCGGCTGGTAGCGGCCGAGCGAGCCGGCCTTGAACAGGATGGGCTGCACGGCGGGGTTGGAGGCGAGGAACCGGCCGCCATACGCGCGCCGCCCGATCCACCGGATCGGTCGCATGTTGCCGTTGAAGGTGGCGACACGGTCGCCGATCCTCAAGTTCTCGACTGCAACGTTGCCTTCGTCGGTGCGAATGGCGGTGCCGCGGGCGTAGCAGGCGATGGAGATGTCCAGGCTGGGCGGCGAGTTGGACAGCGTCTGCTGGCCGGCCGACAGCAGGAAGCTGGCGGTGGTATAGTCGCCGGCGAAGGCGAGGGCTTGGCTGGTTTGGCCCTCGTCGATGGTCAGGGTGCCGCCATTGGCGTCGCCGGAATAGTTGTAGGCGGTGATGGCGCTGAGGGCGATGCCGTCCAGGACGACCATGTCCTCGTCCGGCGCCGGAAACTGGGCGGTGATGGTGCCGGAGAAGCTGGCCGGGTCGTCGAGGATCAGGATGCCGGTGTCGTCGGCGAACAGGACATTCTGCGCGGTCGGGCCGCCGAGCTCCAGCGACGCGCGCTCCACCACGCGCTGCGGCGGACGGATCCCGATTTCGTAGGTCACGATCCCGGCGCCCACCTCAAGCGTGCCGGTGCCGCTGATCGGGCCGTCCAGGATTATGTCGCCGGGTTGCGGTCCGGTCACCGGGTCGTTGGGGGGAGGGTTCTTGGACTCGATGACACCGTTGTTCACGATCGCCCCCGCCACCGTACCGCTGCCGTCGACGGTGCCTCCGGCGTCGATCGTCAACACGGGCGCGGTGAAGGTGCCGTTCTCAGCCAGGGTCAGCTCGCCGTCGACGCGGAACGCGTTCGGCGTCACGTAGTTGAAACTGTCGACCACCAGGCGGCCGGGTGCTGCGATCGCCGTGAGCGTCGATTGCAGGGAAAGATAGGTGCCGGTGGCGGCGTCGAAGCTGTTGATCTGGCCGGTCAGGCCGTTGCCGTAGTACCTCTCGATCTCGATGGTCGCGGCATCGGTGGTGATCAGGCCACCAAGATCGAGGTCTAGAATGCCGCCGGCATCGGCGCTGTAGGTGCCGCCGCCGAGCGTGCCGTCCACGAAGTCGGGGTCCGATGCGGTGTGGATTGTGAGCGCCAAAGCGGGAGCAGTCGAGATGCCGGACGCGGTGGCCGCGATCGTGCCGGTGTTGTGGAAAGCCGCGGCGTTGATGACCAGCCCGCTTCCGCCGCCGCCGTCGATGATCCCGGTATTATCCAGTGTGCCCGTGGTCACGATCTGGCCGTAGCCCTGGAGGCGGGCGTTGTCGTTGTCCAGCGACCCGAAGCTCAGCGTGCCGCCGGCGAGATCGATCTCGCCGGTGCTCTGGAGGTCGAGGGCACCGCTTATCGACAGGTTGCCGATCAGGGACAGGTAGTTGTTGCTGATGGTGACGGACTGGACGGCGTAGCTTTCGCCGGACCCGATGGTGATGAAGCTCGTGTAGACGCCACCCCCGTTGGTGAAGGTGACGGTCGGGAAGATTACCTGCGCGTCGGCGCCGTTCGGCACGATGCCGCCATACCAAATCGAAGGGTCGCTTCAGTCCACCTCGTCATTATTAGGATTCGCGTCAAAGACGTAGTTGGTCACGGCACAACCCTTCTGTTGCGACAGCCCAAGGAGCGTAGGGGACGATCGGCACGGAGGATAGCTGTCGGATCAGGGTTCGCCCGGATGCGTATCGCCGGCTGGAGGTGGAGGAATTGGGCCTGCCGCGGACCTGACACGTCGGTCCGGAGTCAAAGACCCAAGGTTCGGGGAACGGCGGGAGCTGCAGGATCTCAGGGGAGCGAGCCGCCAGCTGCGCGGGACGCTGCGGTAGACCCGATCATGGCAGAAACCGCGGCGGCTGCACACCAGGCTTTGGTCGCCTCTGATGCAGACAGGGCGCCCAAAATGGCATCTCGCACACCTTCGGCATCCGGATCGATCTCGCGTGGAACTTGCGCTTCCGGTACGCCGGTTGACCAGAAAGAGGGAGCAGGGCTGGTCGCTTGCCTGTTGTCGCTTCCGCATGATCGTGTCGATACGGGCAACGCTGCTTTGGCCGCTAGGCCGCCGTGCCGCGACTGGTGCCTGGCTGCATCATCAGGTTGTCGTCGTTCTGCCGGCGGCGGGACAGGTCGACCAGACGCTCAAGCTCCGCCATGTTGCCTGGCGCCGCCGCTGCCGTTTCGGGCGCGATCTCGTAGTGCTCCTCGTAGTCGACTTGAGCGGCGTGCGGGATCGTTGGACGGGATGCGCCCGGCGTCAAGGGCGGCGCGGAACGCAGTC
>CAXTCK010000006.1:0-12056 GCA_964242425.1 uncultured Acetobacteraceae bacterium | reverse complement strand
TGCGGGATCGTTGGACGGGATGCGCCCGGCGTCAAGGGCGGCGCGGAACGCAGTCGGCCCGGAGCGATCTGGATGAGACGGCCATGCAGGCCGCGGCTTGTTGCGCCGCAAAACGCGTTTTCGTGCTGGAGCGGGGCCGGTTGCGTCGGGGCGGTGTCCGGCGCACGATGTCCGACAATTAGAAAAGCCGTCGAGGAAGCAATGGTGGACAGGGAGGGGCGCGGTCCGCTGGCCCTGCAGATGCAGGGCATCTCGAAGACGTTTCCCGGCGTGCGCGCCCTGTCCGGGGTGTGGCTTGACGCGTGGAGCGGCGAGGTGCTGGCGCTGATGGGCGAGAACGGGGCCGGCAAGTCCACCCTGATGAAGGTGCTGTCCGGCGCGCACCGGGCCGATCCGGGGGGTACGATCCGGGTGTTCGGCGAGAAAGTGGAGATCGACGGGCCACAGGCGGCCAAGGACGCCGGGATCGCCATCATCTACCAGGAGCTGGCGCTGGCGCCCAACCTTTCGGTGTCGGAGAACATCCATCTCGGCAACGAGATGCGCCGCGCCGGCGGGCGGCTGGACCGGCGGGCGATGGCGCAGGCCTGCCGGCCGATCCTGCAGCGGCTGGGCACGCCGTTCGGGCCGGACACGCCGGTCTCCACCCTGTCGATCGCAGAGCAGCAGCTGGTGGAGATCGCGCGCGCTCTTTACCGGCAGTCGCGCATCCTGGTGCTGGACGAGCCGACCACGGCGTTGTCGGCGCGCGAAACCGACCGGCTGTTCGCGCTGATCCGGCAGCTTCGCGCGGACGGGATCGCGATCATCTACATCTCGCACCGCATGGCGGAGGTGTATGAGCTGGCGGACCGCGTCACGGTGCTTCGCGACGGCAGCAGCGCCGGCACGCTGGAGCGCGACGAGATGTCGGCTGACGCGATCGTGCAGATGATGGTGGGGCGCTCGCTGTCGTCGTTCTACACCAAAACCCATGACGGCGCCGCGGTGCGCGGGCCGGTGGTGATGCAGGTGGACGGGCTCACCGACGGCGCGCGCGTGCGGCCCTGCTCGTTCGCGCTGCACCGGGGCGAGGTGCTGGGCATGGCGGGGCTGGTCGGCGCCGGGCGCACGGAGCTGGCGCGGCTGATCTTCGGCGCGGACCGGCGCGCGGGCGGCACGGTGACGCTGGATGGCGTGGGCGTGACGCCGCACCATCCGCGCCAGGCGCTGGATGCAGGGATCGCCTACCTGACGGAGGATCGCAAGGGGCTGGGGTTGTTCCTGGACATGAGCTGCGGCTCCAACATCAACATGGGCGTGATCGGTCCCGACAGCGGGATCGGCGGGCGGCTGAACCTCCACCGCGCGCGGGAGCGGGCGATGCGGGCGTTCGGAACGTTCCGGGTTAGGGCATCGAGCCCGGTGGTACAGGTGGGCTCTCTGTCGGGCGGCAACCAGCAGAAGGTGCTGCTGGCGCGGCTGCTGGAAACCGGGCCCAAGGTGCTGATCCTGGACGAGCCGACACGGGGCGTGGACGTGGGGGCCAAGTCGGAGATCTACCGCATCATCGACGAGCTGGCGAAAGGCGGGCTCGGCGTGCTGCTGATCTCGTCGGACCTGCCGGAGATCGTGGGGATCTGCGACCGGGTGCTGGTGATGCGCGAAGGCCTGATTGCCGGCGAGGTCGGCGGCGATACCGGCGTGCCGATCAGCCAGGAATCGGTGATGGTGCATGCCGCCGGGCTGGCACCCGACAGCATGGCGGCCTGAGGAGCGCGGCGAATGTCCGAGATGCAGTCCCCGGCTCCCCCATCCGCGGAAGCGGGCACGCCGCCGGCAGCGGCGCGGCCCAGCAACCGGGCGCAGTTCCGCGCCACGCTGCAGTCGCTTGGCATGCTGCCGGTGCTGATCGTGCTGGCGATCGGCTTCCAGTTCGCGGGCGGGCACCGGTTCCTGACGGTGCAGAACCTGTCGATCGTGGCGCAGCAGGCCTCGATCAACTGCGTGCTCGGTGCGGGCATGACCTTTGTGATCCTGACCGGAGGCATCGACCTGTCGGTGGGATCAATCCTGGCGGCCTCGGCGATGGGGGCGCTGATCGTGTCGCTGCTGCCCGGGATCAGCGGGCTGGCGATCCCGGCCTGCCTGGCGGTCGGCGCCGGGATCGGGCTGCTGAACGGGATGCTGATCGCGTTCGGGCGGCTGCCGCCGTTCATCGTCACGCTGGGCTCGCTGACTGCGGTGCGCGGCCTGGCCCGGCTGATGGGGGCGGACAACACGGTGTTCAACCCGCAGCTGAGCTATGCGTGGCTCGGCAACGACGGCATCTCGGTGCTGCCGGGCGTGGTGGTGCCGTGGCTGGCGATCGTGGCGGTGGTGGTGATCGTCCTGTCCTGGTACGTGCTGCGACGCACCGTGCTGGGGGTCAGGATCTACGCGGTGGGCGGCAACGCGTCGGCGGCACGGCTGGCCGGGATCAACGTGCCGCGCATCCTCCTGTTCGTGTACGGGCTGTCCGGGCTGCTGGCGGGGCTGGGCGGCGTGCTGTCGTCGGCGCGGCTGTATGCGGCGAACGGGCTGCAGCTCGGACAGTCCTACGAGCTGGACGCGATCGCGGCGGTGATCCTGGGCGGCACCTCGTTCGTGGGCGGCATCGGCTCGATCTGGGGCACGCTGATCGGCGCGCTGATCATCGCAGTGCTGAGCAACGGGCTGATCCTGGTCGGCGTGTCGGACATCTGGCAGTTCATCGTCAAGGGACTGGTGATCATCGGCGCGGTGGCGCTGGATCGCTTCCGCCAGGGCAGCGGCGTGCGCACCTGACCCGAGACAAAGGCGCCCGGCGGGAACCATCCCGTCCGCCGGATGCGCTTCGAGCGGAAAACGGGACGGTTCAGGGGAAGAACATGACCAAGACGACCGGCCACGGCAGCACGTGGTTTCTTCTGCGCAACGCGCTCCTGGCGGGTGTCGCCCTGCTGGCAGCGCCGGTGCTGGCGCAGGCCAAGCCCCTGCAGGCGGTGGGCGTGACCATGGGATCGCTCGGCAACCCGTACTTCGTGGCGCTGACCAAGGGCATCACCGACGCGGCCAACGCGGGCGGCGGGCAGGTCAAGGTGATCGCGGTGTCGGCCGACTACGACCTCAACAAGCAGTTCACCCAGATCGATAACTTCATTGCCGCCGGCGTGCAGATGATCGTGCTGAACGCGGTCGATCCGAATGCCATCCTGCCGGCGATCAAGCGGGCGCAGGCGGCGGGCATCGTGGTGGTGGCGGCCGACGTGTCGGCGGCCGGCGCAGACGCCACGGTGGAAACCGACAACACGGCGGCCGGCAACATGTCCTGCGCATACCTGGCGCAGAAGCTCGGCGGCAAGGGCAACGTGGTGATCGAGAACGGGCCGCAGGTGTCTGCGGTGACCGACCGGGTGAAGGGCTGCAAGGCGGCGCTGGCGAACTCACCCGGCATCAAGATCCTGTCGTCGGACCAGGACGGCAAGGGCTCGCGCGACGGCGCGCTGGCGGTGATGCAGGGCTACCTGATCCGCTATCCCGACCTGAACGGCCTGTTCGCGATCAACGACCCGCAGGCGATCGGTTCGCAGCTGGCAGCCCAGCAGCAGCACCGGAACAACATCATCATCACCTCGGTCGACGGGGCGCCGGACATCGTGGCGGCGCTGAAGTCGAACGGGCTGATCGTGGCGTCGGCGTCGCAGAACCCGTACGGCATGGGTCAGCTCGCGGTGAAGATTGGCAAGCAGATCATGGACGGACACCCGCCGGCCGAGAAGGTGACGCTGATGCAGGCCAAGCTGGTGACCAAGGACAACGTCAACAGCTATGTCGGGTGGACCAACCACTAGGTCGCAGCAGCTCCAGCCCGGCCCGCTTCGCAGCGGGCCGGCATTGTTCCCGCGAACCTTCATGCGACTCAAAGCGACGCCTTCCAGGGATGCCGGAGACGTCCGTTGCGGGACCTGTTGCTGTTGTCCGGCCCGGCCGAGCGCTAGGCCAAGCATCCAATCGTGCCGGTGACGCCGCCGCCTGCCTGGATGCCGGCGCTCAGCCCGCGGGTCACAAGCACGGCGTTCGGTTCGGTTTGGCCCAGTAGCAGGCTCATGATCGGCGAGGCCACCTGCATGGCGAAGCGCACGGAATCGATGCCGAGCAGCATCAGCGTGCCTGAATAGCCTGCACGCAGCCGGCGCCACCATCGATCACGACGCACAGGCCTCGCAGATCGGCCGCACTCAGTTCGCGTCCGCTGAAGAACGGCGTCATGTAGAGGCTGCCGGCATTGGCAAAATACTTTGGGCGCCACGACGCCACCGATGGCCTTGCCGAGCTTCTCGGAACGGATCTCCAGCTTGCCTACCTTGGACAGCTTCAGGCCGATTCCTGCACCCACCCCGGCGCTGCCGAAATGGAAGTTCTGTTGCTTGTGCGATGGGTCGAGAAATCGATCAAGCCGCCAGCGGCAGCAAAGATGTCGACGTTCAAGCCGCTCGTGCCGGAGGTCACAAATGTCCAGCTGCTTGATCTCAAGAACATCGCCGTTGATCCCACTATTGGGTGGGGTGGATGGGAATGCTAGCGTCCCTTCGAGTAGAACTCGATCGGCAGGCTGAACGATGCGAGCCCGAGCGTCAGCAGCACCGCTCCGCAGATTGCCAGCATCAGGCTGGTGCCCCACAAGCTGCCAAAGCTGCGCACCCTTGCCGTTCCGGATGGGTCGACGGCGTCGTAAAGCACCTGGATTTCCTGTCCGACACGGAAGCCCGCGATCATGCCTCCCTGCGGATGACTGATAACCGAGCCGTTCTGCGCACGGAACGAGATCTGCGGATGCGGCCCGGCGGCATCCAATCGGGTAACGGTTCCGTTGTCCCGAAGGGCACCGGCCATGAAGCGGCTGACCTGGAAGGCGTTGACGGTAGCGACGACAAGTAGCATCGCGCCTGCCAATACCGTCACGGCGTGCAGCCTGGGGCTCATCTCAGTTCATCGCCCGGCATTCAAACAGGAACATGCCTGGATAGCATTGCCTGGTTGCACCGCGCAGGTGACATAGCGCGTATCCTGCTTCAGGAGGTAGCCGAAGCTGCCCAATCCGAGCGCGATGTTGACCCCCTGAAAGCCGGCTCCGATCAATTGCTGCATCGACCGCGGCACCGGCGAGAACATGGTGGGACGCGTCACCGGACTAGGCGCCTGAGGACCGATCATCGTCACGGCCATCGATGAACACGCCCGCAACGTCGCGGCAACAGCGAGAAGACCAACCTTCAGGTTCATGTTTGTTCCTCCGCATGGGCAGCCGGAGCACGAACCGTACCCAGGGTTTGACCCGGAGCCGGTCGAGCCATGACGTTCCAGGTCCAGCGCTTGGTCCAGACTCGGATACCACGCGCCTTTGCGACGCGGATAGACGGGCTGGCCCTGCGGCCAGCCCGTTGCCTCACCGCGAGCTGGTCCGGGTCAATGCGGGAGGACGAGGCGGTAGATCGCGCCGGGTCCCTTGAGAAGGGCATAGAGCTCGCCGTTGCGGTCCTCGCCCATGCGGAAGTCGGACCGGGTGCCCTCGCCGATCGGTGATTGGTTCAAGGAGGTGTAGGTAACGCCGCGATACTGCAGCGGGATCGAGAACACGTCCATCGCGGTCGACAAGGGCACGTTGGCGTTGATCGCGAACAGCTTGCCCTCGACGAAATCGGTGAACACGTAGATGCCGCGATACTGCGGCGCCAGCGAGCCCTGGTAGAGGAAGCCGCTGCCGATGCCGCTGGCGACGGTTCCGCCGTCCCGCGCGTCGTCGCTGTGATCGTATTCGGCGATCGGGTAGCTGAAGCCGTAGGCGGCGTCGCCCGCGGGGATGGGATAGTCGGAATAATCGTTCTTGCCGCCCGGGCTGCCGGCGCCCGTGCCGGTGGCGAAGGTGCCTTCGCGCATCTGCCAGCCGTAGTTGGCGCCCTTGGCACCGAGATCGACCTCCTCGACCTGGTTCTGGCCGATGTCGTCGATGAACATGCGGCTCTGGCCGCCGCGCTCCCAGCTGAACTGCTGCGGGTTGCGCAGACCACAGGCCCACACCAGCGGCGCTGCCGACGCCATGGTGCGGAACGGGTTGTCGTCGGGAATACCCCACTTGGCGCCGTTCGTGCCCGTGAGCGGGTTGATGCGCAGGATCTTGCCCAGCGGCGAGGTGATGGTCTGGCCGTTGTTGCGCGGATCGTTGCCGTCGCCGCCGTCGCCGAAGCCGATGTAGAGATTGCCGTAGTCGGCGGAGCCGAGGACGGCATTGGGGTTGAAGCGGATGACTCCGCCATTGTGGTTCGATGCGAACTTGCCGACGCGGAGAACCTCGCGCGACGTGCCGGCGAAGCTGGTCGCGATTGGGTTGCTCGCGGTCCACTCGCGTATCACCTGGTGATGATCGGCGTCGTCGTTGGCGAGGAAGTCCGGAACCCCGCTGGAACGATCGGCACTGTAGGCGGTGTAGAACTTGCCGTAGCCGGGCCTGGATGGATCGCCGGCGAAGTTCGGGTGGAACGCCACGCCGACCAGCCCTTCTTCGCCCGAGGGCGAGATGATGGAAAGCCCCTGGGTGCGCAGGTCCAGATATGGCGCCACGCGGGAGCCGTCCGCGCTGACGCGGTAGATGATGCCGACGGCGTCGGTCACGAACAAGTCGGTGGTGTTGTCTGGAGCCTGTGTCAGAAATTGGACGCGTGCCGAACTTCCGTCAGCGTGTTTCGGAAGTGTAGCAAAGTCCTGAAGCTGGATCACCGCTCCCGATGACGCATGCTCGGGAAGCAACGGTTCCGGAAGGGGTGTGGGTGCTGCGAATGCGGAATGGCCGAGGAGCAGAGCAACGAAAGCTGTTGCTGTCTTCAAGACATATCGGATTGATTTCATCGTTTCATCCTCCCAACGGCTCCGAGCATATTCAAACGAAATGCTCCTGACAAACGCCATGTCGTTGCGCTGTGACGCGCATGAGATCCCGTCCGGCGTGAACGCGTGCACGGCCACGCTTGATGATCTTGATGATGCTGCCCGTTTCGCCTGGAAGACGCGTCGTCGCACGTTGCGGAAACGCTGATTGCTGATGCGCAAGCGGGCCAAGAGGAAAGGCCAGGGCCCTGCCCTGGGCCCGCTCAAGGCAGGAGCCTTGAGAATCCAGTTGCTGGATTCCAAAGGCAAGCCTTTAGGCGGGGTCCAGGGGCGGCGCCCCTGGCCTCGCTTGAGCTCCGCCTCCCAAGCTGCGATGCTCTGGCCACAAGGGATGGGGTTCCCCTTCAACTGCCCGTCGTGGGCTGATGACTCCTGGCTGATCCGGGCCTGCGGGCCCGAGTGAGGGAGTATGTCCATGCGTCCTTTACCCCCGGTCGCGGCCACGCGATGAGTTTCCTGACCTATGCGCTGATCGCGCTGGGTGGCGCGCTCGGCAGCGTCGGCCGTGCCTGGCTGGGCACTGTCCTGGCTGTGCTGACCGGCCCCGTCTTTCCGTGGGGCACCATCGCGATCAACGTGCTCGGCTCGTTCGTGATCGGGTTCTTCGGCACCCTGACTGCGACCGACGGGCGTTTCGCCTTGCCGTTCGACGCACGAGCCTTCGTGATGGTGGGCGTGTGCGGTGGCTTCACCACCTTCTCCTCGTTCAGCCTGCAGACGCTGGAGTTGCTGCGCGACAACCGCGCCGGTCAGGCGATGGGCAACGTCCTGCTGTCGGTGGCGCTATGCTTGGGAAGCGTGGCGGCGGGATATTCGCTGGCGCTGGCGGTCCGCACCTCGCGCCTGGCGGTCGCCGCCGAGGTGCCGGGTGCCGCGGGCGGCACGCTTGTGGCGCTGCACCGTCCGGAAGCGGTGGAGGGGATGCTCGCGGCGGCCAAGCAGGTGATGCAGCGCGAGGACGACCGGATTACCGTGCTGATGATCGACGGGCCGGCGCTGGCCGAGTTCCAGCCGACCGAGGAGGTGCTGACTACGGAGCGCCGGCAGAAGATGGCCAGCTGGCGAACCGGATGGGCCGCCGGCATCAGCTCCGCACTTGACCGCTGGGCGGCGGGAGAGAGGAAGGCCGGGCATCCGGCGCGCTGGATGGAGATACGCGGCGACGGCGCGATGGCCGTGCTCGAGCATGGCCGGGGCGCGCACCTGCTGCTGCTGGAACAGAAGCCGGGCGATGCCACCGCGCGCGTGCGCATCCACGCCGCGCTGGTCCGGGCGCGTCGTCCGGTGCTACTGGTGCCGTCGGGGCATGTCGGCCGTTTCGGACGGGTGGTGGCGGTGGCGTGGCAGCCCAACGGGGAAGCGGAAGGAGCGGTACGCACCGCGCTGCCGCTGTTGTCGCAGGCAGAGCGGGTGGTGCTGCTGCAGGTTGGCACGCCGGAGCGGGACCTGCCGGCGCTGTTCGACGGCCTTCCCGTCCGGCGGGCCACCGCGGCGGCGTCGGGCGGGGAACTGGGCGTGCAACTCCTGGCGATGGCGCACGAGGCGGATGCGGACTTGCTGGTGATGGGCAGCAAGGGCGGCAGGCTGCGCGAGCGCCTGTTCGATGGGACCACCGAAAGCCTGCTCCGCGTCGCCGACCTGCCTGTCCTGATGCAGCATGTGTCCTGATGCGGCAGCGTTCCTGGCGCAGCAACGGGACCGGCGAGGCGAGCCGGCTCGATGCACGGGTGGCTCTGCAACCTTCTTCCGTTCGCTACGGACCGCGAAGTCGGCAGATGGCGTTACGGTGGAGCGGCGTTCCCGGCTTCGACAACCTCGTTCACCACCGGCGCCGAGCCGTTCGTGGGTGGCGGCATGGACGACGTGTGACGCCCGCACGCATCCGGTCCCTTGCGCGGGCGGGCAGCGCCGGCTAGCGTCCGGGGTGCATCAGGAGTTGGGTTGACCCCCAACGCCAACCTGCCTTCCCGGGCAAGGTGGCGTCCCTCACCAGGGAGATGCGGCCGTTCCGGCAAACCACGGGATCACGCCGCCTTCTCCCTGCGATGGAACCGGTCGAACCCGTTCCACCCCGTGTGCGGAGCCGACCGTGTTCGACGTGCTTGCCTTTCCCGTTTCGCCTTCCTGCCCGGTCGAGGCGCGCCTGCGCATGCCGCTCGGCGTCGGCGCGCGGGACGAGGCCGAGTTCGTCTGCCTCGGCTGGACGACGCATCTTTGCCGGTCGCGCCGCTGCGGCTGGCACCTGGTGCTGCATCGCGACCGGGACGACGGATGCTGGACCCACCTCTACCGGGTGGTGGCCGACGGGGGTGGAGGAACGGCGGTGCTGCTCGACCGTGCCTTGCCGGGCGACGAGCGGCGGCGGTTCCGCGACGAGGCTCGCTTGAAGGGGGCCCACTCCACAGGAGTTGGCACGGCCTCGACACCGCTGCCCCCTTCCGATCCGCGCCCAGGGCTGCGAGGCTAGGGCTTCTCGGCATTGTCCCGGAAGGACGCTCTCCTGATGAACGCCGCCCCCGCGCCCGGCCCCGCGCCCACCCCTGGCCCCGCGGCCACCCCTGGCTCTGCGCCCGCCCATGCGCCTGCCATCGTCACCGTCACGCTCAACCCGGCGATCGACCACACCATACGGCTGGACGAGCTGGTGCCGGGCACGGTGCACCGGGCGCGCTCCTCGGTGCGCCAGGCAGGCGGCAAGGGGATCAACGTTGCCGGCTGCCTGTCCGACTGGCGGCAGACGCATGAGCCGCCGATTATCGCCACCGGCTTCCTGGGCGGCAGCAACGCGGCGACGTTCGAGGACTTCCTGGCCTCCAAGGGCATCACCGACCGCTTCGTGCGGGTGCCCGGCCACACCCGCAACAATATCAAGCTGCTGGACGAGGCGGCCGGCGACACCACCGACATCAACCTGCCCGGGCTGATGCCGCTGCCGGTACACCTGGCGCAGCTGCAGACCGTGCTGGCCACTGAGGCGGGGCCCGGCGCCATCGTGGTGCTGTCGGGCAGCCTGCCGCCCGGCATGCCGTCCAACGCGTACAGCGCGATCATCGCCTCGCTCAACAGGCAGGGCGCGCGGGTGATCCTGGACACCGGCGGCAAGCCGCTGCGCGCGGTGCTGGAGGGCGACGCGGACGCGCTGCCTTGGGCGATCAAGCCGAACCAGGACGAGCTGGAGGAAAGCTCCGGGCAGAGCTTCTCCGACATCAAGCAGATGGCGGAAGCGGCGCATGCGCTGTGCAACCGGGGCATCGGGCTGGTGGTGATCTCGCGCGGCGCGGAGGGCGCCCTGTTCGTCAGCGAGCGGCACGCCCTGCTGGGCCGGCCGCCGATCCTGCAGGTGTCGGTCACGGTGGGGGCCGGCGACGCGCTGGTAGCGGGGCTGGTGGCCGCCCTGGTGGAGAAGTCGGAGCCGGAACGGGTGGCGCGCATGGCGCTGTCCTTCGCCGCCGCCAAGCTGGAACAGGAAGGACCCACCCTGCCGAACCGGGAAGCGGTGCTGGCGCAGTTCGACGCCATGGCGATCGACCGGCTGGACGCGTCGTTCGCGGCCTGACGCAAGGCGTGACGCGCGCCCCGGTTACGCAGCCCGGGGCCGCTCAGTCCGGGGAAGGAACGGCCAGCTCGATCCGCTCCAGGGCCTCCCACGGGCCGCCGAGGTAGCGCCACAGCCGCAGGGCGGCGCCCTCGGTATCGAACGGCACGAAGCCGACGGCGAGCCGCTGAAGCGTGGCCCGCGCTTCCTCCGGCGACACCTTGTTCTGCACCGTCACGTGCGCCCGGTAGCCCTGCCTGTCCTGGGGCGACAGCCAGGGCGCCCAGTCGCGGGCGAGCCCGGAGCGCAGCGCGGACAAGGCGGGACTGTTCAGCCGCAAGCCGACGCCGCGCCCGAGCAGGAACGGCGCCTCCACCCGCACCGGCGGGCGGGCATGGTCCACCGCGCGCAGCCGGCGCAGGATCGCGGGCGCTTCCACGCCGGGCAGGGCGTGGAACATCGACACGTGCGCCGGCACCACGTTGCGCTCCGGCGGGAAGTGCCGGTCGCGCAGGGACTGGAACAGGTCCTGCGCCGGCCGGGCCAGCTCCAGGGTGAGGATCAGCGGCGCCCGCAGGTCGGGCATCGGGCCGTGTTCGTGTTGCGTGGTCATGGGGCCCATGGTAGACGCCCGGCAACGGTATAGGCGGGCCTAAAATCCGCGAAAAGCTAAGGAACGTGCAAGAGTGACCCCGGCCGGCACGACAGCTCCGACCGTCAATTCCAATGGCAGTCCGACCGGCAAGCCGATCGGCAACCCGACCGGCGGCCTTGCGGGTCGTTACGCCACCGCCCTGTATGAGCTGGCCGACGAGCGTCGTGCGCTGGACGAGGCGGTGGACCAGGCCGACGCTCTCGGCCGGCTGATCGACGAAAGCGTTCCCTTGCGTGCCCTATTGCGCGACCCGGTGCTGGACGTGGCGCAGGGGCGCGACGCGGTGCTGGCGGTCATGGAACAGCAGGGCTTCGGCCCGCTGCTTCGGCATTTCGTCGGCGTGGTCGCCAACAACCGTCGCTTGTCCGACCTGCGCGCGATCCTGGCCGGCTTCGCTGCCCTGGTGGCGGCGCGTCGCGGCATCGTGGTGGCCGAGGTGGCAAGCGCCCATCCGCTCACCGGCCTGCAGCGCACCCAGCTGCTGGCCCGGCTCACCGAGGCCGGCTACGGCCGCGTCGACATCCAGGAGCGGGTCGACCGCACCCTGCTCGGCGGCCTGGTGGTGCGCGTCGGCGCCCGTCTCTACGACGCCAGCCTGCGATCGCGCCTGGCCCGCCTGCATTACGCCATGAAGGAAGCCTGAGTGATGGAGATCCGTCCCGCCGAGATTTCGGACATCCTGAAGCGGCAGATCGCCAACTTCGACAGTGAATCCGACATCGCCGAGACCGGCACCGTGTTGTCGGTCGGCGACGGCATCGCGCGCGTGTTCGGGCTGCAGAACGTCATGTCCGGCGAGATGGTCGAGTTCCCGGGTGCCGGCGTGCGCGGCATGGCGCT
The DNA here is from genome assembly GCA_964242425.1 of uncultured Acetobacteraceae bacterium. GTDB lineage: Bacteria > Pseudomonadota > Alphaproteobacteria > Acetobacterales > Acetobacteraceae > Lichenicola. Next base: position 84 of record CAXTCK010000006.1, on the reverse strand, counting down.
GAACCTGGAAGCGGACAACGTCGGCATCGTCATCTTCGGCGACGACCGCGCGATCCGCGAAGGCGACACCGTCAGCCGCACCGG
>CAXTCK010000005.1:6250-42467 GCA_964242425.1 uncultured Acetobacteraceae bacterium | reverse complement strand
GGTGCCGCGCCCCGGCGGCGCCGGGACCGGGGAAGCGGGCGGGCGGGGGGCGGGCGCCGTCGGGCGTCGGGTCCGGCTGGTCGGCATGGCGGCTTCCTTAGCAGGACGCGGCCGGGCTGCCATCCTCGGGCGATCGATCAGGGTCATGGTCACGGCCTCCCGCGATCACGTGATGCAAGGGAGGGGCCAGGACCGGGGCGTCAGCCCCGCGGCGGGTGCGAGGTGGCGGTCTGTCCGAACAGCACACGCCGTTCCTCTTCCGTCCTGATGCCGCCGGCACCGGGGTTGACGGTTCGCACCAGGTCATAGGCGCGGCCGGTGGCGGGCCGCGCCTTGATCTCGGCGTGCCAGCGCCGGAGGTGGGGGAAGTCGTCCATCGACTGGCCCTGCGCGTCGGGAAGGATCCAGGGAAAGCTCGCCATGTCGGCGATGCTGTAGGCGTCGCCGGCCAGGAACGCCCGGTCGGCCAGCCTGCGGTCCAGCACGCCGTAGAGCCGGTTGGTTTCCCGCACGTAGCGGTCGATCGCGTAGGGGATCTTTTCCGGCGCGTAGTTGCGGAAATGATGGTTCTGCCCGGCCATGGGGCCGAGGCCGCCCATCTGCCAGAACAGCCATTGCAGCACCTCCGCCCGGCCGCGGCCGTCGGACGGGATGAAGCGCCCGGTCTTCTCGGCGAGATGGAGCAGGATCGCGCCGGACTCGAACAGCGCTACCGGCTCGCCGCCGCCCTCGGGGTCGTGGTCGACGATCGCGGGGATGCGGTTGTTGGGCGCCACGCGGAGAAAGGCCGGCTCGAACTGCTCGCCGCGGCCGATGTTCACCGGGATCACCCGATAGGGGAGAGCGGTTTCCTCCAGGAACAGCGTGACCTTGTGGCCGTTGGGCGTGGTCCAGTAGTAAAGGTCGATCATTGCGGACTCCTTGTGGTTTGGTTGATCCCGCACGAGATGGCATGGGTCATCCCATTCACACCTTCCGCTTCCGTGGATCGCCCGGCAAGGCGGTCCAGGTTCCCCGTTTCTAGCCAACCGATCTGGAGGTCCGCCATGCGCATTCTCGGTCCCGCCCTGCTTGCCGGGCTGCTGCTCGGGACCGCGGTCCCGTCGCTGGCGGTTGGGCTTCCGGTGCCCACCGACCTGCCGTCGGCGCAGCCGGTGCCGGACCGGCACCCCTACGACACCACAGCGGATGCGCAGGCGCAGGTCGACGCCGCGTTCGCCGCCGCGCGCTCGAGCGGGCGCGACGTGCTGATCGACTTCGGCGCCAACTGGTGCCCGGATTGCCGCATGCTGAACGGGGTGATGCAGATGCCCGCGGTGAAGGCATGGCGCGACAGCCGGTTCGAGACGGTGATGGTCAACGTCGACCGGTTCAACGTGAACATGGACGTGGCTGCGCGCTATGGCGTCACGGTGAAGCAGATCCCGACGGTGCTGGTGCTGACGCCGCAAGGCAAGCTGCTGGATCCAGACGGCACCCTGGCGCTCGGCAACGCGCGTGCGATGTCGCCGCAGGCTTCGGTCGACCAGATCGCCGCCTGGGATGCGCGTCCGCACTGATCCGGGCTGGTCGGGTCGTTGTTGCGCGGTGCGGCTGGAACCGTGACGGGAGCCGGAGGGCAGGCGATGGGATCGAGGCGTGTGGCGGTGTTGGCGGTGCTCGGGCTGCTGGGCGGGGCCGGCCAAGCTTTGGCGCAGGACGCTGAGGGAAGCTCACACCAGAGCCTGGACCGCGCGCTGGCGGTGCTGCGGCTGAAGATGACGGCGGCGGGCAGGACGTGCCTGAATGCCATGGCCGACGTGCACCAGACCGAGGAGCAGGTGACGGTGCTGGGCAAGAACGGCAGCGGCACGGAGGACAAGCCGAACCCGAGCCTGGACATCGCCCGGGACGTGCTGGGATCGGACTACGACACTGCCGCCGCGGCCTGCACGCCCGACGCCGTGCGTGCCTGCCAGGCGCCATCGGGTGCCGCGATGCTCAAGGCGTGCGGCAGCATGACGGCCGGCCGGGCGCAGTGAGAGCCCGAGCGCAGGCGGGGAACGGTTGTCGCCTGACGCAGTCAGATCCCGCGATGCCGGGATGATGATCCTGCCGCCGGGGACGAGCGTGCGGTAGTTCTGAAACGGCGCGTGCGATGCCGTGGATCGGTGTCGGGCGGGCTGACGGTTGTCGCCCGGGCAGGCCGCCTTGGCGTCGGCACAGGGGTGCGGGCCGGAACCGCGCCGCCTGCAAACGGGAAGCGCCGTCCGGCCTCGATCAGCTGGTCGCCGCCGACGCCGCAGCGCACCCACCCCGGCGGTGTCGCCGGGCTGCGGCCAGGGATCGACGTCAGCGCAAAACCAGCGTTGAACCCGTCGTCCTTGATGCGTTCCGACTTGGGCGGACGGCCGAAGCCGGGTGAGGCTTTCACAGCCTGCGACCCCCTGCGCGAACGTGGTTCGGTGGACGCGGCAGAACCGCCACGCGGCGGTGCCCGGGTCGGCAACGGCGTCCAGACGGGTCGCCATGACCACCAGCGCCGCCCCGGTTGCGACGATCGAGCCCGAGGCACAACGACGGGAGCAGCAAGCGTTGATGCGCGAGCGGGACGGGCGGGTGAACCACAAGAACCAGCAGCGTGATGGAACGGAGCACGGCATGATCGGGATGATTGCGAACGGAACGGGCGCTGGAAGCCCGATGCCGGACGGGGCATCCGGCAGCGCGGCGCGCGTCGCCACGGGCTGGACGCCCGGATGGCGCGGAACGGCCGGGACGCGGCTCGCGGTGCTGGTCGGCGCGTTGCTGCTGGCGGATGCCGCGGGTGCGCAGGACCGGCCTCCCGCTTCCGGTGCCGCTGCGACGGCGCCTGGTGAAAGGTCGGCCGGCCATCTGGACATCAGGGAATTCGGTGCCAAGGGCGACGGGTCGACCGACGACACGAAAGCCTTCGCCGACGCGGCCCTGGTCGTCACCGGTCATGCCGACCGCGTGGTGGGCATGGACGCGGCACGGTTGTCGTTGCTGTCCGGCCGACTGAGCCGCAGCAACGCGGTCGAGCTGGACCTGCCGTCCGGACGCTACGTGTTGAACAGGACGATCGAGTTCGAGTTCGGGCCGAACACGAGCCTTGTCCTGCGCGGCGACGGCTCGGCGAACACGCAGCTGCAGTTCAACGGCGGCATCGACGGCCTGCGCATCAGGATGAACCGCAACAACGGCGGCAACAGGACCGACATCCATCGCCAGGGCGCATGGCCGGGGCAGGCCGTGCACATGTCCGGCATCCAGTTCGAGGCGAACACGGGGATCGTTCCAGCCGCCGCCGGCAGGAACAGCAACTCGGTGCCCGGCGGCACGCAGGCGGGACATGCCGGCACCGCCATCTCGATCACCGGCATGCCGGGCGAGGGCGCCTCGTTCATGGCGCCGGAGCTGTTCGACGACATCGTCTTCACCAACGCCCGGGGCTGGACCGATGGCGCCAACAACTGGGCGGGCGGCTTCTTCCTCCAGGACATGAGCAACGTCCGGCTGGAGCGGATCGTTTGGACCGACACGGCACTCGGCAACAACACGACGTCGATCCCGATCTGGTACCACAGCACCGCCAAGGCGTTCCGGACCGCGGGCCAGGGCAACTTCAACGTGACCGACGCCCTGATCGAGGGCGGCAACACGGCGGTGCGGATCGACGGGCAGGCGATCCAGGGCGTGGTGCTGGACAAGCTGTTCACCGTGGGGGTGAAGGTGGGCGTGAGCTGGCTGGCGCCGCCGAACTCCCTGACGGGCAGCCTGGTGCTCGCCGACAGCAGCATGGGGGCGAGCAGCAACATGGTGCTGCTGGACAACGTGTCGACCGTGTTCAGCCACCACAACTTCTTCTACGACGTGGCGCCGCCGGTGCACACGAACCCGGTGTTCTTTTCCAGCTCCGGCGGCACCACCGTGGAAAGCGACCACGACACGTTCTATGGCCCGATGGCGGGCTACGAGGGTGCGGGCTTCAACGCCACTGCGATGTTCTATTCGGGGTTCGGCACGCGCAACCCGGACCCGTCGCAGTTCTCCGACGACATCGTGGCCCACTTCGACAACGGCATCGTCGCCAGCGGCGGTCCGGTCGCGTTCGACGACATCGAGGTTTCGTCTGACACGGGACGAAACCCGGCGACGGGTGCCGCCACCGGCGTGTGCTACCGCGACAGCGGAACCAGCCCCGACCCGACGCAGCACCCGATCTTCACGAACATCCATTGCGGCGCCGACACCGTCCAGAACGATGGACGCTTCCTGGGCCAGCTCACGCAGTGGAACGTGATGCCGCGTTTCGCGGGCGGCCTCGACGTGGGCGCGCCCGGCATCGCGTCACCCAACGGCAACGTGGGAGCGGTGGGGATGATCAACCTGCACTCGCTGCCATCCGGTGCGGACGGCTTCGCCAGGCGCAACCACTTCGACGTGCGGCTCAGGCCGGGTGCCGGCGTGCGGAACAGCGACGGCCAGGGCGTGCTGGACGTGGACGACCGGTTCACGCGGTTCAACAGCCCGGTGCTGGCGACCGCGATCCGCTACAACGGTTTCATGGTGCCGCAGAGCAGCACCGCGCCCTGCAACCCGGGCGATAGCGGAGACGGAAAGCTGCATGACAAGTTCTATCATTTCTTCTGCACGGAAACGAACCGATGGAGCCGCGTGGCTCTCGTGGCCGGCGGCTGGTGAGGTGTTGCAACCGGATCAACCGCGACAGGACGGGTTGCAGGCCGCGGTGCCGAGTGACGGTCGCGAAACGATGGCGGCCTGTTCGCGACCGCTGCAAGTCGGTGCCCCTATGTCGGCGGCAACGGCGCGATCACCGATGTGCTTCATCACGATGCCAGGGATCAGCCACGGCGTTGAAGCCAGGTTTGTCGGGCCCGCATCGACCACGGGCACGATCGGCGGGTTGGGACAAACGTCCTGCCTCGTCAGGAGCAGGGGGCGTCGCGTTGCCAGAAGAACGTGAGCTCGTGCTTGTTGTGCGACAGGTGCAGCAGGCGCGCGCCAGGGATGGCGGCAAAGGCGTCAACGGCGTCGTGGTCGGTCGGGTCCTGGAACTTCACGGTGCAGACGATGCGGCGCGCAGCGCCGGCAGCGATCCAGCGCCGCACGAGGGCGAGCAGGCGGGTGGGGTAGGCGATGACGTCGCTGAACAGCCAGTCGACCGGGGCTTCGCGCGCGGGATCGAGCCCGAAGGCGCTGTCGGCACGGAACTGCACTCCCGGCATCGCGGCGACGCGCGGGTCCAGCGGGGCGCGGTCGATCGCGGTCACGGTGGCACCGAGGCTGGCGATGGCCCAGGTCCAGCCGCCGGGCGAGGCGCCGAGGTCGAGGCAGGTATCGCCCGGCGCCGGCCAGGCGCGCAGGCGGGCGCAGGCCTCCCACAGCTTGAGGTAGGCGCGGCTCGGCGGTGCGATGCGGTTCTCGTGGAAGCGGGCGATGCCGCCGGGGAACGGGCTGGTCTTGGTCGTGCTCAGCAGCAGGCGGTCGGGCGCCAGCAGGGTCCAGGCGCCGAGCGGAGCGGTGGGGGCGGCGGCCGGGAACCGGAGCGGCGCCGCCTTCACCGGCGGCAGGCGTGCGGCGATCAGGGCGGAACGGCGGTGATGCAGGGCCGGATGGTGGCTCCAGTTGCGCTGCCGGTCGCGAAGTGCCGCTACCGCGTCGCCGATGGAGGCGCACGGCACCAGCTCCGGCGCGGTCCACTGGTCCAGCGCCCAGAACGCGGCTGCGGGCGGGTCGGGCGACAGCGCCAGGGAGCCGAGCCAGCCGGACACGGCGACGCCGCGACGGGCCAGCTCCTCGGCCAGCACCGTCTCGTTGCCGTCCGAAGCCAGAAAGGCGCTGCCGCAGGACCCGGTCACGCGTGCCGGGCGAGGCAGGCGACAGCCAACAGCAGCCAGCCGCCCATCAGCACGACACCGCCGAAGGGCGCCGCGTGGCCGACGAGGCGGGCCCAGGGCGTGCTGCCATCGAGGCCCAGGGCATAGACGCCGGCGCAGAAGCAGGCGATGCCGAGCAGGAAGGCCAGGCCGGCGGCCCGGAGCAGCAGGCTGCCACGACGCTCCGCGAGCAGGCCGCAGGCGAGCAGCGCCGGGACGTGCCAGCCCTGCATCTGCACGGCGCTTCGCAGCATCTCGCGGCCGTTCGGCGCCAGCATCCGGTCAGGCAGGTGCGCCGACACCGCGCCGGCCGCCACCGTGAGGAGGCCGAGCACGGCGCCGGATACGAGCCAGGTCCTGGCCCAGCCGTGATCCGGCGGCCGGACCGTGCCGGCGGCCTGTTGGAATGGCGATCGCATGGATGAAGGCTTCTAGGGCATGTTCCGGCCTTGTGCATCCGGGAGCGGGGGATGGGACGCCGGCACGCATGATCGAGCCGTGCCCTGGCTGCCGTGTCCTGGCTGCGTATAGTGCGACATGGCGACCGGAGACCTGTTTCCCGAGATCGAGCCGTTCGCGGCCGGCTACCTGCCGCTCGAGGCCGGGGCGGAGGCGGGCACGCACGTGATGTACTGGGAGCAGGTGGGGCGCCCGGACGGGCGCCCGGTGCTGTTCCTGCATGGCGGGCCGGGAGCGGGGGCCGGGATCGTGCACCGGCGCTTCTTCGACCCGTCCGCGTGGCGGGCGGTGATCTTCGACCAGCGCGGCGCCGGGCGTTCGCGTCCGCAGGGCTCGCTGCGCGACAACAACACCGCGATGCTGGTGAACGACATCGAGCGCCTGCGCCACCACCTCGGCATCGCGAGCTGGGTGCTGTTCGGCGGCTCCTGGGGATCGACCCTGGCATTGTCCTACGCGCAGGCGCATCCCGACCGGGTGGTGGCGATGGTGCTGCGCGGCATCTTCCTGGGCAGGCCGGAGGAGCTGCAATGGTTCCTCTACGGGCTGCACACGGTGTTTCCCGACGCGCACGCGCTGTTCGCCGGGCACATACCGGAGGAGGAGCGCAACGACCTGCTCGGCGCCTACCTGCGCCGGCTGACCGATCCCGACCCGGCGGTGCACCTGCCCGCGTCGCGCGCCTGGTCGGAATACGAGGGCACCTGCTCGACCCTGCTGCCGACAACGGCGGCGGTGGCGAGCTTTGCCCGCGACCGCGCGGCGCTGGGCCTGGCGCGGGTGGAGGCGCACTACTTCGCCAACGGGCTGTTCCTGCCTCCCGGCGGGCTGCTCGGCCGGATGAAGGCGGTGGCGCACCTTCCGGCGGAGATCGTGCAGGGCCGCTACGACATGGTGTGCCCGGCATGCAGCGCGTTCGACCTCGCCGCCGCCTGGCCCGGCGCCCGGCTGACGATCGTGCCCGATGCGGGCCATTCCGCCCTGGAACCGGGCACCAGGCGGGCGCTGATCACGGCGCTGGAGCGGTTGCGCAACTGATTCCGGTCCGGAATCGAAAACCGGTCGATTCCGGTTGAACGTCCTGCAACCGGTGGCGTTAGGCCGGCGAACCAGTGTGAAACCCACCGCCATGTCGAACGGTTTCGCCATGGCCCGGGTTGAGGAAACACAATGAACCGTTTTGCTCGCTGGGGCTTCGCCCTGGCCGTTCTCCCCATCGCCGCCTGCGCCAGCAACCAGCCCGCGCCGCCGCCGGCAGCCCCTCCCAGCCCTCCGCCGCTCGCTTCCGCCGACGCGACCTTCGTGACCGCCGCGGCGCAGGGCGGGATGACGGAGATCCAGGAAGCGCAGCTGGCGCAGAAGACCTCGCACAGCGCCAGGATCAAAGCCTTTGCGGCCAGGATGATCAGCGACCACACCGCTGCGGACGACCAGCTGAAGCAGCTGGCGATGACCAAGAACGCGATGCTGCCGACGGCGGTGGACGACGCGCAGATGCAGGAGATGTCGAAGCTGCAGGGCGAGACCGGCCACAAGTTCGACCGCGACTACGTTGCCGACAACATCGCTGGGCACCAGCAGCAGGTGGTGCTGTTCCAGACGGAGTCGCAGAGCGGCACCGACCCGGACCTGAAGAAGTTTGCGACCGACACGCTGCCCACGATCCAGTCGCACCTGGACCAGGCCACCGCCTTGGCCGGGACCGGACACAAGGGCGTCATGCGCCACCATCACCACAAGACCGCCTCGTAACCGTTTCACGACGGTTTGAAGGCCCTGCGCCGTCCATGCTCCGTGCATGGGCGGCGTTCTCGTTTAGGCCTGACCGGGCGCGTGGCCGGTCCTATCCCAGGAGGTGCGCATGTTCATCGCCATGAACCGGTTTCGGGTGGCGCTCGGGTCGGAAACCGACTTCGAGCAGGTCTGGCTCAGCCGTGACGTTCATCTCAAGGCGGTGCCCGGGTTCGAGACCTTCCACCTGCTTCGCGGGCCGGAACACGAGGATCACGTGCTGTATTCCTCGCACACGGTGTGGGCGTCCAAGGCGGCGTTCGAGGCGTGGACGCAGTCGGACGCCTTCCGCGAGGCCCACCGCAACGCCGGGCAGGCCGGCACCCGGGCGATGTATCTCGGGCCGCCGCAGTTCGAGGGCTTCGAGGTGCTGCAGACGGTGGACAAGGATTGATGGCGATCCGCCTTGATCAGATCGTCACCCGGACCGGCGATGACGGGCGGACCAGCCTTGGCGACGGCACGCGGACGACCAAGGATTCTCTGCGCGTCGAGGCCTACGGCAGCGTCGACGAGGCCAACGCTGCGGTGGGCGTGCTGCGGCTGCACGCGACCGGGGAGGCGCTGGACGCGGTGCTGGCGCGCATCCAGCACGGGCTGTTCGATATCGGCGGCGACCTGTGCATCCCGGGGGCGCCGGACGCGCGCTTCCGTATCGACGACCGGCTGCTCCGGTTGCTGGAGGCGGAGATCGCCGTGCTGGTGGAGCGACAAGCGCCACTGGACAGCTTCGTGCTGCCGGGCGGCAGCGCCGGCGCCGCCCACGCCCATGTGGTGCGCACCGTGGTCAGGCGGGCGGAGCGCCGGGTGGTGGCGCTGGCCGCGGCGGAAGCGGTCAACCCGCTGGTGGTACGCACCCTGAACCGGCTGTCGGACTACGCCTTCGTGCTGGCCCGGCACCTGAACGACGACGGCCGCGGCGACGTGGTGTGGGTGCGCGCACGCTGAAGCCGGTGGCTCAGAACGTGTCCAGCACCGCGGCCGCGTCGGCGGCCAGCCCGCCCAGGGCGTCGCGCACCGCGACGATCCGGCCGATCACGATCAGCGCAGGCGTCGGCAGCGGGGTGCGGTCCAGCTGGTCCGGCAGGGTGGCGAGGGTCCCGGTGAGCAGGCGCTGCTCCGGGCTGGCGGCGCGCGAGATCGCGGCTGCGGGCGTGTCGGGCGACATCCCGGCGCCGACAAGCCTGACGGCGATGGCGCGCAGGTTGCGCACCGACATGTAGAGCACCAGCGGCTGATCGAGCCGGGCCAGCGCGTCCCAGTCGAGTGCCGCCACCGGGTCGGTCTCGCCCTCGGCGCTGTGGCCGGTGGCCAGCACGATCGCTTGGTTGATGCCGCGCACGGTGGCCGGGATGCCGGCTGCCGCAAGCCCGGCGAGGCCGGCGGTGAGGCCGGGCACGATGCGGAACGGGACGTTGCTGCGCGCCAGCACCAGCGCCTCCTCGGCGCCGCGTCCGAACACGTAGGGATCGCCGCCCTTCAGGCGCAGCACGCGCTTGTTCTCCCGCGCCAGCGTCACGAGGCGTGCCGAGATGTCGTTCTGGTGGATCGACGGGCGGCCGCCGCGCTTGCCGGCGAACTCGCGCGCGGCATCCGCCTGCGCCAGGTCCAGCACGCCGGGATCGACCAGGGCGTCGTAGACGATGACGTCGGCCTGGATCAGCCCGCACAGGGCATGGAGCGTGAGGTGGCCGCGGTCGCCTGGGCCGGCGCCGGCGAGCCAGACGTGGCCCGGCTGCAGCACCGGGCAGCGCGCGCCCAACAGGCGGCTGATCGCCAGGGCAGGATCGAGCGGCTCGGGCTGGCTCATGCTGGATGGGGATGGCCGCCGGTCGACGGTCCCGTGGCGGCGGCCCCTGCCATGAGCGTTTTACGCTGGCAACTCGTGGTCACCGACCATAGATCAGGGTGCGGCGCAGCAAGAAGGAGCATGAAGCGGAATGTCGGACACGGAACTCGTCGATGCAACGTCCGTGCTGTCGCCGCCGACCCGGACCTATGGCCACCTGAGCCCGGAACGGGTGCTCACCGTGCACCACTGGACCGACCGGCTGTTCTCGTTCACCACCACGCGCGACCAGTCGCTCCGGTTCGAGAACGGCCAGTTCGCGATGATCGGGCTGGAGCTGGACGGCAAGCCGTTGCTGCGCGCCTACAGCATCGCCAGCGCCAACTACGAGGAGCAGCTGGAATTCCTGTCCATCAGCGTACCTGATGGGCCGCTGACCTCGCAGCTGTGCCGCATCGTGCCGGGGGACATCGTGCTGGTGGGGCGCAAGCCGACCGGCACGCTGCTGATCGACAACCTCCGGCCGGGACGCAACCTTTACCTGCTGGCGACCGGCACGGGGCTGGCGCCGTTCCTGGCGCTGATCAAGGACCCTGCCGCCTACGAGCGTTTCGACCGGGTGATCCTGGCGCACGGGGTCAGGGTGTCCGGGGAACTGGCCTATGCCAATCACATCCGGCACGAGCTGCCGCGCCACGAGTTCCTGGGCGAGGACGTGGCGGCCAAGCTGTCATACTATCCGACGGTGACGCGCGAGGAATACCAGACCACCGGCCGGCTCACCGACCTGATCGAGAGCGGCAAGATCTTCACCGATCTCGGGATGGCGCCGCTCGACCCGGAGCACGACCGGGTGATGATCTGCGGCTCGGAAGCGATGCTGGCGGACCTGGAAGCGATGCTGGTGTCGCGGGGCTTCGACGAGGGCAACAACGCGTCGCCGGGCTCCTACGTGGTCGAAAAGGCGTTCGCGCAGCGCTGAAGTGGTCTAGCTGACGCGACGGGATCCATCCATGGCCTTTGACTTCGACCTGCTCGTGATCGGCGGCGGCTCCGGCGGCGTGCGCTGCGCCCGGATCGCCGCGACCCACGGCGCCCGCGTGGCGGTGGCGGAAAGCCGGCACTGGGGCGGCACCTGCGTCAACCTCGGCTGCGTGCCGAAGAAGATGATGGTGCAGGCCAGCGAGTACGGCGACCACGCCGTGGACGGGCGCGGCTTCGGATGGAGCACCGAGCCCGGCACGCATGACTGGCGCCACCTGATGGCGGTCAAGGACGCGGAGATCACGCGCCTCAACGGCATCTACGTGCGGCTGCTCGCCAATGCGGGCGTGACCCTGTTCGAGGGACGGGCGCGGTTCGAGGATCCGCACACGGTGATGCTGGAGCCGGGGCCGCTCGATCCGGCGTTCGCGCCGCGACGGGTCACGGCGGAGCGCATCGTGATCGCCACCGGAAGCCGCCCCGTGGTGCAGCCGCACATCGAGGGCTACGCGCTCGGCATCGACTCCGATCAGGCCTTCCACCTTCCCGACCGGCCGCAGCGGGTGACGATCGTCGGCAGCGGTTATATCGGCGTCGAGTTCTCCGGCATCTTCGCCGGCCTCGGCTCGGAGGTGCAGGTGGTGTACCGGCAGGACCTGCCGTTGCGCGGCTTCGACCGCGACCTGCGCGAGGCGCTGGCGGAAGCGATGGCGGCGCGCGGCATCCGCGTCCATCCCGGGGCACTGCTGCACCGGATACGGCAATACGACGGGGCGCTCCGGGTGACGCTGGCGGACGGGCAGGAATGGGACACCGACCTGGTGTTCTTCGCCGTCGGCCGCACGCCCAACGTGGACGGGCTCGGGCTGGACAGCACGGGTGTGCGGACCACGGAAGAAGGCCGCATCCTGGTCGACGCCCATAGCGAAACCGACCAGCCCGGCGTGTTCGCCATCGGCGACGTGACCAACCGCATGAACCTCACGCCGGTGGCGATCGCGGAAGGCCACATCCTGGCCGACAGGCTTTTTGCCGGCACCACGCGGGAATGGTCGTTCGACACCACGCCGAAGGCGGTATTCTTCTCGCCGCCGCTGGCAAGCGTAGGCTTGAGCGAGGAGGAGGCGGCCGAACGCGGGCCCGCCGACATCTTCCTCGCCCGCTTCACGCCCATGCGCCACACGCTGAGCGGGCGCAAGCGGCAAAGCGTGATGAAGCTGGTGGTGGATCAGGCGAGCGACCGCGTGGTCGGCGTGCACATGCTGGGCGAGGACGCGCCGGAGATGATGCAGGGCCTGGCGATCGCGGTGACGGGCGGGCTGACCAAGGCGGACTTCGACCGCACCATCGGCCTCCATCCAACCTCGGCGGAGGAGTTCGTGACGCTCCGCACGCGCACCAGGTTGGCGGGCGACGCGCGGTGAACGGCGTGGGCAGTCTATTGCCTGATCTTGCACGCACACCGACAGCCACAACGCAGGCATCAGACGTACTTCGTAGGCGTTCAACGTCCCCGTGATGAACGTCGAATGGCGTCGGCACGATCGATGGATGACCCCATGCCGGCTGAAGGCTGCCATGCCGGCGGCACGGCCACCGAAGGTTCCGGCTGCCGTGACCCGGAGGCTCGTAGCCGCCCTCGACGACCCGACCTCCGGCAAGGAGCCGATCTACACGCGGCTGCTGGTCAACCAGACGATCGGGCGGTGGAACAGAGCAGCTAGTGCACGGCCACGCCGCCGCCAGCGGTGACGCCGCCACCGTTCCCCATCCCGCCGTTGGCGCCACCTTCGCCCATGTTGCTGCCGCCGAGGCTGTCCGGCGTGGCCGGTCCGTTGGCGCCCTGCACCACGGGCGCCGGGCCACCGGGCTGTGGTCCGCAGCCGGACAAGGCTGCCAGGAGGGACAGCAAGGCCAATGGTCTGGACAGGGACATGGGTGCCTTTCAAGCGGTTGAACCAGTGACATAACGGGCTGGCGAGACGGCGCCCAACCGGCAGGCCCGATCGCGCGGTGCCTGGATCCGCTCAGGTGCTGGTAGGCCACCCGGGTGACGGGAAACAATGAATGGCCGATCCCGATCGGTGTCTTTTTTTCCTTCACCAATGGCCGGCGTGCTGGCCGCCGTCGACATGGATCACCTCGCCGGTCACGAAGCCGGCACGTTCGAGGTAAAGCACAGCGTCCACGACGTCATCGACGTCGCCAAGCCGGCCCATCGGCTGCAGCGGATTGAGCGCCTCATGCGTGTCGGGCGGGTTCAACGGTGTGCGGACAATGCCGGGCGCGACCGCGTTCACCCGGATGCCGCGCGTCGCGTACTCGATCGCAAGGCCGCGCGTCGCCGCATCGAGGCCGCCTTTGGTCAGGCTCGCCAGACCGGATGGGATAGCAGCGAGCGGTTGCTGGACCAGCGTCGCGGTGATCTGCACGACGTGGCCGCGCTCCTGTCGCAGCATGGGTGCCAGGGCACACTGCGTCATGTGGAAGAACCCAGAAACGTTGACATCGAGTACGCGGTGGAGATCGTCCGACGTGTATTCGATGAACGGCTTGCCAAGGAAGATGCCGGCGTTGTTGACCAGCGTGTCGACGCGGCCCCAGTGCTCGAGCGCTGCCGCGACCACGCGCTCGGCGGTCGCGCGCTCGCCGATCGGACCGGGAACGGCGACAACGCCATCGTCGTCGGACGGCTCGATCGAGCGCGAGGTAGCCACCACCGCATAGCCGAGCGCGCGGAAGCCTCGGACCAGTCCGGCGCCGATGCCCTGCGAGGCGCCGGTCACGATCACCACCTTTCTGTCGCCGTTCATCCCGCATGCCTTCCTGGTCAGTCAGTCAGTCAGGCAAGGCAACGGTTGAGCGCCCCAGGAGATTGCTCAAGCTATGAGTTCGACAGCACCGGGATCGAAAACGCGTTCCGTTCTAGCACGGCCGCCGCTTCCGACCCGAAACGGGGCTGCGTGCCCGTGTTTCCCGGTTCTTGTCTAGTGCAGGCCAAGGGTTGCTCGGTCAAGCGAAGCCGCGATGATCAGCGTCACCAGGGTCAGCGATCCGATCGCGACCGCGTCCGTGACGAGCCAGGCTGAGCCACGGCGGCGCGCAGGGCATCGATGCTCAAGCGCTGTCGGCACCGGGGCTCGTGAACTGTTGTCGGCAGATTGAAGGTTGACGTCGCCGTCGAGCTCGGTGGCCTGGACGGTGTGGCGCACGATGATGGTGCTTTCCGCAACCGACGCGAACAGCCGGCTTTGCTTTGTCACGGCGTCGGAACACTCGACGCTGCCGTCGTCTGAAACCGTCGAACAGCTGGGGTCGTCATCATCTCCGTTGGTGGGCAGGCCGTCCTGATGTTGCCAGTGACGGTGATGTCGACCGTGGTCAAGGCACCTCATGGGTCGCTGCTGCCGACCATGGCGGAGGCAATGCTGACGCTGTTTAACACGCTCGGGATGTGCAGGGCCGACGTCAGCGCCGGCCCGATCGTCCAGCTCGACCCGTCGCCTCAGGATCCGGACGCGCCGCCGACCCGGGTGAAGCTGTTCCCGGCCGGATCCGTAGCCTTCGTACCGCCCGACATCACACCTCCGCTTCGGGCGATGCTGTGGCGTCCTGCGGCATCATTGCGATGCGTCAGCAAACGAGACGCCTGACTGGCAACGGAACGGATCGGCTGAACCGCCGGCTGCTCGGCGCGGCGGGCAGTGCACGGTGACCCGCCGGTTGTCGCCGCGCCGCTACTGCATCGGCACGATCCCGTGGCAGCCCGACCCACGCGACGGGTCCCGAGCCCGGCGTTCCTGTCACGGGAGCAGGATTAATAACGTATGGAAACCCCGACATAGGGCGACCAGTCGGGCGCGGAGCGGTTGAGGCCGACGTACACCCCGCCATCTAGCTGCACGTTGTGGCCGATCACCCACTGCAGGGACCCGTCGATCGTGTTCTGGTCGCCGGTGTTGTGGTCGGCCTCGTCGTCCAGCGCCAGCTCGATCCCGGCGGTCACCGTGGTGTCCGGGATCTGGCGGTTCAGGTTGAGGATGAGCTGGTAGTCGCCGTGCAGGCCGGGCTTGTTCGCGTTGTCGAGCAGGCCGGCCCCGGGGTTCACCGTGATCGAGAACTGGTCCGGCAGCGGCAGCACGATCGGCAGCGCCACCGCGTACTGCGCGGCGCCCTCGCACACCCCGGACGCGCCGTTCGGCAGCTCCGCGTAGGCGACCACGCCGGCCCCGCGGCTGCCGTCGCCGTTGTTGCCGAACAGGTTGACCTTGCCGCCGAGCTGCAGGTCGCAGACGCCTCGTCCGGCCATGCGGCCGCTGTTCCGGCTGCGCGTCACCTGGCTGTCGTGCAGCGGCAGGATGGCGTCCAGCTCCGCCCGGTCGTTCAGGCCGAGCTTGAGGTTCGGGTCCAGGATGGTGGTGGAGCGGGTAACGCTGCCATCCGGCGACCAGTGGTCCCAGGCGTAGAGCCAGAAATCGCTTTCCACCTGGACATGCCCCGCATCCACGGTGAATGGGTTGAACGACTTTCCAGGCCGGTCGGTCTGCAGCGGGCGCATCAGCGCGTCAGGCGTCGGGTCGAACAGGGTGTAGCCGCTCTTGTCGGCAGGTGTCGCAGCCGGATCGGCCTGCGCGATCGCCGAACCCGTGAACGGGAACAGCAGCGCGGCCTGGAGCCGCAAGGATCGCCGGTGGCTCATTCCGGCGGTGATTCTACACCGGCAGGCGATGCGGCAACAGCCGTCAACGCGTGGGCTCGCAGCCGCAAGCTGGCCCGGTTCAGCGCCGGCAGCAGCGACGGCTCGGCCGCGACCCGTTCCGCCTGCGCCACCGCCGCCGCCAGCTGCGACAGGTCGAGATGCCGGATGGCGGGACGGCGAACCAGCGTGTCCCACCGCGCGCCGAGCGACGTGTCCAGGCACACGCGCATGAAGCAGTGGTCGAGCGTGATCGGCCAGCCCTGCTCCCGCGCCATGGCGGGCAGCACCGTGCCGGTCAGCAGGGTCCAGCGGGCCAGCAGCGCGGAGCGATGCGGATCGACCGGAGCGATCGGCAGGGCCGGGGGCAAGGGCAGGCGTGTCATCGACCAGGAGGATGACGCATCGGGCCGTGGCGGAACACGATCCGGGAACCGCCTGCCGTGCAAACGGGGCGGAAAACGCCGCCCCGGGAAGTCACGTCGCGACACTGTTTCGTGATCCAGCACGGGCAGACGGGACCGGGCGGCCACCCTATGTAGCGCTCCTGGATTCTCCTGCATGGGCGATCATGTTGTTCCAACCACCGATGGTGGCCTTCAGGCCTTCCGGCCTGCCGTCAGCCCGGTGGTTCACGTCCCGGGCCCTGCGATGACGCGGGCGATGGAGGGCATGGCGCGGTTCGGCGCGGTCGCGCGTGACCTGTCCGAGCTGAAGCGCATGCGGGACCAGTCGACCACTGACAGCGTTGCCGACCGCTTGTTCCGCTCGGCCTGGGCCGGGCTGGCGGAGGGCATCGAGCCGCGCGCAGTATGTCTGCAGGTGGTGGCGGACGCGCTGGCCGCGACCCGCCTGGCCGGCATCGACGCCGGGCTGCTTCGCGGGATGGAGGTCGACCGGGATGCGCGGGAAGCGATCCTGCGCCGCGGCTTCGACGACGCGGCGACGGAGCTGGACCGGGACGTCATGGCGCCGGTGCGGGACACGCTCGGCAACCTGCGGACGGTGCCCGGCCCGTCCACCCCGACCTTCGTCGACAGGCTGATCCGGCAGCCGCGGGCCGGGGCCACGTCGCCCGGCAAGCCGCGCCTGGCGCTGGAACCGGCGGAAAGCCATGGCGACCATTGCCTGGTGGTGGGCGTGCTGGGGGCGCTGATCGCTCTGCACGGGGAGAGCGACCCGGTGCGCGCGTTCCTGGCCGGGCTCGCGCATCACCTCCACAACGTGCGGCTGCCCGATACCGGCTTCGCCGGCGAGGTGATGCTGGGCGACACGCTGTTGCCGTTGATGCGCCGGCTGACGGAAGGGGAGCTGCGAACCTTGTCGCCGGCACTCCGGGTGCGCGTCGAGGAGGCGCTGGCGCCGATCGCGGACGCCGACACACCCGAGGGACGCACCTTCAACGCCGCCGACGTGATCGACCGCGTGCTGCAGGCGCACCACCACGGCAGGGCGGCAGCCTTCACCGTCGACCAGGCGCTCGGCGACCTCCAGCTGGTGCATGAGGGGCCGGTGCAGGCATTCCACCTGCGGGTCCTGTCCACGCTTGACCTGCTATGACCGCGGCCGCCTGGCCGGCAGGAGCTCTCCGCAGCCCATCCACCGGCCGCGTCCTGCAGCAGCGCGGCGACGGCCTCCTGGTCGCGGACGGGGAAGCCTGGCCGGTGATCGACGGCATCCCGTTCCTGCGCACCAACCGTGCCGAGCTGGCGGCCGAGGCGGTGCGGCTGATCGAGGCGGGCGAGACCGGACGGGCGACCGCCCTGCTTCTGCGCGACCAGGACCCGTACGCGCCCGACCCGCCGCCGTCGGTGGCGGCGTGCGAGCAGGTCGTGCGCGGCCGGGACGCGCTCGGCTTCCGGTCGGCGATGCAGGCGCTCGGCTTCGGTCGGGTCGGCGACTACTTCGCGCATCGCTGGACCGACCCCACCTTCCTGTCCGGCCTGGCCCTGCTCGGCTTGGCGCTGCCGGCGGAGGGGGGACGCGCGTTCGAGCTGGCCTGCGGCGCCGGGCACTTCCTGTCCGCGCTGCACCGTGCGGGCGTGGCGGCGTCGGGCGGAGACCTCGTGTTCGCCAAGCTGTGGCTGGCGCGGCACTTCGTCAGCCCGGACGCGCTGCTGGTCTGCTTCGACGCCGAGGCGCCCTGGCCGTTCGCGGCCGGCAGCACCGACACCGTGTTCTGCCACGACGCGTTCTACTTCCTGCCGGGCAAGCCCGGGATCGCGTCGCAGATGAAGCGGCTGGCGGGGGAAACCGGCACGGTGGCGGTGGGCCACGCGCACAACGCGGATGCGGCGAACCATTCCGCTGGCGCGCCGCTCACGGTGGCGGGCTACGCGTCGCTGTTCCCGGGCGCCCAACTGTTCGACGACGCGGACCTGACCAAGGCGTTCGCGTCGGGGCAGGCGCCGGCGGCGGCGGACGCATCGGCGCTCGCCGCCGTGGCGGCGCTGTCGCTGCTGTGGCAGGCAGGGGGCCGGGCCCGCGAAGCCTGCGGCCGGACCGGCTTCGGCACCGAGTCCGGACCCATGCTCCGGCTCAACCCGCTCTACCGGCAGGACGCGGAGGGCGCCCGGATCGCGTGGCCGAGTGCTCGCTACGAACAGGAATACGCGGCACTGGCGACCTACCCGACGCGCTGGTCCGGCCCGGCCGTGATCGACCGCGCCGACAACCCGGATGCGGAAGCGCTGCTGCGCCGGCGCATCTATGTCGAGCTGCCGGACCGATGGTAGCGGCGGGGAACGCGCCCTCCATTGGCTCAGGCCTCGCCTCGAGCATCGGCTGGGGCATCGTCGGCTGCGGCTGGGTGGCGCGAGACTTCGGCGCGCCGGCGATAGCGAACAGCGGCAACGGTCGGCTGGTGGCGCTGTGCGATCCCGACCCGGCCGTGCTGGGCGCGATCGCGCCCGACGACCAAACGCCGACGCGAAGCACCGCGATCGAGCAATTCCTCCAAACCCCCGGGCTGCAGGCGGTGTATGTCGCGGCCCCCAACCACGTGCACCGCCCCCTGGTCGAGGCGGCCGCGGCGGCGGGCAAGGCGGTGCTGTGCGAGAAGCCGATGGCGACCGTGGCCGCGGACGCCGAGGCCATGGTGGCGGCCTGCGCCCGTGCTGGCGTGTTCTACGCCACCGCGTTCGACCAGCGCTTCCACCCGGCGCACCGCAAGGCGCTGGAGCTGCTGCAGGCCGGCGCGGTCGGCCGGATCACCGCTGTCCGCATCGTGTACGCCTGCTGGGTCGGCGCCTCCTGGTCGGCCGACAACTGGCGCATCGACCCGGCGCGGGCCGGCGGCGGCGCGTTCTTCGACCTGGCGCCACACGGGCTCGACCTCGTGGCCATGCTGCTGGGCGAGCCGCTGGAGGACGCCGCGATCCTGGGGCAGCGCCGCGTGCACGCCTATGCGCAGGCGCCAAACGGCGTGGACGACGGCGCCATGGTGGTGGCGCGAAGCCGGTCCGGCGTGCTGGCGCAGCTGCACGTCGCCTACAACTGCCCGGAATACCTGCCGCGGCGGCGCCTGGAGATCGTGGGCGACGCGGGCCAGGTGTCGCTTGTCGATACCATGGGCCAGACGCCCGGCGGCACGCTGGTGCTGTCGACGCAGGCGGGATCGCACAACATCGCGGTCGAGGGGATCGAGCGCTCGCCGTTCGCGTTGCAGATCGAAGCGTTCGCCGACCACCTGCTCGGCCGGCGACCGTTCGGGTTCGAGCCGCAGTCCGATTTGCACACGATGAGCCTGCTGGCCCGCCTGCGCGACGCCGTCGCCGACCACGGAGCATGCTGACAATGCCGTTATCGCCGTTCGCGTGCAGCAATTGCGGGCACTGGCAGATGTACTTCGCGGTGCCGCCGGACTGCCCGATCTGCTCGGACGTGCGGAACGACCTGCCCGACGACGGCTGGGACTTCCGCACCCTGGCCGAGGTCGCGGGCGGGCTGCGCCACCACAGGCGGGAGGTGATCCCCGGCGTGTGGGAGTTCTGGACCACGCCGCGCTTCGGGCTGGACAGCCATGGCTGGCTGCTGACCGGGCCAAACGGCAACGTGTCGTTTGAGGCAGCGCCCTGCTACGACGAGGATACCTTCGACGCGATCGACCGGCTCGGCGGCATCGACATCATCGCCGCCTCGCATCCGCACGGCTACGGCGCGCTGTGGCAGCTGCAGCAGCGCTTCGACGCGCCCCTTCTGATCCAGAAGGAAGACCTGCAATGGACCAAGGCGTTCCGCGTGACCCATCCCTGGGACGAGCGGCACGAGATCCTGCCCGGGCTGGTGCTGCACCACACCGGCGGCCACTACGAAGGGCACTCGATCCTGCATGACGCCCGGCGGGGCGCCGTGTTCGTGGGTGACGCGCTGAAGCTCGACCTCGACGATGCCGGCCGGCTGCAGGCGCTGTCCTGCCACAAGGCATACCACAAGCAGATCCCGCTTTCCCCCAACGAGGCGCGACGCTACCGCAGGGTGTTCGAGCCGCTGGAGTTCGACACGGTGTTCACGCCGTTCGAGTGCGCCACCGGGGTGCCCAAGGCTGCGGTGCTGGAGCTGCTCGACCGCATGGTCGACGGCGGCGCCTCCACCCGGCCGGTGCCGATCCCGGTGCTGATGCCGGCGTCCGTCGGCTGGACCGCGGCATGAGGATCTGCTTCGTCAGCCGGCGCTTCTTCCCGGCCATCTCCGGCATGAGCGTGTACGCGCTCAACCTGCTTCGCGCGCTGGTCGAGGCCGGCCACGATGTCACCATGATCAGCCAGTATCGCAACGACGCGTTCGGCAAGGGCGTGTACGGCGGCGGTCCGCCGCCGCCGGTGCCGGGCGTCCGGGTGATCGGGCTGGAACAGGTGGGCGAGGCCGAGTGCGGCGACTTCGAGCGCGACATCGACGTGCTGGTGGACACGATCCGGGCGGAACATGCCCGCGATCCGTTCGACCTGCTGCACGCGCAGTATGGCTATCCCACCGGCTGGGCGGTGCTGCTCGCGTCGCAGGCGCTGGGCGTGCCCAACGTGGTGTCGATCCAGGGCGGCGACGGGCACTGGGTGGGCTCGTGCTGCGAAGCGCACCGGTTGGCGATGGTGCGTGTGCTGGACCACGCCGGCGCCGTGCTGATCGGCTGCCGATCGTTCGCGAACGAGGTGTCGGAACGCCTCGGCACCGACCCGTCCCGCTTCACCATCGTGCCTGGGGCGGTGGATGTCGGGCGGTTCCAGCCGGACGGCGCCCGGCGCGATCCGGACGCGCCGCCGGTGCTGCTGTATCATGGCCGGGTCGACCGCCGGAAAGGCGTGCTCGACATGATCGAGGCGCTGCAACGGCTGGACGGGGAAGGAACCGCGTTCCGCCTGGTGTTGTCGGGCATCGGCCCGGACCTGGACGAGGCGGTGCGTCGCCTGGAAGCGAAGCGGTTGATGCACCGCACCGTGCTTCGCGGCTATGTCGACTACGACCACGCGCCGGACGCCTATGCGGGCGCCGACGTGTTCGTGTCGCCGACCTATGCCGAGGGGTTCTCCAACACCATCCTCGAGGCGATGGCCACCGGACTCGCCACCATCTCCTGCCGTGCCGTGGGGGTGGTCGACTGCCTGCGCGACAACGAGAACGGGCTGCTGTGCGAGCCGGGCGACGTCGACGCGCTGACCGGGGGCCTGCGCCGGCTGATCACCGACCCGGCGCTTCGCCGTCGCCTGGCCGACACAGCACTCGCGGAATGTCGCGAGGTGTATTCGTGGTCCGCGGTGGCGAACCGCATCATGCGGGTCTATGGCACCGTGGCGGCCCAGGCGCCCGGGCGGGCTTTCGAGCCGGCGCTGCCGCGCGACCCGTGCCGCTATCGCGACAGCCCGCACCTGTTGTGACGCGGCTGTCCCGGCCCCCCGGCCGACGAAGCGCGCTGTTGTTGTCGCCGCATTTCGACGACGCGGTGTTCTCCTGCGGCGGCACGGCCGCGACCCTGGCCGCCGCCGGCTGGGACGTGCTGGTGGCGACCGCCTTCACCCGGTCCGTGCATCCGGCCTCGGGTTTCGCGCTGGAATGCCAGCGGGACAAGGGGCTGGACGACGCGGCCGACTACATGGCGCTGCGACGCGTCGAAGACGAGGCGGCCTGCCGCAGCCTCGGCGCCCGCGCGGTGCTGCTGGACCTGCCGGAAGCGCCGAACCGTGGCTACAACTCGGCGGCGGCCCTGTTCGCGGCACCATCGCCGGACGACGCGGTGGCCGAGCCGCTTGGCATTCTTCTGGCCGGGCTGGTGGCGGCGGAACGGCCGGACCTGCTGCTGGCACCCCAGGGCTGCGGCCGGCACGTCGACCACCTGCAGCTCATCGCGGCGCTGCTGCGCCTGTCCGGACCGCTGCCGCCGCTCGGCTTCTACCGCGACACCCCCTACGTGATACGCGAGGCGGAAGCAGAGCCCGACCACCGCGTCGCGGCGCTGGCGGCGAGCCCCGTGGTGGTGCCGCTCGACCAGGCGGCGCGCACGGCGAAGCAGCGCGCGGTCGGCTGCTACGGGACCCAGCTCGGGTTCCAGTTCGGGAGCGCCGTCCAGGCGGCCGACGCGATCGAGCGCCTGATGCTGCGCGAAGCCGAGGGCCATGCGTGCAGCCACGCCGAACGCCTGCTGCTGTCCGATCCCGCCGTGCTGGCCGGGATCGCGTCATGACCCGGGCGGTGGCCATCCAGACCATTACCTCCAACACGGGAGTTATCGCCGCGTGACGCAGGACCATGCCGCCATCGCGGCGCTGTTCCGGGACAGCATGCCCGACGGCGCCGAAACCTTTGCGTTCCGGATCGACTCGCTCGACCGGCTCGGCATCCCGGTGGTGCAGGCCAACCTGGTGTCGCCCGACCGGCCCACGGTGATCGGCCACGGCTACGGCTTCACCGAAGCCGAGGCCGCCACCGGCGCGCTGGGCGAGCTGTGCGAGGAGGTGCATCTCGGCACCTGGCTGAAGCGGCAGGAGCCGGTGGAAGCGAGCTACAACGCGTTGGTGGCGCGGCTGGGCCGCTCCGGCGTCGCCGACCCGCTGACGCTGTGCCTTCCCGCCGGCTCGGACTACGATCCGGACGCCGCGCGGCGCTGGATCCCGGCGCGTCGCTACCCGTCGGATCAGATCGTGCTGGTGCCGATCGAGTGGGTGGCGATCGCGCCGTACCAGCTGGACGGCCGTCCCGGGCTGATCACGCCGATCACCAACGGGCTCGGCGCCGGGCTCGACCTCGACCACGCGGTGGCGCACGGGGTGATGGAGCTGCTGCAGCGCGACGGCAACGTGCTCACCTATCGCGCCTTCGACCAGGGCGCGGTGGTGGCGTTCGACACGCCCCTCGATCCGGACTGCGAGGCGCTGTGCCGGCTGCTCCGGGACGCGGGCATCGACGTCACGGTGAAGCTCGCCAGCACCGAGTTCGGCATCGCCAACCTTTACGTGGTCGGCGACGACAACGGCCAAACCATGCTGCCGATCCAGATCACCGC
This sequence comes from uncultured Acetobacteraceae bacterium, assembly GCA_964242425.1. Classification (GTDB taxonomy): domain Bacteria; phylum Pseudomonadota; class Alphaproteobacteria; order Acetobacterales; family Acetobacteraceae; genus Lichenicola. Next base: position 19,356 of record CAXTCK010000005.1, on the reverse strand, counting down.
CTGCGGCGAGGCCGCGCACCCGAACCGCATGCGCGGCCTGCGCAAGGCGCTGCTGGAGTTCGTCGGCTCGCGCTCGCGCAAGGCGGCGACGCACGGGCCGATCGAGCTGCTTCGCGCCCTGCTGCCGCCCGCCTCGTTCGCACGGCAGCTGGCGGTGGCGGAAGCGCGCGACGAGGAGCCGCGCGCCCTGGACACCATGGCCGACTGGGTGGGGCAGGACGCGCCGGAACTGCGTCGCCGCCTGGTCGACACCGTGTTCCTGCGCCGGACGGAGGTGGCGTTCTCGTCGCTGCCCGAGGTCGCGGAGGACCTGGGGCAGAGCCGGGTCCGGCTCGACTGGCTGTCGCGGCAGCTCGGGCAACAGGAGCTGGAGATCCTGTGGGTGGACTGCTCGCCGGCCCATTCGCCGGTGCGTGCGGTGAAGGTGATCGTGCCCGGGCTCGAAAGCGAGACCATGAGCTATGGCCGCATCGGCTGGCGCGGCGTGCGCCGGTTGCGCGACCGGAGCGACGTGCTGCTGTCGGACCGTCCCGCGTCCGGGTTCCAGCCGGTCAGGCTGCGGCCGGAGGATGCCGGGCGCGCCGGCGGCCCCGCGTTCCTCGACCTCCTCAGCATCGACGCGCGCGTGGAGCAGGTGTACCCGCTGTATCGCGAAGCCAACCCGCTTTCCGCGCAGCTGGCGCTGCAGCGCAGGGCCCGCGCGGATGCCGCCGGAACGCGGCCGACGTGACCCTTCCGCCGGACCGGTCGCGTCTCGCCCTTCTGCTCCTGCCGACGCTTCTGCTCGGCGTCGCCGGCGCCGGCAGCGCGGTCCTGGCGTTCGGCCTCGACCGGCCGTGGATGGCGCCGCTCTGGCTGTTGTTCGCGGTGTCCTACGGTCGCATGGCGCTGAGTGCCGCGAGCCCGCTGGTCGGGCTGCTGCCGGTGCTGCCGGAGCGGTCCCGGCGTGCCGGCCCAGTGGATGGCCCAGTGGGTGGCCCAGTGGGTGGCAAAGGCGGCGGGTCCGCGCGCACGGCGCTCCTGCTTCCGGTGTTCAACGAGGCGCCAGAGCCGATCCTCGCCGCGCTGCGCATCATGGCGGAGTCGCTCGACGCGGCGGACGACGTGTCCGTGTTCGTGCTGAGCGACACGCAGGATGCCGGGCGGCTGGCGGACGAGGTCCGGTTCTTCCCGACGTTCATGCGGACGCGCTCAGGGGTGGACGTCCACTACCGCAGCCGTCGCCCGAACACCGGGCGCAAGGCCGGCAACATCGCGGCGTTCTGTCGCGACCACGGCGACGAGTACGACTTCGCCATCGTGCTCGACGCCGACAGCCTGATGACCGCCACCGCCATACGCGAGCTGATCGGTGCCTTGCGCGACGATCCGGGGGCTGCGCTGATCCAGTCGGTGTCGTATCCGATCGGCGGCACCACCCTGTTCGCGCGCCTGCAGCAGTTCGGCGCCCGCCTGAACACGCCGTTGTCGGTCGCGGGTCAGCATCTCTGGCAGGGACGGCACGGCACCTACTGGGGCCACAACGCCATCCTGCGGCTCAGGCCGTTCATCGCCGACGCCAGGCTGCCGGTGCTGCCGGGAGAACCGCCGCTGGGGGGCGAGATCCTGTGCCACGACACCATCGAGGCGGCGCTGCTGCTTCGCGCCGGGTCGGCGGTGCGTCTGGCGCCCGAGATCGGCGGCTCGTTCGAGACCACGCCCAGCAACCTGGTCGACCACTTGGCGCGCGAGCGGCGCTGGTGCCAGGGCAACCTCCAGCACCTGCGCCTGCTGGGCAAGCCGGGGTTCCGCCTCGCCAGCCGCGTGCATATCGGCACCGGCATCCTGTATTACCTGGCCTCTCCGGTCGGGCTGCTGGTGAGCCTTGTGCTGCTGGCGACCGGGCTTGGCGGCGTGCACGCGTCGCATCCGCCCTGGGCAGTGCGCGGCTGCCTGTGGCTGACGCTGTTTCTCCTGTTCGCGCCCAAGCTCGCCAGCCTGGCACGTGCCCTGCTGCTGCCCGAGGCGGCGTGGCGCGGCTTCGGCGGGCGTGGCCGGCTGGTGGGCAGCGTGCTGGCGGACCAGCTGCTCGGCATGCTCTACGCGCCGATCGTGGCGTTGTCCGTGACCGGGTTCGTGATCGACACCCTCCGCGGACGGGCGGTGGGCTGGAGCACCCAGGCGCGCGGCGACCGTCCGGTGGGCTGGGCGGAGGCTGCGCGACGGTTCCGGGTGCACACCGCGATCGGCGTCGCGGTGACGCTGGGCCTCGGCCTGCTGCATCCCGCCTTGCTGCCCTGGACGCTGCCGTTCCTGTGCGGGCTGTTGTTGTCGATCCCGCTCGCCTTCTGCTCCGGCAGCATCCGGCTCGGCACGCTGACGCGCCGCCTCGGGCTGTTCCTGACGGTGGACGAGCTCCAGCCGCTGCCGGAACAGGTCACGCTGTACGGCGACCCGATGCGATCGGGTAACGCCGTCGGTCCGCGTCCCCGCCTGGGCCGGGAGGCGGCGGTCGCGGGCGGGGACTGAGCGTTGCCGGCACCAGCCGTTGGTCCGCTGGCACGCGAGCCGTGCCCGGGGAACGCCCCCTATGACCGTGACCTTGCCCGATGGCGCTCGAAAGCAGCACGATCCGGATGGGCCAGGACGTTTCCATGAATGAGAACGAGGTAACGAGGATCACCGCAAGGCAGCGCGCCCCGGACCGCGAAACGCAGCAGCTTGCCGAGAACCTTCGCGAAACGATCGGACGTTTCGTGAGGGTGATCCGTCTCGACGCGTCCACACCATCCGACGCGCGGATGGAAGCGCTCGCCATCCTCGACAACGACGGCGCCATGAGCGTCGCGGCGCTCGCCGCCCGGCGAGTGGTCAAGCACCAGAGCATGCGCCTGCTGGTGGGACAGCTTGCGGATGACGGCCTGGTCGTCCGCGAAGCAGATCCGGATGATCGACGAAGTCAAACCATCCACGTCACCGAGGCGGGAAGGCAGCTCCTGTTCCGAAGCCGTGGCTCGCGCGCCTCGTCGATCGCGTCGCGCCTGCAGGAACGGCTTTCCCCTCACGAGAGGGACGTCATCCGCGAGGCGATCGCGCTGCTGAAGCGCCTGGGCGAACCGGCCGGGTGATCAGCCTCGCCTGAGCTGATCCAGCACGGTCGGCAGCGTGTTGACGCCCCAGTGCTCGACATATTGCCCGTTGCGCACGCGCACGATGTCGATCACGTCGATGGCCACCCGCGCGCCGGTCGCCGCGATCCCCATCAACGGACCGGTATGGTGTCCCGTGATCGTCTTGCGCGTCGTGACCTTGTCGCCGTCGGCAACCTGATCATGGATCTCGACGCGAAGCTCGGAGAACGCCGGCCGCAGCACGTGCTGGACCATGTCCCACATGCCCTGCGCGCCATCGGGCTGGCCGGCGGGCGCGGACCGGTTGACGAAGTCGGATGCCATGAGCGCCTGCCACGCTTCCATGCTCCCGTTCTCGATGACCTCAGCGTTGAAGCGACAAACGACCTGCTTGTTGAACTCTGCCGACATGCGAAGCGACCTTTTCCGGACACGCCCATTCTATACAGGCAACCTGTATAAAACAAGCCGGTCAGGCCCCTTGTCGCCATGGGCAGGGCAGGAACCTCTGCTCCGGCGCATCAGCCGTGTGCACGCGGCCATCCTGTTCCGCCATGGACCAGCCACCTGGTGACGCACCGACAGGCAGCCATCCGGCAAGGGCCCGGGCCCGGAACGGCTTCTCAGACGCGCAGGTCCATCGGTGCCACCGGCGGCTCGTCGGCGTCGACGATGGCGTCGATCAGGGCGGGGCCCGGCGTGGCCAGCGCGGCCCGGATCGCCGGGCCGACCTCGCCCGTCGTGGCGCAGCGGAAGCCGGCGGCGCCCACCGCCCTGGCATAGGCGGCGAAGTCGATGTGGCCCAGCGCGCAGCCGTATTCAGGATAGCCGATGTCGCGCTGCTCGAACCGCACCTCGGCCAGGGAGTCGTTGTTCAGCACCAGCACCTTGAGGTCCAGCCGGTGCAGCACGGCGGTGGACAGCTCCGCCATCAGCATCGCCAGCCCGCCATCGCCCACCACCGCGAGCGAGGGCCGGTCGGGGTGGGTGAACGCGCCGGCGATCGCCAGCGGCAGGCCGGACGCCATGGTCACCAGCGTGCCGGTGCCGGTCCAGTCCTGCCCGGCGCGGAGCGTGATGTGACGGGCGGCGAACTGGGTGTTGGCGCCGCAATCGAGGCTGAACATGGCGCGGTCCGGCGCCAGCTCGCCGAATGCGCGCACCACCGCCTGCGGACGCAGGCGCGGATGCTTCTGCGTCCCTTCCACCTGCCGCAGCAGGGCGTTCCAGTCGCGCATGCGGTTCTGCGCCAGGACCAGGAAGCGCCGGTCGTCGCGGCGACGCAGCAGCGGCTGCAGCGCGGACAGGGTGGCACGCATGTCGCCGACCAGGCCCAGGTCGACCGCCATGCGCAGCCCGATCCGGTCGGCCAGGCGGTCCACCTGCACCGCGCGCGCCTGTCCCGGCGCCGGATAGTAGTCGGTCCACGGCATGGTGGAGCCCAGGATCAGCACCGTGTCGCATTCGGCCATCGCCTGCCGCGAGGGCAGGGTGCCGAGATGGCCGATGCCGCCGGTGGTGAGCGGATGGTCGTCCGGCAGCACCGCCTTGCCGAGATAAGCCTTGGCCACCGGGGCGGCGAGGGTGTCCGCCAGGCGCTCCAGCTCCGGTCCCGCGCCGAGGCAGCCCTGCCCGGCCAGGATCGCCACGCGCTGGCCGCGGTTCAGGATGTCCGCCGCCGACGCGAGCTGTGCCGGCGTAGGCATCCCGTCCCCGTCGCTCCAGACGCTGGCGAGCGGGCTGCGCTCGAACCGCACCGAGGGCCGGTCCTCGCTCAGGCGCAGCGTCTGCACGTCCTTGGCGATGGTCAGGTGCGCGACCCCGCGTGCGTCGCGGGCGGCGCGGCAGGCACGGTCCACCACGTGCAGCGCGTGCGCAGGTCCGCTGACCTGCTCGTTGAACAACGCCACCTCCTGCATCAGGCGCACGGTGTCGACGCTCTGGGGATAGCGCATCCCTCCCATGTCGTGGAACGTCGAGCCGGTGACCGCCAGCACCGGCGAGCCGTCGAGCCTGGCGTCGAACAGGCCGTTCAGCAGGTGGATGGCGCCGGGGCCGGTGGTGGACACGCACACGCCGAGCCCGCCGCCGTGCTTGAACACGCCCGAGGCCATGAAGGCCGCCGCCTCCTCGTGGCGCACGCCGACAAAGGCGATCTCGCGCTCGCGCTTCCGCAGCGCCTCGATCAAGGGGTTGATGCCGTCGCCGACGATGCCGAAGGCGTGGGTGACGCCCCAGCCGACCAGCACGTCGACCACGATCTCCACCGTGCTCGGGTCCGGGCCATGCGTTGCCGGGCCATGCGTTACCGGGGCAGGGGTGGCGCCAGAAGCGGCGGTCGTGGCGGCAAGTGCGCCGAGGCCGGCCAGGCCGAACAGCGTCCTCCGGTTCAGGTCGGCGAAGCCCCGGTCACCAGGGCGCGGGCCGGGCCCGGTCGTCATCAGCCGGCACGCAGGCGGGTGACGGCGAAGTCGATCGCGTCCGACGCGCTGCCAAACAGGTCCGCCACGCCGCAGGCCATCATCAGGTTGTCGACCAGCGGCACCGCGAACTCCTCCACCGCCATGCCGCGGTCGTCCCGCAGCACGCCGTCCGGTCCCCGCGACACCGCCATGGCGGCCGACACCCGCTCGACCAGCGGTCGCCCGTCGGTGGTGTAGCCGACCACAAGCTTTCCCAGGGCGGAGGCGGCGCCCATCTCATAGGCGGTGCCGGGATCCATGGACGGGCCGCGGAACGGCGTCATGTTGGCGATCACGGCATCGCAGCGGCCGATCATGGCCATGTTGGCGTCGCGTATGGCGCCCGGATCGTGAACAGCGTTCACGGTGTCGTTGTCGATCGGGAACAGGCCGGTGGCGCCGGCCGCCGTGCACAGCGCCTGCAACGCCGTGCCGCGCGCGGAGGCGTCGGGAGCGAACACGTCCGGACCCGCCAGATAGAACAACGGCCGCTCGTCAGGATGCCGCACCATCGTCCTCCGGCCGCTTGAGGTTCAGCCGGAGCAGGCTGACGATCGCGGCCAGCAGCGCGAAGCCGGCGGCGACCGCGACCGACATGGTCGTGCCGCGCCCGGGCAGCAGCGAGAACAGGGTCGCTACCAGTGCGGCACCCAGGGTCTGGCCGAGCAGGCGGGCGGTGGACAGCATGCCGCCGGCGCCGCCCGAGCGCGCGCGCGGTGCCGCCTGGAGCATGGCGCGGTTGTTCGGGGTCTGGAACAGGCCGAAGCCGATGCCGCACAGGGCCAGCCGCCACACCAGGGCGATGTCGGTCGGCCGCGCCGGCAGCCACACCACCAGCACCAGCCCGGTCGCCAGGACCAGCAGGCCGAGCCCGCCCAGCAGGCCGGCGGGATAACGGTCGGACAACCGGCCGGACAACGGGGCGAGCACCGCGAGCGCCAGCGGCCAGGGGGTCAGCAGCAGGCCGGTCTGCACCGCGGACCGGTGCAGCGTGCCCTGGATGAAGAACGGCAGCGACACGAAGGCCAGCATCTGTGCCGTGAAGGCGGCGACCGAGGTGCCGATCGACAAGGCGAACACCGGGATGCGAAGCAGGTCCAGCGGCAGCAGCGGCGCCGGGCGGCCGAGCTGTCGACGCACCAGCGCGGTGCCGCACAGGATCGTCACCGCGGCTAGGGCGAGCAGGGCCGGCAGGCCGATGCCGTGGCCGGCGCGGTCGATGATGGCGATCAGCAGGCCAAAGGTGGCAGCGCTCAGCAGGGCGCTGCGCCAGTCGAAGCGGTGCGTGGCGCGTGGCGGGTTCGGCAGGCTCCACAACGCCGTCGCCAGTGATGCCACGCCGATCGGCACGTTGATCGCGAACAGCCAGGGCCAGCTCGCGACCGACAGGATCGCGGCCGCGACGGTGGGGCCGAGCGCCGCCGAGATGGCGACCATCATGGCATTGAGGCCCATGCCGCGGCCGAGCAGGCGTCGCGGATAGATGAAGCGGATCAGGGCGACGTTGATGCTCATGACGCCGGCGGCGCCGAAGCCCTGCACGATGCGCGCGGCGGTCAGGGTGAGCAGCGAGTCCGACAGCGCGCACACCAGCGACGCGAGCGTGAACAACAACAGGCCGATCCGGTAGACGCGCGCGTAGCCGAGGATCTCGCCCAGCGAGGCCAGCGGCAGCAGGCTGACGGTGACCGCCAGCTGGTAGGCGTTGACGACCGAGATCGACGCGGCGGGCGTCGCGTGAAGATCGACCGCGATGGTGGGCAGCGCCACGTTGGCGATGGCGCCGTCGAGCACGGCCATGGTGACGGCGAGCGCCACCGCGAGCATCGCCCAATAGCGTCGGGGAACCGGCAGCCCGTCCTGCTCGGACAACGGCGCCGCGCTCAAGCGTCGCGGCCGTATGGCGCTGCGGGCGGGAAGGAAGTGGATGCGGGATGACGCACCAGCGGCTTTGAGCAGAACCCCCGCCCGCTCGCAAGGCCGATCCCGGGGCGGCGTTGTGCCGGCCGGCACGATGATGATTCGGTAAACCCGCCGCGCCGCGCTGCCCGGCTGCGCCACCGTTCTCTAGGCAGACCTGCTCACACCGCCACGTCCGGGAACGCTTTCCCAGGATGGTCAAGCTTTCGCTGCCGAGGCTGCCTCAGGTTTCCAGCCGGCCCGCCTACCAGGGGGACGGGCGTCGTGCCGGGCAGGCAGGAGCAGCAGGCCGACACCTACGACATCATCCTGCAGGTATCGACGGTCATCACCTCGGCCCTGGAGGGCGCCTACGGCCTGCCGTTGAAGACGGCCGCGTATGGCACGCAGGCGGTGGTGGACGGGTCCAAGCTGAGCGAAAGCGTGGGCGAGGAGGCGCTGAAGAAGCTGTCGGACAAGCGCAACCCGTTATTCGCCAAGTTCGACGCGGCGTCCGGCGTTCCCAGCCCGGTGACGCAGAGCTACCTGAGCAGCCGCCGCTGGAAGAAGCTGGGCGGCAGCGCCTTCCAGGCGCTCGGCAACCTTCTCAGCCTGGCGCCGCCGACGGCGGGCGTGAACATCCCGGGCACGATCCACCACGGCCAGGCCACCGCCCTGACCGTTCTGCATGGCGCGGCTCGGCTTTATCGTGATGCAGTATCGCGAGGCGCGCACGGTGCAGGACTGGTGCCACCTTCTCGAGGTCGTCAAGGCGACCAAGCTCGCGACGCGCGGCGGGCAGCTGGTCGGCTCGGTGGTGCCGCTCGCGTCCATGCCGAGCTTGATCGCCGCGGCTGCGATCAAGACCGGGGTGAAGCTGACCTTCACCGGCGCCTGCTTCACCGCCGCCGCGCAGATCCACTGGATCGCCTTCAACGAGCAGGGCCATGCCGAGGCATCCGCCGGCCCGGATGCGCCCCCGTCGCTGCCGCCGCTCGGGCACCGCGGCCGCGCCGCCCGGTAGCCAGATTGACCAGCACTGCCGCGCGCTGACCGGCCCGACCGGCCAGGCCGAGCCCATCACCGGCGTGTTCCGGCTGCTGAACCAGCTCGATGGTGGACACCGGGACCCATCGAGTCGTCGGAAGCCGAGAACCACCCCCAGGCCCACGTCATCACCCGCGCGATCGGCGCCGGCCGCTCCCCGCTGGTGCTGGACAAGCGCGTGGGCCAGCTGCTGCCGTTCGACCGTTTCCTTTTGTGCAGCGACGGCCTCAGCAAGACGGCGATGCGACGCAAGGCGCGACAACGTCACCGCGATCGTGGTGGAAACCGGCTAGGGCATCATCCGATCGAATCGGATCGGTCGATCGAACGAAGATGCTCGACGAAACAACGGGCTAGCGCGACCGGCCGTTTCAGCCGTCCTTGGCCCGGTGCGCGTCGGGGATGACGAACACCTCGTCGGCGCGGCCGTAGCCACCATCAGGGACCTCCTCGATCAGCACCATGGTGGTGGGGCGGACCGCCTCGCCGAAGTATTCGGCGAACAAGGAGGTGGTCCGGTGGATCAGGTCCTCCTTCTGGGCCTTCGACAGCGCGGCCTGCGGCACCTTGAAGTTGGCGAAAGGCATGGAAAGCTCCTTGAGGCTGGATGATGCCGTCGATCACGGCGATGGTTGCGCGTGCCGCGACACGCGGCACGCGTGTGCCTGTCGTTCAGGCAGGCGCGGTGCCCCCGCGCCTGGTGCTCGCCGGACGACGCAGCTCGGCGAACCCGATCCGGTCGAGGAACTGCTCGCGCACGCGGTCGATCACCGCATAGGAAACGGCCGCGCCGTCCTCGGCGGGATCGACCACCACGCGGAAGGGGCGCTGGCCATGGGGTGACGCGACCACCGCCGCCACGGCGCGCGCCACCTCGGCCGGGTCGGCGTCCTCCGGCACGGTGCCGGCGAGCGCTTCCTTCACGCGCTCGGCGAACCCGTCCGGCCAGCTGCGCGTGTAGTCCCGGGCACGGGCCTGGTCCTCCGGCTCGCCAGCATTGGCGAAATGGTTGGTGCCGGTGGTGAAGGCGCCAGGCACCACGATGCTGGTCTCGATGCCGAGCGGCGCCAGCTCCCGGGCATAGGCCACCGCTAGCGCGTCCATGCCCGCCTTGGCGGCGAAATAGGGTCCGAGCAGCGGCGGCACGCCGCCCGCCACGCTGCTGGAGCCGATCCACACCAGCAGGCCGCGCCCGGCACCCCGCATGTGCGGCAGCACCGCCCGGTTCACCCGCTGGCAGCCCAGCACGTTGATGTCGTAGAGCTCGGCCAGCTGCTCCGGCGTGAAGCTCTCGCTCGGCCCGTACACCATGTGCCCGGCGTTGTGCACCAGCACGTCCAGCCGCCCGTGCTCGGTCATGATCCGGTCCACCGCCGCACCGGCCGACCTTTCCGACTGCACGTCCAGCTCGACCGCCCGCAGGTCGGCGTTGTTGTCGCGAGACCAGGCCGCGACCTCCTCGGCCCGGTGCGCATTGCGGCCGGAAAGGTCGCGCATGGACGCGTAGGCGACGTGCCCGGCCCGGGCGAGCGCGTCCGCGATCATGCGGCCGAAGCCGCCCGACGCGCCGGTGACCAGGCAGACCTGGCTCGCGGAACCCGCCATCACACCACCCCGCCATTGGCGCGAAGCACCTGGCCGTTGACCCAGCCGCCATCGGGGCCGACCAGGAACGCCACGGCGCGCGCGATGTCCAACGGCTCGCCCAGCCGTCCGAGCGGGATCATCTTCGTGACCGCCGCGACCTGCTCCTCCGACTTGTCGCCGAGGAACAGCTCGGTCGCGACCGGGCCCGGCGCCACGGCGTTGACCGTGATGCCGCGTCCTCCCAGCTCCTTGGCCAGGATGTGAGTCATCGCCTCCACGGCACCCTTGGTCGCCGCATAGGCCGCATAGGTCGGCTGGTACAGCCCGACCACGCTGGACGACAGGCTGACGATGCGCCCGTTGTCGCGCAGGCGCCGCGCCGCCTCGCGCAGGCCGTTGAAGGCGCCCTTGAGGTTGATGGCGACGTGCCGGTCGAACGCGGCGTCCTCGGTGGCCGTGACCGGAGCCAGCTTCATGATCCCGGCGTTGTTGACCAGCACGTCGACGCCGCCGAACGCCTCGATGGCCCGGTCGAACAGCGCCGCGACCGCCGCCGGATCGCTCACGTCCGCCTTGACCGCGATCGCCTGCCCGCCGGCAGCCTTGATCCGGGTCACCAGCGCGTCGGCCTCCCCGGCGTTGCTGGCGTAGTTGACCACCACTGCCAGCCCGTCCCGCGCCAGCCGTTCCGCGATGGCGGCGCCGATGCCTTTGGACGAGCCGGTGACGATGGCGCATCGCTGCGTGTCGGTCATGATGGCGTGTTCCTCAACTGTTGCAGCACAGACTACGGCTTGGAACTGGCGCGGTTTAGAGGGATAACCCGGTCTTCATTGATTGGAAAACTGGAACAACGTGTGGACCGTATCGACGCCATGCAGGCTTTCACCCGCGTGGTCGAGCGGCGCAGCTTCGCGCTGGCGGCGTCCGACCTCCAGCTGCCGCGGTCGCGCACCACCGAAGCGGTGCAGCAGCTCGAGCGCCACCTCGGCGTCCGCCTGCTGACGCGGACCACGCGCAGGATGACCCTGACCGCGGAAGGCGAGGACTATTATCGCCGCTGCCTGGCGATCCTGTCCGCGATCGAGGACGCCGACGCCGCGGCCATCCGGACGGTGCCGGCCGGCCCGCTCCGCATCGACGTCCACGGCAGGTTCGCCCGGCACTACCTCCTGCCCGGGCTGCCGGGCTTCCTTGAGCGCTTTCCCGGCATCCGGCTGCACATCGGCGAGGGCGACCGGCTGGTCGACCTGGTCGCCGAGGGCGTGGACTGCGCCATACGCGTCGGCATCCCGGCCGATAGCGGGCTGGTCGGGCGCAGGCTCGGCGTGCTCCGGGAGGGCACCTTCGCCAGCCCCGCCTACCTCGCGCGGCACGGCGTGCCGTTCTCGCCCTACGACCTCGACGGCCACCGCATGATCGGCTTCGTGTCCACCGCCACGCGCACGGTGATGCCGCTGGAGTTCCAGGTGGATGGCGGCGTGCACAGGGTGTCGCTCCCGGTTTCCGTCACCGTGTCCGCGACGGCGACCAACGCCGGCTTGGCCCGGCTCGGCTTCGGGCTGGTGCAGGTGCCGCGCTACCGCGTCGCGGACGACCTCCGGACCGGCGGGCTGGTCGAGGTGCTGCCGGACCACCCGCCCACCGACAGCCCGGTCTACCTGCTCTACGGGGAAGGACGGCAGCTTTCGCCGCGCGTGCGCAGCTTCATCGACTGGGCCTCGGCCGAGATCGCCGCCGGGCTCGCAAGGAACTGAGCCCGACGCTTCGGCTCCCGGTCCGGCTCCGAAAGGGCGAGGGCCACGCCACCTTCCGGTTCAGCCGCGCCAGCAGCCGCTGCAGCCACGTTTGCCGCCGCCGGCTGGACCGGAACGCCACCAGGACCAGCGCGCGACCGCACCGGAAACGCCATCCTGCAGCCGTGGATCGACCTGTGCCGGCGGTTCGGCTGATCGGTTCGGGCCCCGGGAGCCCTGTCCGGCACGCCGCGCTAGCGTCGCCGCAGGCGGGCCGCCATGCGCTCCAGCCAGTCCCGCCGGCGCTTGCTGGCCAGGAACACCAGCACGAGGAAAGCGGTCGCCCCGGTCACGCCGTCCTGCAGCCGGGGATCGATCTCCGCCGCGCCGTTGCCCACGAACCAGGAAAAGGCGAACACGGCGCACAGGCCGCCCAGCACGCCGACCAGCGGACGCGGCCCCGGGTTCAGCAGCCGCCGGATCGCCTCCGCGCGGGCCGGGTCGAACTGGTCGCCCACCACGGGAGCGTGCAGCCAGTACTCCCCGTATCGCTGCTTCAGCCGCGGGTCGCCGGCCATGATCATGCCGAAGCCGAGCCGGCCGCGCCCGAGCATGATCCGGGCGACGATCGGCACCGCCTGGCCCAGCCAGCGCTTCCGGGAAGCGGCGTCGCGGCGAAGGGTGTCGAGCCAGCGCTCGGCGCCCAGCCGCGCCCGCAACGCGCCCGCCCATTCGGCGGACACGTCGTCCGGCCAGCCGAGCCGCCCCGCCGCGGCGCGCACCGCGTCGGCCGGCAGGGTGCGGTCCTGTGCCATGGCCCAGCCGAGCCGATCGGCCAGCACCAGGTCCTGCGACAGGGTCAGCGCGCCGGCGACGCGCGCGGTCGCCAGCCAGTCCGCCGCCGCCAGAACGTCGCATCGGCGCAGGTGCTCCGCCAGCGGGTCGGGCGCCGGTCGTGGCGGCGGAGGCAGCGCCGACTGCGGCAAACGATCGATGCCGGCCTGGGCCGCCGCAGGCGAGGCCGCCGCAGTTGGGCGCGCGACAGGCCTGGGTGTGGCGAATGCAGGCGCGGTCGGTTCCGGCGCGGCTGCTTCAAGTGGGCGTGCCGCAGCTGGGCGCGCGACAGGCGGGCTTGCAGCAGGTTCGGGCGTCCGCGGTTCGGGTGCGGCAGGACCGGGCGCCTCAGGCCTGGGTGCCTCAGAACTGGGTGCCTCAGGACCAGGCGCCTCCGGTCTGGCCGCCGCGAATGCCGGCCTCGCCGGTGT
>CAXTCK010000005.1:0-6150 GCA_964242425.1 uncultured Acetobacteraceae bacterium | reverse complement strand
CCTCAGGACCAGGCGCCTCCGGTCTGGCCGCCGCGAATGCCGGCCTCGCCGGTGTCGGCTGCGTCGCACCGGTTCCGGCGCCTGCCAGGGCGCGCTCGTAGGCCTGGCGCAACCGGGCGAAGCCCTGCGGGTCGGCATCGGGGCGCACCGCCTTGAGCCGGACCGCGTAGGCGCGCCGGATCGCCGACGCGTCAACCGTCTGGCTGATGCCGAGCTCGTCCCAGATGCCTGCCATCACCGATCCGTCCCGTTCAGAACACCGTGGTGTCGATGCCGTCGAGCCAGGCCGAAAGGCCGGTCCGCGCAGCCGCGATCTCCACCGGGTCCTGGCGGTCGAGCAGCAGGAGGAACTGGTCCAGCGCCGCCGCCACCGCTTCGCGTTCCTCCGCCAGCCGCTCGCCATACAGCCGTTCGGCCCGGGCGATCACCGCCACGTTCTCCGCCTGCTCGCGCGGGTTGACCTTCAAGGGCGCCAGCTTGCGCAGGCGCGCCGCGATCTCGTCGGCGCCCAGCACGCCCGGCTGGTTCTCGATCACCACCAAGCGCCGCAGCCCGGTGCTCTTCACCAGCGCGTCCACCTCCAGCAGCCCGCTGCTGTCATAGGTGAAGCGCACCTCCACCGGCTGCGCGCCTGCCTTGTCGAGCGGGATCGGCACCGACAGCTCGCCCAGGAAGATGTTGTCGCGCACCAGCCGGCCCTCGCCCTGGTACACCTTCAGCACGATGTGCTTCTGGTAGTCGCGCGTGGCGGTGAGCGTGGTGGAACGGCTGGCGGGGATCACCGTGTTGCGCTCGATCAGCGGCGAGAACAGCCCGTCCAGCAGCACCGTGCCGTTGCGCGACCGGGCCACCTCCACCCCCAGGGTGAACGGCGCCACGTCCGTCATCACCCGGTCGGACAGGGCTGCATCCTCCGCCACCAGCCCGGCCTGAACGGCGGCGCCGCGCGCCACCACCTCGTCCGGGTCCACGCTCGCCACCGGGAAGCGGTCGAACAGCTGGGCTGCCAGGCGTCGCACCATCGGCATGCGCGTGGCGCCGCCGGCCAGCACCAGGTGGCTGATCTGGTCCGGCCGGAGCCGTGCATCCCGGATCGCCCGCTCCACCGGCGCGCGCAGCCGCGCCAGCAGCGGCTGCGCCAGCGCCTCGAACCCGTCGCGCGTCACCGGCCAGCCGAGCGCCTGCCCATCGTGCACCAGCACCATCTCGTGCTCGTGCCCCGCGGTCAGGGCGCGCTTGGCGACCTCGGCCGCGCGCCGAAGCGTGCCGCGCACCTCGCCGTGCTCGTCGTGCAGGGGCGGCAGGCCGGCCGCCTGGCCCACGGCGGCCATGAAGCCTCCCATCAGCACCGCGGAAAAGTCGTCGCCGCCGAGGCGGTTGTCGCCGGCGGTGGCGCGCACCTCCATCACGCCCTCGAACACCTCCAGGATCGACACGTCGAAGGTGCCGCCGCCGAGGTCCAGCACCAGGATGCGCTCCTCCGCCGCGTCGCTGTGCAGCCCGTACGCCATGGCGGCGGCGGTGGGCTCGTTCAGCAGGCGACGGACGCGCAGGCCCGCGAGCTGCCCCGCCGCCTCCGTGGCGCGCCGCTGGGCGTTGCTGAAATAGGCCGGCACGGTGATCACCGCGTCCCCGACCGGCACGCCCAGAAACCGTTCCGCGTCCTCCTTGAGCGACCGCAGCACCAGGGCGGACAGCTCCTCGGCGCGGAACGGTTGTCGCCCCAGCTCGAACACGTGGCCGGTGCCCATGGCGCGCTTGAACGAGGCGACGCTGCGGTCCGGCCGCGTGGACAGCCGGTCGCGCGCCGCCTGCCCGACCAGGGTGGTGTTGTCGTCGGCCAGGCTGACCGCGGACGGGGTCAGCACGGCGCCGAGGGCGTTGGGGATCAGGATCGCGGCACCGTCGCGCCAGACCGCGGCCAGGCTGTTGGTGGTGCCCAGGTCGATGCCGATGATCGTGTCCAGCCCTGCCATCCGTCAGCCGCCGCCCGCGTGGTTCGTTTCGCCGGATGATCTCACCGGCGCCGGGCGCGGTCCACCCGGCGCCCTGTCGTGAACAATGTTCACGACGGTGCCTGTCACGCCCGCGGGATCGACGTGCCACGGCGCACGTCGCACCACCGGCGCCACATCGCGCGAAACGCTTCCTCCAGCCCGAGCGTGAACGACGTGGCGTCGCACAAGGGCGAGGCGGCCATGCGGTGGCGCAGCGTGTGCCGGGTGCGCCGCAGCTGCTCCGGGTCGGACAGGAGGTGCCGCGCGATCGACACGTACTCGTCCGGCGAGCGGGCGACCCAGCCGGTGATGCCGATCGCCCCGAGCAGCCCGGCGGTCTGACGCGACTGCGGCGCGTCGCCGGGCAGCGTCACCACCGGCACGCCCATCCACAACGCGTCGCAGCTGGTCAGGCCGCCGGAGAACGGGAACGGGTCCAGGCCGACGTCGACGTCGCCCCATTGCTCCAGCGTCGCCTGGTGCGAGGACTCGCCGCGAAGCTCCAGCCGCTCCGCCCCGATGCCGAGCTCGGCGAACCGCGTCGCCAGGTCCCGGCGCATGTCGTGGTCGCGCAGCGACTTCCATTTCAGCAGCAGGCGCGACCCGGGTGCCGCGTGCAGCAACCGCGCCCACAGCCGCACCACGTCCGGCCCGACCTTGGCCAGGTTGTTGAAGCTGCCGAAGGTGGGCGGACGGCCCCGGGTGCAGGGCGGCTCGGCGGGCAGGGGCGCGCCGTCGATCGGGGCGAAGCAGAAGCGCGAGCCGGGCAGGCGGACCACAAGCTCGCTGTAGTCGCCTTCCCGTCCGAACGGGATCGTGTCGGCGTCCGACAGGATCGCGTCCATGCCGGACAGCCCGGTGGTTCCCCAGTAGCCGAGCCAGCTCGCCTGCAGCGGCGCCGCCCTGCGCGCGAACAACGGCAAGCGGTTGCCCGCCGTGTGGCCGGACAGGTCCACCAGGATGTCGATCCCGTCCGCCGCGATCAAGGCCGCCGCCGCCTCGTCCGGCAGCCCGACCAGGCTGCGCCACCGGTCCGACGTTTGGCGCAGCGCGTCCGCGACCGGTCCCCGGTGCGGATGGGTGTCGTAGCAGGTCACCTCCACCGTCAGGCGGTCGTGATGGCGCAGCACCGGCCTCAGCAGGTGCCCGACCGGGTGCGGGCCGAGATCGCCCGACACGTAGCCGATGCGCAGCCTTCGGTCCGGATCGGGGTCGTTGCCGAACACCGGGGGCTGGCCGGGCCGCTCCACCGCGGCCGCGTAGTGCCGCACCGCGGCCCGGAGCGCGCCGGGTGCGGGCTCAGGACGGTAGTGCAGGGTCATCAGCAGGTTGGACCGGGCGTCAACGAAGCCGGGGTCGAGGCGGATCGCGGTCTCGTAGACGCGCAGGGCCTCGTCGAACCGGCCCGCGTCCTTGAGCAGGTTTCCCAGGTTGGAGTGCGCCCTGGCGATGCCGGGCCCGAGCCGGATGGCGGCCTGCTGCGCCGCGATCGCCTCGCCCAGCTGCCCGGTGGTGCCGAGGGCGTTGCCGAGGCCGGCATGGGCGTCGGCGTAGTCCGGCCTGCAAGCGATCGCGGCGCGGTAGGCGATCACCGCGTCCTCCGCCCGTCCCGCGTCGGCCAGGACGTTGCCGAGGTTGCAGTGCGCCTCGGCGAAATCCGGCCGGAGCCGCAGAACGGCGTCGTAGGCGGCGACCGCCTGGTCGAACCGTCCCGACGCGGCCAAGGCGTTCGCCAGGTTGAAGTGCGTTTCCGCCGCGTCCGGCCGCAGGCGGATCGCGGCCTCCAGCGCTGCAAGGGCCTCGTCGAAGCGTCCCAGCTGCTTCAGCGCCACGCCGAGATTGGCGTGCGCGTCGGCGAAGCCGGGCTCGATGCGCAGGGCGGCCTCGAACGCGGCGACGGCCTGCGCAGGCCGGCCCGCTTCCTGCAAGGCGTTGCCGAGGCCAAGATGCGCGGCAGGATAGTCTTCCCGGAGCCGTATGGCGTCGCGGTAGGCGCGGGTCGCCGCGTCGTGCCGATGCAGGGCGGCCAGCGCGTGGCCCAGGTTGAGGTGGAACGGCGCCTTGTCGGGGTCGACGCGTATCGCCCGGCCGATCAGCTCCCGGGCGCGGTCGTGTTGTCCGGCGTCAAGGGCGAGCAGGCCGGACAAATGCAGCGCGTCGGCGTGGCGCGGCGCCAGCGCCAGCACCCGGCCATACAGGGCTCCGGCCTGCTCCGCTTGTCCGGCCTGGTGATGCCGGACCGCGTCCGCGAACAGGCCCGACGCGGCGTCGGCATGGTCCGCCCGCGCGCCGCCCTGTGCCCGGCGCTGCCTGCGGTTCATCGCGTCCCGCTCCCGCCCGGCGACGGTGCGGCGGCCGCTCCTCCAGGCAGGCCGAGCATGGCGGTCGCCACCCGGCGCGTGATCGCGTCGTCCCCGTCGTCCAGCCGCCAGCGTATCTCGCCGTCCAGGAACAACAACGCCAGGCCGTGCACCAGCGACCAGCAGCCAATCGTGCGCGCGTCCCGGTCGCCGCCCGCCGGCGTGTCCGCCGCCACCCGGTCCGACAGCACGGCATAGGTCGCCCCCGCGACCGCCTGGAGGACGGGGTCGGACGGCGCGTCGGGCCGCTTCGCCCCGAACATGAGGCGGAACAGCATCGGGTTGGCCAGCGCGTAGCGCACATAGGCCACCGCCTGCGCCACCAGCGCGTCTCCGGGCGGTGCGGACCGGTCGGCGGCGCGCAGAGCGTCGCCCAGGGCGCCGAAGCCGTGCGCCGCCACCGCCGCGACTAGCGCGTTCTTGTCCGCGTAGTGGCGATACGGCGCCATCGCCGACACCCCCGCGCGCCGCGCCACCTCGCGCAGCGACAGCGCCTCGACGCCGTTCTCCGCCAGCAGGGCAAGGGCCGACGCGAGCAGGGCCGGGCCCAGCTCGCCGTGATGATAGCGCCGCGATGTTGACACTGTAAGCAAATGCCCTATGTATGCGCTGTAAACAAGGGCTCCGCCGCGACAGGCCGTTGTTCGAACCTGGAGAACGTCATGGTCAAGTTCACCATCCTGCTGCGACGCCACCCGTCGATGAGCCACGACGCCTTTGTCGACTACCACCGGCACACCCATGCGCCGTTGTTCTGCGCGCTTCCCGCGGTGCGCGAGCACGTCCGGCGCTACGTGCAGTCGCATACGCTGCCGTTGCCGATGCCCGGCCTGCCCGATGCCGGGTTCGACGGCCTCACCGAGATCTGGGCCGACGACGTGGACGGCTTGCGAACAGTGTTCACGTCCGACGATTACATGGCGTCCATCAGGCCTGACGAGGCACGGTTCCTCGACCTGCACGCCTGCGCGTTCATGCTGTCGACCGAAACCGTGATGATCGGCTGATGCGAACCGCCACCACCGGGAGGAACGGGAACATGGCCTACGACCGGCGCTCCGTCGACCTGTCCGGCTATCCGGACCTGGTCGTGATCTACCTCGGCTACCGCGCCAACAGCCTCGCGGGCTTGCGCAGCATGCTGCGGATCGGGCGCGGCCTGCAGGAGATCCGCACCAGCCCGCCGGACGGGCTGCTGTCGCACGAGGGCATGATGTTCGGCCTGCTGCATCCCGGCTTCCGGCAGTACTGGCGCGACTTCGACAGCCTGGAAGCCTTCACCCGGGCGGCGCGGCACAAGGGCTGGTGGGGCGACTTCGCCCGCAACCCGCGCGCCGGCGGCATCTGGCACGAGACCTACCGCATCGGCGGCGGCATGGAGGCGATCTATTCCGGCATGCCGCCGATCGGCTTCGCGCGCTTCGCGCCGTCGCGCGCGCCGGACGGCCGGTTCATGACGGCGCGGCAGCGGGTCGGCGCCTGACCGCTCAAGCGTTGCCGCGCGCCGCCAGCCGGGCGCGGTAGGAGTCCAGGATCACCGCGCCGATGATCACCAGCCCGGTGATGATCTGCCGCACGAAGTCGGTCACGCCCATCAGGATCAGCCCGTTGGCCAGCACGCCGATGATCGCCGCCCCCAGCAGGGTGCCGACCAGCGAGCCGCGACCGCCGGACAGGCTGGTGCCGCCGATGATCACGGCCGCGATGGCGTTCAGCTCGAAGCCCACGCCCAGGATCGGGTTGGCGATGGTCAGCCGCGTCATGTACACCAGCGCCGCGATGCCGACGCACAG
>CAXTCK010000004.1:34085-43811 GCA_964242425.1 uncultured Acetobacteraceae bacterium | reverse complement strand
CCCAGTTGGTGACAAGGAATCCTGTGCTCTATCCTGCTGAGCTACGCGGACAACCGGTTCGAGCCTATACGGCAACTCCGGCCTCCGCGGCAACCTCAGCGGCGCGGGCGCGCCTGCCCGGCGAGCACGGCCACATGCCGCCGGCACAGCAGCAGGTCCGGGGCGCCGGTCTGCTTGCAGGCGAGCTCCAGCGCCTGCGTCTGCTCCGCCGCGCGCAGCAGCGCCGCCGCGTCCCACAACGACAAGGCCCGCCCGAACGCGTCCGTCCGCTTGAAGAACACCGGCGGCCGCATCGCGCGCATCGCCGACGCGGCGCTTTGCCCGCCTTGCTCCATCAGCAGCCTCGCCTGCCGCAGCCGGTGCAGGTGCCCGAGCAGGGCGCGCGCCACCGCCACCGGGCTGACCCCCTCGCCGAGGCTGCGCTCGATGGCGAGGTCGGCGCCGGCACGGTCCCCGGCGGTCGCGGCGAACGCGGCGTCGTCCAGCGAGGCGCTGGCGGCATCGCCCGTGCAGGCCATCGCGTCGTCCAGCGCGATGCGCCCCGCATCGCCCGCATACAGCACCAGCTTCTCCACCTCGCCGCGCGTCGCCCCGCGGTCCGCGCCGAGCCGCGCGCACAGCCACGCCAGCGCGTCCGGATCGATCCGCACCCCCTGCGCGCCCAGCATCCGCTCCACCTGCGCTTCCAGCGCGCGGCCTTCCTCCGGATAGCAGGCGATGGCGGCCCCGTCCGGCATCGCCTCCACCTGCGCACGCAGCTTCGAGCGCCCCGCCAGGCCCGGTCCTTCCAGCACCACCAGCGTGTCGCCGGACCCGCCCAGCGCCCGCTTCAATGGTGCCGCCAGCGCGTCGCCGGCTTCCCGGACCCACACCACCCGCCGGCCGCCCGTCAGCGACAGCGCGCCCACCTCCTCTTCCAGCCGGTCATGCGCATCGCGCCCCAGGGTGGCGAGCCGGAACGGGTCGTCGACCGTGCCCGCCGCCGCCCGCACCGCTTCCGCCGCGCGCTCGCGTATCAGCCCGGCATCCTCGCCGTGCAGCAGGATCGCCCGAAGCGCCCCCGGCGCCGACAACACCCGGGCCACCTGGCGCGCGTCGACCTTCATCCGGGGCTAGGGATTGAGCGGGCCGCGCCCGATCGCGCTGGCCGGCAGGCCGTCCTCGCCGGGTGCCGTGAGCGGCGACTGGTCGGAGTCGCCCGGAACGTTGCTCGGCGCCAGGGTCGGCGCCGCCACCGGATGCGCCGGCGCGGCGGACGGCGGCTTGTGGTTGGTGAACCAGGTCGCGAGCTGCTCGGTGACGATGTCGGCGAGGTTGCCGGCCAGCCGCTGCTGCGTCGTCTCGGTGGCGAGGGTGCTGGCGAAGTACTGCTCGTTGATGACGTTGAACCCGTCCACCACCCGGGCATCGCCGCTGGTCACCGGGACCGCCGACGGCGACACCGACGCCAGCACCCAGTGCGCCCGCCCCACCAGCCTGGTGCGGGACGAGCTGTTGTCGCCGTTGATGCCGACTGCTTCCCCGGCGATGGAATAGGACACGGCCAGGGTGTACCCCTCCGGCGCCGCGTCGCTGGTGCCGGCCAGCCGCTGCTGCAGCGCCAGGCGCAGCTCCTGGCCGCTGCGGTCCCCGATCGGCTGCACGAAGATGTCTGGCAGCTCGGCCACCGCCGACTGGTCGCGGGCGCCATAAAGCGGATGGAAGCCGCATCCCCCGAGAACGGCGAGCAGCATCCCCGGCGCCAGCCGGGCGGCGAGGCGGACCAGCCTCATCCCACCACCACGAAGTTGACGATGCGGTTCGGCACGTGGATGCGCTTGACCACGCGCCGGCCTTCCAGCAGGCGGGACACGTTCGGCTCCGCTTCCGCCGCCGCGATCACCGTGTCCGCCGCCTGGTCCGGCAGCGCCTCGATGGTGCCGCGCAGGCGGCCCATCACCTGCACCGCGATGGTGACGCTTCGCGCCGCCAGCAGCGCCGGATCCGCCTCCGGCCACGGCCTGAGTGCCGCCATCGCACCTTGCGGCTCCAGCAGTGCCAGCATCTCCTCGGCCAGATGCGGCATCATCGGCGCCGTCAGCAGGCAGAGCGACAACGCGGCTTCCCGGCGCGCCCAGTCGAGGTCCGGCGCCGCCTCGTGCCCCGCCGCCTCCGCCAACGCGCCGCCCAGCTCGTGCAGCCGGGCCACGGCCACGTTGAAGGCGAACCCGTCCAGCGCCTCGCTCACCGCGGCGATCGTGCGGTGGGTGGCGCGGCGCAGCGCATCCGCCGCCTCGCCGGAGGAGGCCGGCACGTCTCCCGGCCGCGTCGTGTCCGCGATCGCCGTCACCAGCCGGAA
This sequence comes from uncultured Acetobacteraceae bacterium, assembly GCA_964242425.1. GTDB lineage: Bacteria > Pseudomonadota > Alphaproteobacteria > Acetobacterales > Acetobacteraceae > Lichenicola. The sequence continues at coordinate 41,473 of CAXTCK010000004.1, read as the reverse complement.
CAGCCGTTGCCCGAACCGCGCCGCTCCGGCGACCCCGGCCTCGGTCCACTCCATGTCCCGCTCCGGCGGGCTGTCCGACAGCACGAACCAGCGCGCGGTGTCGGCGCCGAACCGGTCGATGATCGCTTCCGGCGACACGGTGTTGCGCTTCGACTTCGACATCTTCTCGACGCGGCCGACCTGCACCGCGGCCCCGGTGTCGCGCCGGGTGGCGCCGTGGCCGCTGCGCTCCACCTGTTCCGGATACAGCCAGCCGCCCTCGGCGTCGCGAAACGTTTCGTGGTTGACCATGCCTTGCGTGAACAGCCGCCGGAACGGCTCGTCCAGCCCGAGATGCCCGGTGCGCTGCATCGCCCGGGTGAAGAAGCGCGCATACAGCAGGTGCAGGATCGCGTGCTCGATGCCGCCCACGTACTGGTCCACCGGCAGCCAGCCATCCGCCGCCGCCCGCATTGTGGGCGTGCCGGCATGCGGCGCGGTGAAGCGCGCGAAATACCACGAGCTGTCGACAAAGGTGTCGCAGGTGTCGGTTTCCCGGGTGGCGGCGGCGCCGCAGCGCGGGCAGGAAACGTGCTTCCAGCTCGGATGATGGTCCAGCGCGTTGCCCGGCCGGGCGAAGTCGAGCCCGTCCGGCAGCCGCACCGGCAGCTGCTCGTCCGGCACCGGCACCGCGCCGCAATCCCGGCAATGGATGATCGGGATCGGGCAGCCCCAGGCGCGCTGGCGCGAGATGCCCCAGTCGCGCAGCCGCCAGTTCACCACGCCGTGCCCGGTACCCTCGGCTTCCAGCCGCGCGATGGCCGCCCGCCTGCCGTCCTCGGCCGACATCCCGTCCAGGAAGCCCGAGTTGATCAGCGTGGCCGGCCCGTCCTGCGCCACCGTGCCGATCGCGAACTCTTCCGCCCGCTCGCCCGGTGGCAGCACCACCACCGGCACGTCGAGCCCGTACTTGCGCGCGAAGTCCAGGTCGCGCTGGTCGCCGCACGGGCATCCGAACACCGCCCCGGTGCCGTAGTCCATCAGCACGAAGTTGGCGATCCACACCGGGAAGCTCGTGCCCGGCATGAACGGGTGCGCCACCCTGAGCCCGGTATCGTATCCCCGCTTCTCGGCGCTCTCGACCGCCGCCTCGCTGGTGCCGAGGCTGCGGCATTCTGCCACGAACGCCGCCGCCGCCGGATCGCCCGACGCGACATGCGCCGCCAGCGGATGCTCTGCCGCCACCGCCAGGAACGACATCCCGAACAGCGTGTCCGGCCGCGTGGTGTATACCTCCACCTCCGCCCCGACCGCTTGCGCCGCGCGCGCGTCGGTCAACGGGAAGCGCACGCGGGCCCCTTCGCTGCGGCCGATCCAGTGCGCCTGCATCAGGCGCACCCGCTCCGGCCACTGGTCGAGCCCGTCCAGCGCCGACAGCAGCTCCGGCGCGAACGCGGTGATGCGCAGGAACCACTGGCTCAGCCGCCTGGTCTCGACCACCGCCCCGGAACGCCAGCCGCGCCCGTCCACCACCTGCTCGTTGGCCAGCACCGTCTGGTCCACCGGGTCCCAGTTCACCAGCGCGTCGCGCCGCTCCACCAGGCCTGCCGCCAGGAAGTCCAGGAACAGCTTCTGCTGCTGCCCGTAGTACTCCGGCAGGCAGGTAGCGAACTCCCGGTCCCAGTTCAGCGACAGCCCCAGCCGCTTGAAGGTTCCCCGCATGGTCTCGATGTTGGCCAGCGTCCACGCCGCCGGGTCCACGCCGCGCTCGCGCGCCGCGTTTTCCGCCGGCAGCCCGAACGCGTCCCATCCCATGGGATGCAGCACCGCATGGCCGCGCGCCCGCTTGTAGCGCGCCACCACGTCGCCCAGCGTGTAGTTGCGCACGTGCCCCATGTGCAGCTGCCCGCTGGGATACGGGAACATCTCCAGCACGTAGTATTTCGGCCGGTCCGCAGGCGGCACGTCCGGCACGTCGAAGCAGCCGCGCGCGGCCCACTCCGCCTGCCAGCGTGGCTCGGCCGCCTTGAAGTCGTAGCGGCTGGCACCCTCGCCGCGGCCGGCGTCGAGGCCGCTCATCGCCCGGACCTCGCCCGGATCAGCCGCCGCCGCCGGCATTGGCGCGCAGCTGCCTCGCCCGGGCCAGGATCTTGTTCGTGATGTCGGCCGCGGTGTTGGGCGCCACCGGCTGGTCCACCCATTGGCCGTCCTGCATCACCTGGCGGAACACCGACACCCGGATCGCGTCCGAGCGCAGCTGCTTGCCCAGCACGTAGGCGTTCGCCTTGAAGCGCTCGCCCGTCACGGTGGGCGGGGTGTACCAGTCGGTGATGATCACCCCGCCTTCCGGCTCGGCCGAGGCGAACGGCATGAAGGACAGGGTGTCGATCGCCCCGCGCCACAGAAAGGCGTTCACTCCCACCGTACCCTGGTCGCCGTTGCTGGCGCTCTTGTCCTCGCCCATCAGGTGGTTCTGCTGCGTCGGTGTCGACAACGGCGTGCTGTCGCCGGCCAGCGCCTGGCTGCGGTCTCCCGAGCCGTGCCCGCAACCCGCCAAGCCGGCAAGAAGGAAAACGGCCGCCGACGCAGGCAGCCAGCGCGGGCGCGTCACCCGCGGGGATGTCGCGCAAATCGTGGAATGGGGCTGGCGGAGCGTCATGGAGCCTCTGAGCGAGCTTAGGCAACCTGGGTGCGGCCTGGATCGGCCGGGCCCGGTGCGAGCGGGTTCTGGCAAGCGGGGAAGCCCTGCGGGGGAAAGGGACGGGCTGCCGGAACAGCCCGCCCGTGTCGAGCGACCCTGTTTATCCTGCCCGCCGGGCGTCGCCAAGCGGCCCGGCGCCTTCAATCGCCCCGGCCTGCGTTCCACCTACGCCGCCGGCCGCGTCGTCCTTCACCCCGGCGAGGCGCAGCCCGTCCGCATAGCGCTCGCGATCGGCCGCACGGCGCAGCCCGGCCGCTTCCACCAGCTGCGACACGCCCTGGCCCGGCCGGATCGCCTCCAGCTGGCCGCGCACGCGGGCCGCCTCGCCGCCTCGCCGCAGATGGCCGAGGGCGGACAGATAGGGCCCGAGCGGCGGCGCGAAGCCGGGACGAAGTTCTGACAAGGTGAGCCCGATCCGCGCCGCTTCCTCGTCCTGCCCGCCAAGCAGCGGGATCATGGTCCCGGGCAGGTCCAGCAGCATCTCGAGCGGATGGGTCGGGAACAGCGCCTTGTAGCGGGCGAAGCAGGTGGCGGCCTCGTCCAGCCGGCCCAGCCGCACCAGCGGAAACACCGATGCCGCCCAGGCGGACGGTGATTCCGGCTGCAGTGTCCTGGCGCGCTCGGCCAGCGCCAGCGCCGCTTCCGGCATGTTCCCGAGCTCGCTCCGGACGATGCAGCGCAGCGCCATCGCCACCGCCAGCAGCGGCGCGCGCTCCACCGCGGCACGCGTGCAGGCCTCCGCCAGCCCGGCTTCCCGGTCCGGATCGCCCCAGTCCTGCAGCACCCGAAGCAGGTGGGCGAGGCCGGCCGCGACATGCGCCAGCGGGTCCTCCCCATCGCGATCGATGCTCTGGCCCAGCAGCGACACGGCCTGCTCGCTCTGCCCCTGGTCGCCGGTCAGGATGCAGGAGAACGCCCGCATCACCAGCCCGTGCGGGTCCAGCTCGGACAGCGGCCGCCGTCGCATGCGCCGCCCTTCCACCAGCATGATCTCCGTCGGCAGCCGCGCCGACACCACCGTCGCGATCTGGTCCTGCAGCGGAAGGAACTCGGCTTCCACGGCGTCGAAGCGCTGCGCCCACACGATCTGGCCGTGCTGCCGGATGTCGGTCAGCCGCACGATCACGCGCAGGCGGCCCGAGGCGCGCTGCAGGGTGCCGTCCAGCACGTAATCGAGCCCGAACGAGCGGCGCAGCACCGCATCCTCCCGGCCCTGCGACAGGCTGCCCTGCAGCTCGCTGCCGCTCAGCAGCCTGAGCTGCCCCTGCCGCATCAGCCCGGTGGTGATCGCGTCCACCATCCCGCTGGCCAGGCCGCCCCCGCCGCCGACGCTTCCACCGGTGCCGTCGAGGTCGAGCAGCGGCAGCACCGCCAGAAGCGGATGGCTGTCGTGGGGATCGCGCTGCCGCGCTTCCGACCGGTCGGGCAGGCGGGTCGCGCCGGACCCCTGCGCCGGCGCGGGGATCTCGCCCCGCGGTTCCTGAACGGTGGACCCGTTCTGCTCCTCGGCCAGGACCGGATCGTCCGGAAAGGCGCTGGCGACCTTCCGGAGGATGTCCCCGGCCGCCGACCCGGACTGCGAATGACCGAGCTCCGACAGCAGGCGCCTGGTTTCCGGCCCCGGCTCGGCGCCGTGACGGGCCGCGAAGGCCGCGTTGCAGCGTTCCGCGGTTTGCAGCGCGAGGCCGGTGTCGCCCGCCTGCAGCTGCGCCCGTATGGTCGCCCGCCAGGCCCGCTCGTGCAGCGTGTCCAGCAGAAGCAGCTGCCGCGCCGCCGCCAGCGTCCCGGCCGGCTCGCGCTGCCGCAGCAGCATCTGCTCGAACAGCCCGATCGCGTGCTCGCGCAGCCGGTCGCGCTCGTTCTGCAGCCAGCTGTCCAGCGCCGGGTCGGTGCCGTTCAGCTCTTCCAGCAGCACCCCGTCGATGGGCGGCAGGGAATCAGCCTGGTTGGCGTTGGCGTTCAGGATCCGCTCGGCATCCACGGAGGTGAGGGCGGGCTTCAACGCCAGCGTGTGCCGTTCCACCGTGATCACGTCCACGCCCAGCGGCGATAGCGCTTCCAGCAGGCGGTGGATCTCCTGGCGGAGCGAGGCGCGTGCCTGCTCCTCCGACCGCCTGCTCCACAACAGCTCGGCCAGCCGCAGCCGCAGCACCGGACGCCGTCCGGACAGCGCCAGGATCGCCAGCAGCCCGCGCGTCTTGCGACCGAGCGGCAGCACGCTCTCGTTGGCCAGCGTCAGCGCCTGCATGCGGCCGATCAACTGCAGCCGAAGCAGCACGGCATCCGGCCTCGGCAGGCCAGGCCTCAGCGTTTCCAAGCGATCACCCCGCGATCACGCGTCACGGAAGCATCATGCCAGCTTTCTTCGGCCGCGTCATCGTTGCACAACCGGTCCGGTCTCCTTCATTCGATCGATCCTGTTCGCAGGCGTCGCCGCCCCCATACCGGCTCGCTCCGTTCCACCCGGCGGGACCCGTCCCGAAGACGGCATCCTCCGATACCTTCTTCCCGGCGCTCCCGCTACCGGCGACGAAGCCGGGCCGCCGTCCGCCGCACCGCTACTTTTTCAACAGGTGGCCCTGGAACCGGCCAGCTTCACCCACAAGATGGCAGCACCGTGACCGAGCGGCGGAGCCGCCAAGTACTCCGGTCGCCGCCTGCTCCCGTATCCGCCCCGCCGCCACCGATCCCGTCGACCGAACCCGTGACGCGGAGCCGAGTTCGTCCTGCCGCGTTCCCTGGCTCGTCCCGACCCGCACGCGGCCGGATCTTCCCCGCCCCGGATGCCATTCGTCCGCGTCCACCGCCTCCCGGAGTTGTTCCATGGCCGCCTTTCAAGACAGCCCGCTGTTCAAGCCGTTCCGCGCCGGCGCCTTCGACCTCGCCAACCGAATCGTGATGGCGCCCCTGACGCGCAGCCGCTCCAGCGACGACGGCATCGTCCCGGACTACGCTCCCACCTACTACGCCCAGCGCGCCGGCGCGGGTTTGATCGTGTCCGAAGCCACCAACATTTCCCCGCAGGCGCGCGGCTACGCCCTGACGCCCGGCATCTGGAACGATGCGCAGGTCGCCGCCTGGCGACGCGTCACCGATGCGGTGCACGCCAATGGCGGCCTGATCGTGTCGCAGCTCTGGCACACCGGCCGCATCTCGCATCCGAGCCTGCAGCCGAACAACGCGCTGCCGGTGGCGCCGTCGGCGATCCGCCCGACCGGCCAGGCCTTCACCAACGCCGGCATGCAGGAGCACGTCACCCCGCGGGCACTCGCCGCCGACGAGATCGAGGCCATCGTCGACGACTACCGCAACGCGGCGCGGTGCGCCCGCGACGCCGGCTTCGACGGGGTCGAGATCCATGCGGCCAACAACTACCTGCTGGAACAGTTCATCCGCGACAGCACCAACGCGCGTACCGACCGCTACGGCGGCTCGCTGGAGAACCGCCTGCGCCTGCCGCTCGCCGTGGCGCGCGTGGTCACCGACATCTGGGGCGGGGGCAGCCGGGTCGGCATCCGCCTGTCGCCGACCACCACCATGCCAGGCGAAACGCCGCTCGACAGCGACGTGATGACCACCTACGGCGCGCTGCTGGACGGGCTCGCCCCGCTCGGCCTGGCCTACGTCCACGTGATCGAGGGCATCACCCAGCAGACCCGCGACCACCCGGCCGACGTCGACTTCGCCGCCCTGCGCTCCCGCGTCACCGGCGCCTATGTCGCCAACAACAACTACACGGTGGAGCTGGCGGAAAAGGCGATCGCCGAGAACCACGCCGACCTGTTCTCCTTCGGCCGCTCGTTTATCGCCAACCCGGACCTGGTCGACCGCCTGCGCACCGGGGCACCCCTGGCGGACGCGCCCAAGCAATACTGGTATGGCGGCGACACCACCGGCTACACCGACTGGCCCGGCATGTCCGGCCCCGTCCGCCTCGCGTCCTGACATCCTCGGGCCGGGAGTTCCCTGCTCCTGGCCGCCAGGCCCGTTCAGAACTTCCGCGGCGCCTCGTTGAGCGGCATGTCGCGCATGTCGCTGCCGTGCTCGCCTTCCTCCAGGTCGAAGTCGTCCAGCGCGTCCATGTTCACCGTGCGATCACCGCCATGGATCTCGACCTCGTGCTCGCGCGGTCCCGCCGTGCGGTCGATCCGGTACAGCCGCTCGATCCCCGCTTCCTCCGCATCCGAGACCACCCGCCGCTCCGCCTCGTCCCAGGGCATCGGCAACCCGTCCGGGGTCAGCAGCCGGCTGGTGCGCTCGGTCTGATCGGCGTCGATCACGATCAGCTCCATCATGTCGTGCTTCGGGTCGTCCTCCTCGAAGCGACGCATGAGGATGATGGCCGGGCCGTCCGGCAGCGGGTCGTGCGGGTCAAGGCTGGTGATGGTGGTCATGTGCTTCTCCCTGATCGAGGAGAAACGACGGCCGGCTCGAACGGTTCAGCCGCCCGGCGTGACCACCATGCAGGCGATGCTGCGTTGCCGAAGTGCTGCGCAGGCGCTGCCCGCGTCGTCCCGCGCCAGGCCCGCCAGCCGCGCGCGGTAGAGCACGCCGTGCCCGAACGGGCTGGTCTGCTGCACCACGCTCTGGCTGCCGGCCAGCAGCCGGAAGTCGGCCTGGCGCGCCATGGTGGTGGCGAAGCGCGCCTGGTCCACCGACACGAACGCGCCCACCTGGATCGCCCACGCCCCGGTCGTTCCCGTCCCGG
>CAXTCK010000004.1:0-33985 GCA_964242425.1 uncultured Acetobacteraceae bacterium | reverse complement strand
CGGCCGTTCCCATCCCGGCTGGCCGCGACGGCATCGCCGCACTCGCCAGCATCACCGCCGGCCGCGTCGCCACCATGCGGGACGCATGAGCCGGCTGCGCACCGACCGGCTGCGCGTAGCTCGGTCCCGCATAGGCGGCCCGTGCATAGGCCGGCGCCGCCGCCCGTGCCGGCCGGCACGGCGCATCAAAGGCCGCGTCCGGATCGGCCACGCATCCGGCCGGCGCCGGGAGCCGCGCGTAGGCGAGCGCCGACCCGACCGGAACCGACCCGACCGGGATCGTCTCCACCGGCACCGGACGGGACGCGCCACAGGGCGAGTCGAACGCCGCGTCCGGATCGCGTGCGCAGCCCATCGCGGCAACCGGTGCCGCCGGCGCATAGGCAACCGCCGACTGCACCGGCATCCCCGCCACCACCGGCGCGGCGCGACACGGCGCGTCGGGATCATAGGCGGCATCCGGGTCGTGCCAGCAGGACGCCGCCCGCCGGCCCCGGTACCGGCTGCGGCGCAGCGGAACCTGGTATGCGGCCAGCCGCACCGCGGCCCCGCCGCCGCCATCCTGCCCGTACGCCCCGCCGCCACCGGAAGCGTATGCCGCCAGCGGCCCGCTCATCGCGATCTCCGTGCCCAGGTTGGGCGCGATCGCCGCCACGTAGTCCACGGTCTCGTTCGGCAGCCTCCGGCCCTGCGACAGGTAGTCGTCCAGCCGCTGCGGCCCGGCGTTGTAGGCGGCCAGGAACGCCGGCGCGCCGTATTTCCGGTACATCTGGCTGATATAGGCGGTGCCGGCCATGATGTTGTCGTGCGGCTCGAATGGATCGCTGCCCAGGTCGTACTGCCCTTCGAGCTCGGCATAGGTCGCCGGCATCAGCTGCATCAGCCCCATCGCCCCGGCTCCGGAGGTGATCGGCTCGCCGTTGCGATACTCGTGCCCGCCCGACTCCTGGTGCATCACCGCCCGGATCCATTGCCGCGGCACGCTGAACCGATCCGACGCCTGCTCGATGTATGGCCGCCACGGATCTCCCGGCGGCCCCGGCTCCGGATAGCTCATGCTGCCCGTGCCGTAGCTGGTCCGCGCCGCATACCGGCCACCGCCGCCGCACGCCGACAGCAGGCACAGCAACGGCAGCAGCCAGAGCAGGCGCGGCAGGGCAACGGTGGCGTGCTGGAACGGCATGGCGACCTGCATGGTGACCAGGGCCGTCCACCCGATCAACCGGAGCGTGTGGCCAACGGCCGAATCCTCCTTTGCCGTGCCGATATGCCACAGGACCCGGCGTCTGGACCGGTCCCGGCGCGGCCGATACCGTCGCCGTCGCAACGGGAGACCCAGCGTTGAGAAGACTGCTGACGGCCGCGACGCTGGTCCTTGTTCCCGCTTTGGCCCTGGTTCCCGCCTTGGCCCTGGCCACGCCGCTCGTGGCACCCTTGCCGGCACAAGAGCGTCGCGCGATCGACGACGACGCCCGCGAATGGCTCGCCCGCACCGGCGCCCCCTCCATCTCGATCGCCGTGGTCCGGGACGGCCGCCTCGCCTATGCCCGCGCCTATGGCCAGGCCCGACTCGACCCGCGGCACCCTGCCACGCCCCACACCCGCTATGCGGTGGACAGCGTGTCCAAGGCCTTCACCGCCGCTGCCATCCTGCTGCTCCAGCAGGATGGCAGGCTCAGGCTGGACGACACGGTAGCAAGGTTCTTCCCCAGGCTGTCCGGCGCCGACACCGTCACCATACGCCAGCTGCTCGGCCACACCGCCGGCTACCGCGACTACTGGCCGCAGGACTACGTGCCGGTCGAGATGACCCGCCCCACCACCCTGGACGCCCTGCTCGCCGAATGGGCCACCAGGCCGCTCGACTTCGCCCCTGGCACCGACTGGCAGTACTCGAACACCGGCTACGCGGTCGCCGGCGCCATCGTGCAGAAGGCGTCCGGCCAGCCGCTCATGGCGTTCCTGCGCGACCGCATCTTCGTCCCCCTGCACATGCAGCGCGTGACGGAGGACGACACCGCGCCCTTGTCGCCTCCCGACGCCGAGGCGATCACCCGCTACGCGCTTGGTCCCCTGCGCCCCGCCGCCAAGGAGGCCCCCGGCTGGCTGTTCGGCGCCAGCGAGCTGGCGATGGACCCGTCGACGCTGGCGCTGTGGGACATCAGCCTGATGAACCGCTCCCTCCTGTCGCCCGCCGCCTACGACGAGATGACCAGGCCGGCGATCCTCCGCAACGGCGCCAACACCCATTACGGCCTGGGCCTGGAGCTCGCCGATGGGGACCGCCGCGAATGGAGCCATGACGGCGCCGGCTCCGGCTTCCTCGCCGCCAACGCGGTGTGGCCGGACGACAAGGTGGCGGTGGTGGCGCTCACCAACAACGACTGGGCCAGCCCCGCCGCCGTGGTCGACCGCATCGCCTTCGCCGTGCTCAAGCCCACCGCGGCCGAGGCCCGCGCCATGGCTGTGCTCGCCGGCTTCGAGCGCGGCACGGTCGACCGCCGTCTGTTCACTGCCAACGCCAACGCCTACCTGTCCACCGCGGTGCTGGCGGACGGACGGAAGGGCCTGGCCGGGCTCGGCCCGATCCGCCTGCTCCACCTCGACCGCGAATCGATGCGCGGCGGCATGCGCACCCGCATCTGGACCGTTTCCACCGCCAGCCGCCGCCTGCGCGTGGTCGAGCGCAGCTATCCCGACGGCCCGATCGAGCAGTTCATGGTCATGCCCGATCCGTGAACAGCGTTCACAGAAGGCACAGCGCCAGCAGCTCGCGACGCAGCCTGGGCGGCAGCTCGTCGCCCGTGGCCGGATTGCCGCCCAGATCCGCCGGCGTGTCGGCCTCCACCAGATAGCGCCAGCCCTGGAACGCCCGCACCGTGCGCGGCACCACCGCCACCACCGGCCCGTCCAGCACCACCCCGGTGCAGGGCGTGCCGTCGTCGCGCTGGTCCTGCACGATGTCGTGGACTCGCTGCCGGCACAGCAGCAGCCCCGCCGTCACCCAGTAGATCGAGCCGCCCGCCAGCACCTCTTCCGACCGACGCGGAAAGCTGCGCGTGCGGAAGAACGGCCGCCCTCCATGCGCGCCCGTTTCCCGCGACCGCGCCTGCTGCCGCTCCCCCAGCGCTTCCGGCGTCGCGGCCCCGACTGCGAGCTTGATCAGGTTCAGCGGCACCGGACGCCTACCAGGGCACCACCGTGTTCTCATGCGTCACGAACGCCACTCCGGCCTGTCCACGCCGGGCTTCGAGCATGTCGACGATGCCGCGCGTGCTGGTGTCGACGTCGAGCGGCGCGTCCGGGCCGCCCATGTCCGTCAGCACCCATCCCGGGTCCACCGCGAGATAGCAGATCCCGCTGGCCTTCTTCCTCGCCGCCAGGGAGCGGAGCATCGTGTTCAACGCGGCCTTGCTCGCCCGATACGCTTCCAGACCGCCATCCTCGTTGTTCGCCACGCTGCCCAGCCCCGACGTCATCACCGCCACCGTCCCGCCCGCGCTCACCAGCCCGCCCAGGCGTTCCACCACCCGGATCGGCCCGTAGGCGTTGGAGCGCAGCACGTGCATGAACTCGCCGTCCGACATCTCACCGATCGGCTGCGCCGGGTTGTGCGTCACCCCTGCATTGACGAACAGCACGTCCAGCCGGGTTCCCGACAGCCGGTCCGCCAGCGCCTCGATCTGCTCCGGCACCGTGACGTCCAGCGTTTCCACCGTGAGCCGCCCATCGAACCCGTCCGCCAGCGCATGGAGCGCCTCCGACTGGCCGCGCGCGGTCGCGATCACGCGCCAGCCGCGTTCGAGGTGCCGCCGCACCAGCCCGAGGCCCAACCCGCGCGATGCCCCGACGATCAGGATGGTGGATGATTCCGACGAGGTCATACCTTCACCTTCAATGCCTTGAAGCCATCCGCTCATCTCCCACGGCAACGTTGCCATCAGGGCCCAGGCGGGTTTGGGCTCGACTGCGTCGTCCGAACATGGGCGCGGTTCCGGGCCGGTGCCACCGTGCGGATCCACATCGGCCGCCCTGTTCCGCGGTGGCGGCGCTCATTTCACCAGCGCGCCCAGCAGCGCTTCGAGCCGCAGCCGGCCGGCAGGCGTCGCCGCGAGGCGGGCCCGGTCCCAGCGCAGGTAGTCGGCCTCGACCGCCGCGTCCAGGATCACCGGCTCCAGCGCGTCCACGAGTGCCACACCGGTGCGCGCGGCGAAGCGTTCCGCGTCGATCCCTTCCGACAGGCGCAAGCCCATCAGCAGCATCTCGCGAGCCGGCTCCGGCGCCACCAGCCTGGTTTCCTCCGTCAGCCCATGGCCGCACCGCTCCACCCGATCAGCCCAGGGTTCCGGAGCCCGGTGCCGACGCGTGGCGAAGATCGCCGGCAGCCCGTCCGGCCCCGACCGCGTGATCCGGCCATGCGCCCCCGGACCGATGCCGAGATAATCGCCGTAGCGCCAATAGGCGAGGTTGTGCCGGCTTTCCGAGCCGGGGATGGCATAGTTGGATACCTCGTAGGCCAGCAGCCCGTGCGCCGCGGCGACCGTGGCGGTTTCCTCGTAAAGCGCAGCACCCAGCTCGTCGTCCGGCATCCTGATCAGGCCCTGGCGGTGCAGCCCTTCGAAGCGCGTGCCAGGCTCGATCGTCAGCTGGTATAGTGACAGGTGATCCGCCGCCAGCGCCAGGGCCCGGTCGAGCTCCGACCGCCATGACGGCAGGTCCTGTCCCGGACGCGCGTAGATCAGGTCGAACGAGATCCGCGGGAAGATGTCGCGCGCCATCTCCAGCGCCGCGACCGCCTCCGCGGCGGAATGCGCCCGGCCGAGCAGGCGCAGCGCCTCGTCCTCCAGGCTCTGCACGCCGAGCGAGATCCGGTCCACGCCTGCGGCGCGGAACAACCGCAGCCGGCCGACCTCCACGCTGGTCGGGTTGGCTTCCAGGGTGATCTCGAGGTCGGGCAGGGGACGGAACAGGCGGCAAGCGTCGGCGATCAGGTCGGCCACCGTGTCCGGCGCCATCAGGCTCGGCGTGCCGCCGCCGAAGAAGATGGACGCCAGGGGAACTGGACCGAGCCTCGCGGCCTCGGTGGCGAGCTCGGTGCGCAGGGCGCGCGCAAACCGGGCCTGCGGCAGCTGCTCGCGGACATGGCTGTTGAAGTCGCAGTAGGGACACTTGGCCAGGCAGAACGGCCAATGGATGTAGAGGGCAAGGCCAGGGCTCTGCCCTGGACCCGCCAAGGGCGGGGCCCTTGGGACCCGATCATTGAGCATGAAAGCTAGATGGCGACGCGGACGCCGAGTTCGACCACACGGTCGGACGGGATGCGGAAGAACTCGATCGCCGGCACGGCGTTCCGCGCCATCAGCAGGAACAAGGAGATGCGCCACAACCGCATCTTCGGGATGGTGCCACGCACCAGCACCTCACGGTTGACGAAGTAGGACGCCTGCATCGGGTCGAAGTCGACCCCTTGCGCCCGCAGGCCTTCGAGCGCGCGCGGCAGGTTCGGGCTTTCCATGAAGCCGTAGCGAAGCGTGACGCGGTGCATGCCGGGGGCGAGTTCCTCCACCAGCATCCGGCCGCCCGGATCGGCTTCCGGCTGGTCCAGATTCTGCGCGGTGACGAACAGCACCCGCTCGTGCAGCACCTTGTTGTGCTTGAGGTTGTGCAGCAGGCAGGCGGGCACGTACTCGGCGTTCGCGGTCAGGAAGATGGCGATGCCGGGCACGCGCAGGGTGCGCGACTGCGGCAGCCGTGCCAGGAACGACGCCAGCGGAAGGCTGTCCTGCTTCCAGCGCGACAGGATCAGGTTGCGGCCGGTCTTCCAGGTGGTCATCAGCGTGGTCAGCACCACGCTCAGCATCAGCGGCACCCAGCCGCCCTGCGGGATCTTGAGCGCGTTGGCGGCGAAGAAGGTGCCGTCGATCAGGAAGAAGGTGCCGAAGGTGCCCAACGCCGCGAACCGCGACCATTTGAACACACGCCGGAACACCACCGCTGCCAGCACGCAGGTGCACATGAAGGTGCCGGTCACCGCGATGCCATAGGCCGAGGCGAGCGCTGCCGACGAGCGGAACGACAGCACCAGCACCACCACCCCCACCATCAGCGCCCAGTTGACCTGGGGAACGTAGATCTGGCCTTCCTCGTCGGCGTTGGTGTGCAGCACGCGCAGGCGCGGGAAGTAGCCCAGCTGCACCATCTGCCTGGAGATGGAGAACGCGCCCGTGATCATCGCCTGGCTGGCGATAACGGTGGCGCAGGTGGCCAGGATCACCATCGGCACCTGCAGCCAGGGCGGGCACAGCAGGAAGAACGGGTTCTTGATCGCCGCCGGATGGCCGATGATCAGCGCGCCCTGGCCGAGGTAGTTCAGCGCCAAAGCCGGCAGGACGAAGCAGAGCCAGGCCACCCGGATCGGCTTGCGCCCGAAATGGCCCATGTCGGCGTAGAGCGCTTCCGCGCCCGTGACCGACAGCACCACGGCACCCAGCGCGATGAAGGCGATCCAGCCGTGGTCCCAGATAAAGATCACGGCGTGGTAGGGCAGCAGCGCGTGCAGCACGAAGGGCTGGTGCAGCACCTCGATCGCGCCCAGCACGCCGATGGAGCCGAACCAGAGCACCATCACCGGGCCGAAGATGCGGCCGACGCTGCCGGTGCCGCGCCACTGCATGCCGAACAGCACCACGATCACGACGATGGACGCGGGCAGCACCACCTCGGCGGCGCTGGGGATGCTGACCTCGATCCCTTCCACCGCCGACAGCACGGAAATCGCCGGGGTGATGGTGCCGTCGCCGAAGAACAGGCAGGCGCCGATGATGCCGACGAGCCCCAGCGTCGCGCGCAGGCGGCGCCCCGGCGCCACGCGCTGCGCCAGCGCCATCAGGGACAGGATGCCGCCCTCGCCGTTGTTGTCGGCACGCATGATCAGGGTGATGTACTTGACCGTCACCACCAGTACCAGAGACCAGAAGATCAGGCTCTCGATCCCCAGGACCTCCCACGGGGTCGGCGGGGCACGATCGCTGATGATGTTGATGGTGGCGCTCAGGGCGTAGAGCGGGCTCGTGCCGATGTCGCCATAGACGACGCCCAGCACCGCCATCACGGAAGCGATCGTCACGCCCCGGTTGCGTATGGTGCCGTGGCCGCCACCGGGCGCGGGCTCGGTGGCGATTTCCGACAGGTTCCCGCCGAACAGCCCGGGGCCGGATGCTCCGGCGATGTCACTCATCCAGCCATGCTCCGGCACCAAGGGCAACGCAGTCTGGAGCCCGAAGCAGCCCCATACGACCTAGTTCCGCACCGGCGCAAGCGACCCCGCCGCCGCGGGCCTGCCGCCGAAGATCGCGCTGCCGATCCGGACCGAGGTGGCGCCGCACGCGATCGCCTGCTCGAAGTCGCCCGACATGCCCATCGACAGCCGGGCCAGCCCGTGCGCGGCGCCGATCCTTGCCAGGTGCCGGAAGAAGGGTGCCGGATCGGCCTCGGCCGGCGGGATCGCCATCAGGCCGACCAGCCGGTCCCCGAACCGCTGCCGGCAGATGCCGATGAAGCGGTCCGCCTCGTCCGGCAGCACCCCGCTCTTCTGCGGTTCCGACCCGATGTTGACCTGCACCAGCAGCTTCGGCAGCCGCCCGGTCTTCTGCGCCGCCTCGTCCAGCGCGTCTGCCAGACGGACCCGGTCCAGCGTCTCGATCACGTCGGCGACGCGGACCGCATCGGCGGCCTTGTTGGTCTGCAACGGCCCGATCAGGTGCAGCCGGAGCTGTGGCCAATCCGGGCGCAGCTCCGGAAACTTCGACTGCGCTTCCTGCACCCGGTTCTCGCCGAAGAGGTTCTGGCGGGCCGCAAGTGCTGCGGCGACCGCTCCGACGGGATGGGTCTTCGACACCGCGACCAGGTCGACGTCGTCCGCAGCACGGCCCGCGCGTTCCGCGGCCTGGGCGATCCGCTGGCGGATCCGTTCGAGTGCTGCGGCGATCGGATGGGGCTGGACGTCGGCCGGCTCGTTCCCGGCATCCGGCCGCGTTTCCTGGTTCGGCTCGGAGGTGGTCATGCGGCGCACGCTCCTGCGGCGCGGCGTCCGGGTCAAGCGGTCCAGAGCGCTACCCGCAGTAGCGCTACCCGCAGGAACCCTGCCCGCATCGGCGTCAGGCGGCCTGGAGCTCGAAGGTCAGCTCCTTCGCCCTGATCCGCTCGTTGCGCGTCAGCCTTTGCCGCTCCCAGCTGAAGCCGGCGCCGTCGTTGTCGCCTGCGACCGCATCCGTCTCGCCGGCACCCGTCGACCAGCCATCGCCGCTGCTGGTGCGCGTGAGGGCGGCGATCTCGGGGATCAGCAGCTGTCGCAGGCGCGGGCTCCTGGCATCGAACCAGAGCAGGCAGATGCGGTCCCAGCCGTCCAGGATCGACTCCAGCCCGTGCAGCCAGCCCGACGCCACCAGGCTGCCGGCACGCCAGGCATCCAGCACGGGAAGGGGATTGGCCAGCATCGCCTTGATCTCCGGCAGCAGCAGCGCACACTGGCGGATGCAGTGGTCCGCCGCAGTCATGATCCGGCCGAGCAGGGCGGCATCGATGCCGCCACGGTTGAATTGTTCCTCCGCCAGCGATCCGCGAAGCTTCTGGACCAGGGACAACAGGCGCCCCCAGCGGCCGGTCTCGTTGCGCTCGATCTCTCCGGATATCCGCATCGGCGGCTGCGTCCCGGACACCTGCCCCGCGCCGACCGCAACCGATGCGTAGCGCACCGAAACCTCCTGCAGCGCTTCGGCGAGCTGCGGCCCGCGCCAGCCGAGTCGCGCCGCCAGCATGTTGAAGCCGTCGCGGTCCATGCAGCTGACCGCATCCTCGGGACGAACGAAGCCACCCTGCCGCGCCAGCGACATCAGCAGCTGAGCGCGCAACCGCAGGGCGGCGATGTCGAGCGCGTCCTGCGCCTGGCGCGCCGCATCGGCAGCCTCCTGGCCGGCGTAGCCGTCCAACGCCACCAGCCGCGCCGCCTGGCGCACGTCGGCCGGACCGATGCTGTCCAGGCTGGACAGGCGGCCGACCAGCAGGGTGTCGTGGAGGTTGGGCGCTGCGAAGCCGGCGACGACGCTCCAGGCCGCGACATAGACGCCACGTCCGCCGGACGGGTTCGGCAACACGAACTCCAGGCCGTTCGGGTTGGAGCGGAGCCGCACCGCTCCCAGCAGCGGCGCCAGAAAGGGAAGATGGACCCCGGCATCAGGCTTGTGCTCGGGCCGGCGCAGGGCCGACAGCGTGTCCCGGGCTGCCATTGAAGCCTGGATCGCCCGGTATGGCCGAGCCGGAAACTGAACCGCCTGCAGAGCACCCATGGATCTTCCGCCCCTTACCGGTCCGCGGCGCCAGGCCGCTTCGTCCGTCGACGTCAGGATGGCCGAAGACGATAAACAAAGCGTGAAGCCAAAACGGAAGCGTCAAGCGAGACCAAGAACCTGGATTGCTTTCTCGCTGCCGACCAGCAGCTCGGTGACGCGCATGCGGTCTGCTCGGGTCATGCCGCTCCTGGCGCCGTTGCGGGCGTAACGGGCGGCGGCCTGTTCAAGCAGGCGGTCGTATTCCTCTGCGTGCCCGAGCCGCGACGCGGCCAGCGCGAAGGTGCGCAGCTGCCGTGCTTCCGTCTCGATCGCGAGCACGGCTTCCGTCGACATCATCGTCGGCGCCGGATCCGCAGCGGGCCGATCGAGTTCCACCAGCCCCAGCTGCAGCGCCTGCTCGAACACGGCGCGGTTCTCCGTCGCCAGCTCCTGGCGCAGCCGGCTTATCCGCCGCTGTTCCTCCGCCGGCCGGTTCTCCAGCTTGCGAAGCTCCTCGATCCGGTCGATCAGGGGGAGGCGCCCAAGCAGCGCGCCCGCGTCGGGTTGTTCCGCCGCCTGGCTCGCCTGCGGCGCTTCCATCCGGCCGAGCAGCTGCTCGATCGCGTCGTCGAGACCACCCTGCAGGGTGGTGCTGAAGCGGCTGCCGCGCGCCATGGCCAGCGCAAGGCGTGCCACCTGATCCGGTGCTGCGATGTCGAACAACAGCCTCAGCATGATGCCCCATCCGAGCGGCCCGACCCGTATCGCCTCGGACAGCAACGCCGTCAGCGCCGGCTCGCAACCCGGGTGCTGGCGTGGCGGCAGGGTGCGGATCGCCACGGCGCGGTCCAGCACCAGCCGCAGCACCGGGATGAGCGGCATGACCATCGGCACGGTCAGGCCGTTCTGCTTCTGCCAGTCCGGCGTTTCCCAGTCCTTGGGGATCGCGATGGTGGCGAGGCAGGCGGCGGCGGCCTGCCAGAGCGGCGTGCCGACCCGCGTGAGTTCCGCTTCGTCGCCCTCGTCGAGGGCTGTCGGGATCGAGGGGACATCGTTGCTGGAGCTGAAGATCAGCGCCGCAACCGGAGCCAGGATCGAGCGCGGGATGCTGAGGTCGCCAGGACGCCAGGACGCTCCCGAAACCACGACCGGATCGAACGGGGTGAACAGCAGCCGCGTACGGTTCATCCGGCGTGCGGGCCGTAGGCTGGCCAGGCGCGCACGCACCGGTTCCAGCAGCGCGTCGGCCTCGCCGCGCTCGGGCAGCAGGTCGATCATGCGCGTCACCTTGAGGATCTTCTCGTCGCTCGCGTTGCGGAACTCCTTTGACAACGCCCGCACGCCGTCCGCGGCACCCTTGTCCACGTCAGCCATCGCCGTGCTCCAGCGCGAGTTCGCGCGTCCTGATCCGCTCGTTGCGCTCGACGAGACCCGGTGCCGAGCCGCTTCGGGCCGATTCGAGTTCCTGGCGCCCCACCTGTGCCTGCGCCTGCGCTGCCGCCGGGTCCGGAGCGCCGAGCCGTCCCGGCGCACCGGTCCCCTTGCCGGCAGGTGCCGCGTCGGCGTCCCCGGCGGCGGGAACGCCGGCCAGCCGCACCAGCAGCCCGATCTCGGGCAGCAGGCGTAGGCGCGCCGACAAGGTGTCGGCATCCAGCCACAGAAGGCAGATCCGGTCCCAGCCATCGAGCGTTTCCTCGACCTGTCGCGCAGCACCCAGCGCGCCGGCCGGATCGGATCGCCAGCGGCCGAGCAGGGCGACCGGATCGGCAAGCGCACGGGCGGCCTCGTCCAGCGCGGCTGTGGCAAGGCCCAGCCAGTGCGACACGCTGCCGATGGTGCGGGCTAGAAGGGCAGGCGAGGCCGCTGCGTCCTGCGCATGCAGGGTCTGCTCCGCCAGCAGCGCCGGATGCAGCGCGTTCATCAGGCCCAGCAGCCGATGCGCCCGTCCCTTGGCGGCGACAGGGAGATAGGCGGCCGAAAGCTGGTCAAGCGCATCCGACAGCGCCGCCGGCTCCCATCCGAGTCGCTCGGCGCCGGTATTGAAGCCGTCCGTCACGACCCCGGGCCCGGCATTGCCGAGGCTTGCCAGGATGCGTCCCTGTTCCGGAACGGGGATCTCCGAGCGCTGGATCAGCGCCAACAGGAACATCGCCCAAAGGCGCAGCGACTCAGCCTCGATCTTGGTCTGGGCCCGTATCGCCGCTTCCGCGGCTTCCCGCCCGGCGAAGCCTTCGGCCGCCACGCTTCGTGCCGCGCTACGCACAGCCGCGGGGACAAGAACCGCGATCTCGTGCAGCCGCTTGGCGAGAACCGTGTCGTGCAGCGTGGGGCCGGCGAGTCCCACGGCCTGGGGCCAGCTCACCACGTAGGTGCCGCGGCCGCCGGACGGGTTCGGCAGGATGAACTCGAGGCCGCCGCGTTGCCTGCGTCCGCGCACCCCTGCCAGCAGGGGTGCGGTGAACGGGACGTGCACATCCGCAACCGGCACGGCAGCACGCGACTGCCCCGTCCGGACCTGGATTGTCATGATGTCCAGCCCGCCTTGCCTTGGTCCGCCATCCGGCCCCATGCCATCCGTTGCGAGCCATTGTATCGTCGCGTGCATGAACAAGCGCTTAAATCCTGGCACCCCCCGTGCGCACGAGCCGGGAGCCGATCCCACGCGCACGGTCGCCTTTGACGTGCTGGTTGCCGTGCTGGAGCGGCGGCGCCCGCTTGAGGAAGCGCTTGATGGCGCCGATCCGGCCGGGTCGGGGGTGTCGTCGCGCGACCGGGCGGCGGCGCACCGGCTCGCCGCCACCGTGCTTCGCCGCATGGGCACGCTCGATGCGGTGGTGGAACCGTTCCTGAGCAGGGCGCCGCCGTCCCGGGTCCGCCTGGCGCTGCTGATGGGAGCCGCCCAGCTCCTGTTCCTCGATACGCCGCCCCATGCCGCGGTCGGGACGGTCGTGTCGCTGCTGCGCGCGCGCGGGCTGGCACCGTTCTCGGGCCTTGCCAATGCGGTGCTGCGCCGGATCGCCGGCGCCGGGACGGCGTCGCTGGAGGGACTCGACGGGCCCAGGCTCGACGTTCCGGCCTGGCTGTGGTCGTCCTGGGGCGCATCGGCGCGGCAGATCGCCGAGGCGCTGGTCCGGGAAGCGCCGCTCGACCTCAGCCTGGCGCCGGAGGCCGCCGCTCCGGAAGGCGGTGTCCTGCTGCCGAACGGCTCGGTGCGGTTCCCGGCCGGCACCGCCGTGATGGGGCTGGCCGGCTATGACGACGGGCTGTTCTGGGTGCAGGACGCGGCTGCATCCATGCCGGCCCGCCTGCTGGCGCCGCGTGCCGGCGAGCGCATCGCCGACCTGTGCGCGGCACCCGGGGGCAAGACCGCCCAGCTCGCCGCGGCCGGTGCCCACGTGGTGGCCGTGGAGCGTGACGAGCACCGCCTGTCCCGGCTTCGTCGCAACCTGCTCCGGCTCCGGTTCGAGGTCGAGCTGGTTGCCGCGGATGCCATCGGGTGGACCCCGTCGGCGCCGCTCGACGCGGTGCTGCTCGACGCGCCGTGCAGCGCCACCGGGACCGTGCGGCGTCATCCCGACGTGCTCCGGCTCAAGCGCGCGTCCGACCTGGCGGGCCTGGTCGAGGGCCAGGACAGGCTGATCGCGGCCGCCGCCCGGATGCTGCGCCCCGGCGGCAGGCTGATCTATGCGGTGTGCTCGCTGCAGCCGGAGGAAGGCGTGCTTCGGGCCGAGCAGGCGGTACGCCTGGGACTGCGCCCCGATCCGTTCACCGCCGCTGAGCTGGCGGCGATGCCGGAAGCGCGCACGCCGGAAGGCTGGCTGCGCACCCATCCCGGGCTCTGGCCGGAGCTGGGTGGCATGGACGGCTTCTTCGCCGCGCGGTTCGTGCGTGCCTGATGCCGCGCCGCGCCGTCTTGTGCCCGGCTCGCCAGTTGCTGCTACAAACCGGTCATGTCCGCCACATCCCCCAGATCGGTCATCAGGCCGGTCATCGTCGCACCCAGCCTGCTCGCGGCTGATTTCGGCAGAACGGCCGAGGAGGTGGCGGCGGTCGAGGCCGCCGGCGCCGATTGGCTGCATCTCGACGTCATGGACGGCCACTTCGTGCCCAACCTGTCGTTTGGCCCGCAGATGATCAAGGCGCTGCGGCCGCGGTCCCGCCTCCCGTTCGACGTCCACCTGATGATCGCGCCGGTCGACCCGTTCCTCCACGCCTTCGCCGAGGCGGGTGCCACACACATCCACCTGCACATCGAGGCGGGGCCACATACCCACCGCTCCATGCAGCTGGTGCGGTCGCTCGGCGTCAAGGCAGGGATCGCCCTCAACCCGGCGACGCCCGCGGAAGCGGTGTCCGCGGTGATGGATGTCGCCGACCTGATCCTGGTGATGACGGTCAACCCCGGCTTCGGCGGCCAGGGCTTCCTCCACAGCCAGCTGGACAAGATCGGACGGCTGCGCCGGATGGCCGACGCGACCGGCCGCCAGATCCCGATCATCGTCGATGGCGGCATCGACCCGCGCACCGCCGCCTCAAGCGTCGCCGCCGGCGCCGACTGCCTGGTCGCCGGCACCTCCGTGTTCGGGCAGACGGACTATGCCGCAGCCATCGCGGCACTTCGCGACGCCGCCGGCCAGCGGCCACGCGCTGACGGACCCGCACACGATGCGGCCTGACGGCGGCCCGAGCGGGACCGGTTCCTGATGGCGGTACGCGACTGGACCCGCGACGCGCGCTGGTCCCTGGCCCGCCTGCCGGGCCTGGGCGGTGGACGCGTGCCCGACGCGCCATCGGTGTCGATCCGCGACCTGTGGCCTGGCGATACCGGACGCGGCGCCCGGCTGATGAAGGGCGAGCTGGTGTTCTCCGGCGCGGTCGGCCCGCTCCGCCCGGGACGGGCGGATGCCCAGCCGATGCAGCCCGGCGGCCAATGGGGCGACCCGGCGGTGCCGCCGCTGGTTCGCGCGCACGCGCACGGCTTCACCTGG
Source organism: uncultured Acetobacteraceae bacterium (assembly GCA_964242425.1). Taxonomy (GTDB): domain Bacteria; phylum Pseudomonadota; class Alphaproteobacteria; order Acetobacterales; family Acetobacteraceae; genus Lichenicola. The sequence continues at coordinate 19,671 of CAXTCK010000004.1, read as the reverse complement.
CTGCGCGACCTCCGGGCGCTCGGTACCGATGCCGGGCGGCTGCGTGCCCGGACCCTGGTGTCGGACTGGCTGGGCCGTCCGCCGATCGATCCTGCCGCCCGCACGCCGCCGGTGGTGGCGAGCCGGATCACCGCTTGGCTGTCGCACTACGACTTCTTCGCCGCCACCGCCGATGATGCGTTCCGGCAGCGGCTGATGGTGCGCCTGATGGCCGAAGCGCGGACGCTGTCCGCCGCCGTCCCGACGGCGCAGCACGACCACCGCGCCCTGACCTGCCTCAAGGGGCTGCTGGCGGCTGCGGTGGCCATGCCGGAACAGTCCGGCTTCCTGACCCGGGCGATGCGCCATATCGGGCCGGAGATCGGTCGGCAGGTTCTGGCCGACGGCAGCCATGCCGAGCGCAGCCCGGCCGCTCAGTTCCATGCCCTGCGCGAGCTGGCCGAGATCAGGGCGCTGATGCAAGCGGGCCAGATCGGGGCGCCGCTGGCGCTGTCGGCAGCACTCGACCGGATGAGCCCGGTGCTGCGCGCGCTGCGGCACGGTGACGGCGGGCTCGCCCTGTTCAACGGCAGCCACGAGGAGAACCCGGTGCTGGTCGACCTGGTGCTGAGCCAGGCGACGCGCGGCCGGGTGATCGCCGCCGGCATGCCGGATGGCGGGTTCGTGCGCATCCTGTCGGGACGCAGCCTGCTGCTGGTCGACGCGGGGCCGCCGCCGCCGGCCGGCTTCGACAACACCGCCCACGCCGGTACCCTGTCGTTCGAGATGTCGGCCGGGCGGGAGCGGCTGATCACCAATTGCGGCACCGGCATGCTGCCCGCCTGGCGCGACGCCCTGCGCGCCACCGCGGCGCACTCCACCGTATCGGTCGAGGATACCAGCTCGTCGGAGTTTCGCGCGGCCACCGTGTCGCGACGTCCCGCCCACGTCACCCTGGACCACCGTCAGGCCAACGGCGCGCATTGGCTCGATCTCAGCCATGACGGCTACATGCCGAACTTCGGTGCCGTGCATCACAGGCGCATCTACATCGCCGATGGCGGCGAGGACGTGCGCGGCGAGGATTCGCTGGTCGGCCGGCCCAACCGCTTCGCGCTGCGCTTCCACCTGCATCCTTCGGTGAAGGCGTTGCGCGAAGGCGACGAGCCGGGATCGACCGAGGAGGGCGGTGCGGTGCTGCTGACGCTGCCATCCGGCAGCGCGTGGCGGTTCCGGGTCGACAGCGGCCGCTTGTCGGTCGAGGAAGGCATCTACCTCGGCGGCGACACGCCGCGCCGCAGCCTGCAGATCGTGATCAACGTGTCCTCGCAGCCGGCGGCGGTGGAAGCGGAGGCCGAGGAAGCGCCCGCAGAGGATCCGTCGCCCGATCCGTCGCCTGCCAAGGCGATACGCTGGGCGCTGATCCGCGCCGAATCCTGATCCCAGGGCGGCACTGGCGGGTGAAGATCCTCGAGGTCACCAACGTCGACTTCTCGTTGCGGCACTTCCTGCTGCCGCTGATGCGCGCCTTGCGCGCGCGCGGCCACGAGGTGGTGGGGGTGTGCGCGGACGGACCGCTGTTGCACGACGTGCGCGCGGACGGGTTCCGGGTCGAGGCGCTGCCGATGGCGCGCAGCCTGTCGCCGCTGGCGCAGCTGCGGGCGTTCCGCTCGCTGGTGCGGCTGATCCGGCGCGAGCGGCCCGACCTGCTGCACGCGCACATGCCGATCAGCGGCGTGCTGGCGCGCCTGGCCGCGCGCCTCTGCGGCGTGAAGGTGGTCGCCTACACCTGCCACGGCTTCCTGTTCAACCAGCCGGGCCCGCTGCCGCGCCGCGTGGTGTCGCTGCTGCTGGAATGGATCGCCGGCCGTGTCACCGACAGGTACTTCACCGTGTCGGACGAGGAAGCAGCCGACGCGCGGCGCCTGCGGATCCACAAGGATGCCGCCGGCATAGGCAACGGCCGGCCGCCATCGGCCTTCCGTCCCGACCGCGCAGCGCGTGCGAGGGTCCGGGCGTCGTTCGGGACGCCCGAGGAGCGCGTGGTCGTGATCGTCGTGTCGCGGCTGGTGCGGCACAAGGGACACCCGGAGCTGCTGGCGGCGATGGCGCAGGTGCCGGACGCCGAGCTGTGGGTGGTGGGAGACAGGCTGCCTTCCGATCACGGGGAAACGCTGGATGCCGCGTTCGAGGCCGCCGCCCGGCCCGACGCGCTGGGTGGCCGCCTGCGCCGGCTCGGCTATCGCACCGACGTCGCGGCCCTGCTCGCGGGCGCGGACATCTTTGTCCTGCCGAGCCACTTCGAAGGGCTGCCGATGTCGGTGATCGAGGCCATGCTGTGCGGCCTGCCGGTGGTGGCAACAAACATACGCGGCCCGCGCGAGCAGGTGGTGGACGGCGAAACCGGCCTGCTGGTGCCGCCGCGAACGGTGGGCGGGCTGGCCGACGCGCTGTGCCGGCTGGCAGCGGATGCGCCGTTGCGCCGCCGTTTCGGCGACGCGGGACGGGAGCGGGCACTCGCACGCTATGACGAGGCGCGGGTGGTGTCGCGCACGGTCGAGCTGCTGGGAGCCTGAACCGGTGCATGGTGGGCGCGTAGGCTCCGTCCACGACGTCCAGCGTCACCCTCGTCGATGATTACCGGCGGGCAGGTCCGGCAGCGGCATGCCCCTGTCCCGCGTGGCCTCGGCTGGAATGGCGCCGTGATCGACAGGCCGTCCGACCGTGATGCACCGCTACGGTGCGCAGGGCCGCAGCCAGCGTTGGCGGATGGTGCCCTGGATCGGCCGCGTCGACGGAACGCGGACGCGCCACCGAGGCGGCGGTGCATCGCGGCGCGGACAGGATCGGGCTGCGTCTGGTGCGGGACGGGTCGGGCACGGTGGAGACCGGGCGGCGGCATCGGCGCGGACAGGCGGTGTCTTGACGACGCCACCGATCCGCGGGATGGCTTGTTCAGGCAGGCACCTCTTCCGACACGCCGCGCCACAGGTCGATGCCGCCTTCGGTGGCGTGGCGATCGATCGCCGCCAGCTCATCGGCAGAAAGCTGGAGGTTGCCAAGCGCGTCGAGAGAATCGTCGATCTGGGCGACGTTGCGGGCGCCGATCAGCGCCGAGGTCACCCTCGGGTCGCGCAGCACCCAGGCGATCGCCATCTGCGCTAGGCTCTGCCCGCGCGCCTGCGCGATCTCGTTCAGGCCGCGCACGCGCGACAGGTTGTCCTCCGACAGCAGCGTCTGGCTGAACGACCTTCCCTTCGCTGCCCGGGCGTCGTCCGGCACGCCCTGGAGATACTTCGTCGTAAGCATGCCCTGTGCGAGCGGCGAAAAGGCGATGCAGCCGGTGCCGACCGCGTCCAGGGTGTCCAGCAGGCCGGTCTCGATCCAGCGGTTCAGCATCGAGTAGGACGGCTGGTGGATCAGGAGCGGAATCCCTTCGGCGCGAAGGATCTCGGCGGCCTGCCGGGTCCGCTCCGGGCCATAGGAGGAGATGCCGACATAAAGCGCCTTGCCCTGACGCACCAGCTGCACCAGCGCACCCATGGTTTCCTCCAGCGGAACATCCAGGGTGGGGCGGTGGGAATAGAAGATGTCGACGTAGTCGAGGCCCATGCGTCGCAGGCTCTGGTCGGCGGACGCGATGAGGTACTTGCGAGAGCCGCCCTTGCCATAGGGGCCTGGCCACATGTCCCAGCCGGCCTTGGACGAGATCACCATCTCGTCGCGGTGGTGGGCGAAGTCCTTTGCCAGGATCAGGCCGAAATTCTCCTCCGCCGAGCCGAAGGGAGGGCCGTAGTTGTTGGCCAGGTCGAAATGGGTGACGCCGCGGTCGAACGCGCGCCGGATCACCGCGCGCCCGGTCTCGAACACGTCCACGCCGCCGAAGTTGTGCCAAAGACCCAGCGAGATCGGCGGCAGCATGAGGCCGGATCGGCCGCAGCGTCGGAAGGAAGCGGACCCGTAGCGGTCGGGGGCGGGCTGATAGGTCATGCGGTTCGTCCGGATCGATGGGGGAGGGCACCCCGGCCTTGCGGCGACATTGGGTTTGCCCGTAGCTGCAACGCAGGCAGGCGGGGATCGTCGCATGACGCAACAGGAACTGATCGACTGGGCGCTGGCGAACGGCTGGCAGATGATGGCGGGGATGCCCAGCCTGACCAAGCCGTCCAACCCCAAGGAGGCGATCGTGCGCATGGCGCTCAAGGCCACGGTGGTCAACGTCGAGGTCAAGAAGCCGGCCGGCAAGTGGGAGAAGGTAGCCGGTGCGGCCTACAGCGCCGTCGTCGCCGATCCGGACGGGCTGCCGCAGGGGCTCGGCTTCGAGAGCATCCCGAGCTTCTCCACCCTGATGCGCGACAACAAGGACCGGATGGTGTTCGCCGGCTTCAACAAGGCCCGCTGAGGCGCACGATCATTCGAACGTGACGCGCGCCCGGGGCAGCCATCGCCGGCTCCCCGTGTTCGGTTCCGACGCATCGGAACGGAGCATGGTTGATGAGCATCCTGTCGGCGCTGGGCCTCGGGTCGGAACGCAAGGTTCGCTACGGGATAGTGGCGCTGGGCGACATCACGCAGGAAGCGATGCTGCCCGGGGTGGCGCATACCGGCAACTCGGTCGTCACCGCCTTTGTCACCGGCGATCCGGAAAAGGCGCGTCTGGTCGGCGAGAAGTATGGCGTCACGGCCTGCTACGGCTACGACCGGTTCGAGGAGATGCTGCGCTCGGGCACGGTGGACGCGATCTACCTCGCGACGCCGAACTGGCGCCATGCCGAGTTCGCGGTGCCGGCGCTGCGGGCGGGCATCCACGTGCTGGTGGAGAAGCCGCTGGAAGTGTCCACGGCGGCCTGCCAGCTGATCCTGGACGCGCAGAAGGCGTCCACCGCCAGGCTGATGGTGGCGTACCGGCTGCACTTCGAGCCGGCGACGCTGTCGCTGGTCGAGAAGATCCGCGCCGGCGACCTGGGCGAGCTGGTGTCGTTCTCCTCATCGTTCGCGCAGATGGTCGATCCATCGAACCACCGCGCCAGCAACGGGATCGAGGCCGGACCGGTGTTCGACATGGGGCCGTATCCGGTGAACGCCGCGCGCACCGTGTTCGGCGACGAGCCGACCGAGGTGGTGTCGGCGGTGGGCGTGCGCCATCCGGAAGCGGGTTTCGGCGGCGACTTCGACGACACCGTGGCCGTCACGCTGCGCTTTCCGGGCAACCGGATCGCGCAGTTCGTGGTGAGCTATTGCGCCAACACCATCGACAGCTACGTCGTGCTCGGCACCAAGGGCAGCGTGCAGGTCAGCCCCGGCTACATGTTCGGCATGTCGCTCGAGCAGTCGCAGGTGATCGGGGAGGCGAAGTCGCACCAGAGCTTCAAGAACACCGACCAGTTCGGCGGCGAGCTCAAGTACTTCTCCGACTGCATCCTGGAGGGGCGCGATCCGGAGCCGGACGGGGAGGAGGGCTACGCCGACGTGCGCGTGCTGGAAGGGATCGTGCGCGCGCTGAAGAGCGGCCGGTCGGAGCCGCTTCCGCCGTTCACGCGAACCAGGCGGATCGACACAGCGCAGGTCCAGACGCTGGCTGCGAAGCGGACGCCGGAGCTCGTGAACACGTCGAACCCGGCCAGGGACAAGGAGAAGGGGCCGAAGAACTGAACGACGATTCGTGCTACCGCACCGTGCAGGCATCGCGCGGAGCGGGGCTAAGCCAGCCCGGACCCTGTCGTCCGGCCAGGGAGATGGCAGCATGAAGGTCGACAGCGTTCTCGAAACGATCGGCAGCACGCCGCACATCCGCGCCCGTCGGCTGTTCCCCGACGCCGAGGTGTGGATCAAGTCCGAGCGGAGCAGCCCGGGCGGGTCGATCAAGGACCGGATCGCGCTGGCGATGATCGAGGCGGCCGAGGCGGATGGGCAGCTGCGCCCGGGCGGGACCATTGTCGAGCCGACCTCGGGCAACACCGGCATCGGGCTGGCGCTGGTGGCGGCGGTCAAGGGGTACCGGCTGGTGCTGGTGATGCCGGAATCGATGTCGGTCGAGCGGCGGCGGCTGATGCAGGCCTACGGAGCTTCCTTCGAGTTGACGCCGCGTGCCGGCGGAATGAAGGCGGCGATCGAGCGGGCGCAGGCGCTGGTGGCGGAAACGCCGGGCGCCTGGATGCCGCAGCAGTTCGAGAACCCGGCCAACATCGCGGTGCATGTCAGGACCACGGCACAGGAGATCCTGGCCGACTTCCCGGACGGCATTGACGCGATGATCACCGGGGTGGGCACCGGAGGCCACATCACCGCGTGCGGGCAGGTGCTGAAGCAGCGGTTCCCGAAGCTCAAGGTGTTCGCCGTGGAGCCTTCGGCGTCGCCGGTGATCTCCGGCGGGACGCCCGGGCCGCACCCGATCCAGGGGATCGGCGCCGGGTTCGTGCCGGCGAACCTGCACCGGGAGGTGCTGGACGGGGTGATCCAGGTGGAGGCGGAAGAGGCGCGGGAATGGGCGCGTCGCTCGGCGCGGGAGGAAGGGTTGCTAGTCGGCATCTCGTCCGGGGCGACGCTGGCGGCGATCGCCAGGAAGCTGCCGGAGCTGGACAAGGGCGCCGTGGTGCTCGGGTTCAACTACGACACCGGGGAGCGCTACCTGTCGGTGCCGGAGTTCCTGCCCGGCTGAGCGACAAGGCTGTTGCAACACGAACGCGGCAAGCGTCGTGAAAAAGAGAAACCTCCGGTCGGTTTGTAACTTCCGGTTGTCGACCGCAAACGATGTGTCCTGGAGCGTTGCGGCAAGCCGGAGAAAAGTCCGTGAAATCAGCCTTCCTTGTTCTTCCCGTCCTGCTTGGCGCGGCGTCGATCGCGCAGGCGGCGACGCCGATGCCGACGCAGCAACAGGCTGTCGCCGCCGACACGCGCGTGGGCAGCACCTTCTCCTTCGACGGGGCGCAGATCTTCTATCAGGTGACGGGCGCCGGCACGCCACTGGTGCTGATACACGGCTACCCGCTGTCGGGCGCCTTGTTCACCTACCAGCAGACGGGGCTCGCCAACCGGTTCCAGGTGATCACCCTCGACCTGCCCGGGTATGGCCAGTCCACCGCGACCAGCGGCTCGGCCTCGACCGCCTACTACGCGCAGGCGGTGCTGGCGCTGCTCGACCATCTCGGGATCGCCAAGGCAGTGATCGGCGGCCACTCGATGGGCGGCACGGTCACGGAGGAGCTGTATCGGGAAGCGCCGCAGCGTTTCGCCGGCATGATCCTGATCGACACGGTCGCCGCAGCCGCGCCCACCGTCGAAAAGGCGCAATGGATCGGCTACGGTCTGCAGGCGACCGAGCAGGGGGTGCCGTCGATCCTGCCGAACATCGTGCCGACGCTGCTGACCGGGAACACGCTGCTCGACACGCCCGCCGTTGGCACGGAGATCGGCGACATCATCGCCGAGGCCTCGGTCGACGGGCTGCAGGGGGGTGCGGCAACGCTCGTGAACCGTCCCGACTACACCTCGCTGCTGCCGACGATCGCGGTGCCGACCCTGGTGCTCGAGGGCGTGGACGACGGCGTGTATGCGTTTCCGGTTGCGCAGCAGATCCAGGCGGCGATCAAGGGCTCGACGCTGGCGCTGCTGCCGAACGGGGGCCACGTCGCGATCTTCGAGCGCCCGAACGAGGCCAACCAGGCGATCACCGCGTGGGCGACCGCGTCAGGGTTCTAGAACCAACCGTCCCCAACCAGTGCAACGGCATCCGGGTCGGCGCTCCCTCGGCCCGGATGCGACCGTGGGCCAGGCCGGAGCCGAGCCTCCTACTTCGCCCTGTTGGTCGTGCTCCACGGCACGTAGCCGCCCACATTGGCCGAGGTGATCAGCGTCGGCTCGATCAGCACCACGGGGGAAGGCGGGCGCGTGCCATGCACGATGCCGACCGCAAGCCGGTAGGCCTGTGCCGCCATGCCGTAGGGATCCTGGGCCGCGGACGCCTTGATCAGGGAGCTCGGGCTTTTCAGCGCGACCGTGATGTCCGGCGACCCGTCGACCGAGGTGATGAAGAACTCGCTCCGGTGCAACTGCTTGGCCGCCAGGTCCATGCCGATCGCCGTCGGGTCGTTGATCGCGAATACCGCATCGATCTTCGGGTAGCGGGTCAGCAGGCTGGTGCCCTTGGCCAGGCCGCCCTCGCGCGACGCGGACGCGTTCTGGTCCGACGACAGCACGTGGATGCCGGGATGCGCGGCCAGCACCGTCCGGCAGCCCGCCACCCTGTCGACGATGGCCGAGATGGGCGGCCCGTTGAGGATGATGACGTTCCCGCCGCCACCTGGCAGGTGCCCGGCGATGTACTGGCACGCTTCGGCGCCCGCCTTGACGTTGTCGGTCATGACGGTGACGTCGGCGCCCTCCGCCGCCACGTCGAAACCGGCGACCACGACGCCTGCCGCCTTCGCCTTGGCCACGGCGGGCGCGATGGCCACCGGATCGACCGCGTTGAGCATGATGATGCCGGTGCCGGCCGCGACAAAGCTTTCGACCTGGCTGAACTGCTTGCCGAGGTCGTAGTCGGCGGACACGGTGGTGACCTGTGCGGAGGGGTCGAGCGCCCGCGCCGCGTCGGAAATTCCCTTGTCCGTCACCGCGTAATACGGATTGCCAAGGGATCCGACCGTGATCCCGATCCTGGCCGGGTCGGCTGCCCTGGCTGGCGCAGCGGCCGCGAATGCCAGGATGCAGCACACCGGTGCGGTGAGGCTTGGTCGGCGACCCATCACGAACGTCCTCCGGGCTGAACCTCCAGCGAGCCGATCGCAGCTGCTAGCGTGCTCCGGGATGTCCGTAGGATCAAGCTCCTGCGGGTGTCAACGATCCAGGCCTTGTCGCCGGCGATCCTGCGAACGCGTGGGAGCGTGCGGCGCGCCGGGCGCCCGATCGGGACGCGCGCCGGGGGGACGAGGATGCCGCGCATGGGCTTGTCGGGCAACGGGCGGAACGCGGTCGTCGGGTCCGCGGTCGGGCTCGGGCACCACGGCGCGCTGGTCGAGCCAGCAGGACGGCGCTGCCGGGACGAAGACGTGTCGCGCCGTGGCCCTGGAAAAACTCGGCAGGCCCGGCTGGCGGTTCCGGCGTGGACCCGTTCAGAACCAGCCGCCGTCGACCACGAACTCGCGCGCGGTGACCATGCGGCTGTCGTCGGCGGCAAGCCACAGCACCATGCGGGCGACGTCGGGCTCGTAAAGCCGGTCGGGAATGCACTGGCCGCTCCTGCGCTTGGCTTCCGCTTCCTCCGTCATCCACAGGTCGAGCTGGCGCTGGGTGATGATCCAGCCGGGATAAACGATGTTGGCGCGGATGTGGTGGGGCCCGAGGTCGCGGGCGAGACCGCGTGTGAGGCCGATCACGGCGGACTTGGCGGCGGTATAGGCGGGCATGCCGCCGGAGGCGAGCAGGAAGCTGTTGGAGCTCATGTTGATGATCGAGCCGCCGCCGGCCTCGATCATGTCGGGCTTGAGGGCCTGCACGCAAAAGAACTGGTGGCGCAGGTTGGTGGCCATGCGGTCGTCCCAGTACTCGGGCGTCACGTCGTCGATGGCGTGGCGGTCGTCCCGGGCGGCGTTGTTGACCAGCACGGTGAACGGGCCGCCGAGCTGGTCGCGCAAGGCGGCGATGGCAGAACGCAGCGCCGCGATGTCGCGCAGGTCGCAGGACGCGAAGCGCACCGGGGCGTCGGCCGGGAGGGACGCCAGGGTCGCGGCCGCGGCGCCCTCGTCGCGGTCGAGGAAGCCGACATGGGCGCCCTGTTCGACGAAATGCCGCACGATGGAGGCGCCGATGCCGGACGCACCCCCGGTGACGAGCACGCGTCGGCTGCGCAGGCTGGGGTAGGTCGCGAACTGGTCGGTCATGGCATGTCTTTCGCTCGTGCAGCCGGCGGCGGGCTGGGTCGCCTTTGTGCCTGGCAGCACGGCCGGCGCTCGCCGTCGATGGTCCCGCGGACCGGTGCGGCCGCAAGGTGGCTTGCGAGGCGATGGGTTGTCCACTTGCCGCGGAACCGCGCCGGCGCGCTCAGGCCGTGTTCCCATCCGGGCGCTTCAGCTCGTCGGCGATCTGCGCATGGTTCAGCAGCGCCACCATGGCGGTGCCGCCGACCACGTTGCCGAGCAGGGTCGGCAGCAGGAACCGGAGCAGGTAGCCGGACAAGCTGGCATGGCCGGAGACCACGGCGAACACGGCGTCGGTGGAGCCGGCGATCACGTGCGGGAAGTGGCACAGCGACACCGCGTAGGTCAGCAGGATGATGATCAGCGGACGGGACGGGCCGCCGCCCGGAAGCAGCCAGATCATCAGCCCGATCAGCCAGCCGGCGGCGATCGCCGTGACCACGGTGTGGCCGAACGGGTGCGCCATCGTGTCGGCGGCGAGGGACTGCATGGCGGCAACGGTGTCGGGCGGGAACAGGCCGGGATAGGCCACGATCGCCCCGAAGATCCAGGTGCCGAGCAGGTTGGCCACCAGAACCACCGCCCACACCCGCATGGTGCCGGCCAGGGACGACAGCGAGCGGTTGGTCAGGGTGGGGATCAGCGCGGTCAGGGTGGTTTCGGTGAAGAGCTGCTGCTGGCCCAGCACCACGATCAGGAAGCCGAGGCTGTAGCCGAAGCTGTCGACCAGGCGGCTCCAGGGCGCCGCGGGCAGCCCCGCCTGCAGCGTCGCCTGCATCACCAGCGAGAAGCCGATCGACAGCCCGGCGCCGAGGCCGGACCAGCACAGGCTGCCGACCGAACGTTCCAGCTCCTGCCGGCCCTGCTCGCGCACCACCTCGTGGATCACGAGCGAGCGCAACACGGCGTTGCTGGACGCCTGCTGCTGTTCCTCCTCGTTCAGGTGCGGCGATCGAGGTCCGGTCGGGTCGCTCATCGCGTGCCTTCTCCAGCGGTGCCGGCGCAGACGGGATCACGCGGACGGCGGCCGGAACCGTTCGGACGGATCAAACCGGGCGCATGCCGAGGCGCTGCAGCAGCCGCATGTCGCGGTTCCCGGCCGGGTTGGGGGTGGTGAGCAGCTTGTCGCCGTAGAAGATCGAGTTGGCGCCGGCAAGGAAGCACAGCGCCTGGGTTTCGTCGCTCATGCCTTCGCGTCCGGCGGACAGGCGCACGTGGCTTGCCGGCATGGCAATGCGGGCGGCGGCGATCACGCGCACGAAGTCGATCGGGTCCACGGCATCGGCGTCGGCGAGCGGGGTGTTGGCGACCCGCACCAGCATGTTGATCGGCACGCTTTCGGGGTGCTTCGGCAGGCAGGCGAGGGTGGCGAGCAGTCCCGCCTGGTCGTCCACGGTTTCGCCCATGCCGACGATGCCGCCGCAGCACACGTGGATGCCGGCGTCGCGCACGTGGGCCAGGGTGTCGAGACGGTCCTGGTAGGTGCGCGTGGTGATGACGGTGCCGTAGAACTCGGGCGAGGTGTCGAGGTTGTGGTTGTAGTAGTCCAGCCCGCTGTCGCGCAGGCGGGCGGCCTGGGCGCCGTCGAGCATGCCGAGCGTGACGCAGGACTCCAGCCCAAGCGCCTTCACGCCCTCCACCATGGCGCACACGGTGTCGAGGTCGTGGTCCTTCGGGCTGCGCCAGGCGGCCCCCATGCAGAAGCGGCTGGCGCCGGCGTCGCGGGCGGCGCGCGCTTCGGCCAGCACGGCGTCCACCGCCATCAGCCGGGTCGCCTTGAGCGGGTTCTCGTGCGAGGCGGCTTGCGGACAATAGGCACAGTCCTCCGGGCAGCCGCCGGTCTTGATCGAGAGCAGGGTGGAGATCTGCACCGCGCACGGGTCAAAATGGGTGCGGTGCGCGGTTTGCGCCTGGAACATCAGCTCGGGAAACGGCAGCGCCATCAGGGCGCGCAGCTCGGACGGAGCCCAGTCGTGACGCAGCGCGGGTCCGGCCTGGGTCGCGCGAAAGCCGGGATCGACGACACCATCGGGCATGGAAAGGGTCACTCCGTGGACCCGGCTGGTGTGCCACAGCCGGGGCGGCCGGGGGAAGGGCGGCCAGGATGGCGGCAGGGAGGCCGGGGGCGATCACAAGCCGACGTGGCACGGCAACCCGACAACGCACCGGCCGCTGTGCCCGCATCGGCCGGGCGGCACTTCGGCGAGGCGCCGCACCGGCCGGGAACGAGAGGAGAACGGTTCATGCCGGACGACCATTACGACGTCATCGTCATCGGCAGCGGGCCGGGCGGTGGCGCCTTCGCGCAGCGGCTAGCGCCGACCGGCAAGCGCATCCTGATGATCGAGCGCGGCGACTACCTGCCGCGGTCGCGCGAGAACTGGGACTCGAAGACGGTGTTCGTGGACGGGAAGTACCAGGCGAAGGAAACCTGGTATGGAGACGACGGCAAGGAGTTCCATCCCGGGCTGCACTACTTCGTCGGCGGCAACTCGAAAGTCTATGGCGCAGCCTTGTTCAGGCTGCGCGAGCGCGACTTCGGCGAGCTGCGGCACAAGGACGGGATCTCGCCGGCCTGGCCGGTCGGTTACGACGTGTTCGAGCCGTATTACGCCGCGGCGGAGGAACTGTACCACGTGCACGGGCAGCGCGGCGAGGATCCGACCGAGCCGTGGTCGAGCGGGCCGTACGCCTACCCGGCGGTGAAGCACGAGCCGCGCATCCAGCAGCTCAACGACATCCTGGTGCGCGAAGGCATGCACCCGTTCCACCTGCCGCTCGGGATCAAGCTGGACCAGAACCCGGACGGCAGCGCCACCACCTACAGCCCGTGCATCCGTTGCGACGCGTTCGACGGGTTCCCGTGCGCGGTCAACGCCAAGGCGGACGCCCAGGTGATCTCGGTGGATCCGACACGGGCGGCGCACGACAACTTCACCCTGCTGACCAACGCGCTGGTGACGCGCCTGGAAACGGATGCGTCGGGACGAAGCGTGACCGGAGTGCACGTGACCCGGGACGGCCGCGAGGAGCGTTACTCGGCGGACATCGTGGTGTCGGCATGCGGGGCGCTGAGCTCGGCGCTCCTGTTCCTGCGCTCGGCCAGCGACCGGCATCCGGCCGGGCTCGCCAACGGCTCGGACCAGGTGGGGCGCAACTACATGCGGCACAACATGTCGGTGGTGATGGCGCTGCTGAAGGAGCCGAACCACACCGTGTTCCAGAAGACGCTGGCGTTCAGCGACTTCTACTTCGGCGCCGACGACTGGGAGTATCCGTTGGGGCTGGTGCAGATGTGCGCCACCTCCCACGGCGAGCAGATACGCGGCGAAGCGCCGCTGCAGGCGCTGATGCCGTTCCTGCCCGAGATGCCGTTCCGCAAGATGGCAGAGCATTCCATCGACTTCTGGCTGCAAAGCGAGGACCTGCCGCGTGCGGAGAACCGCGTCTTCTACAAGGACGGACGCGTGATGCTCGACATCCACGAGGGCAACCTGGAGGCGGCGCACCGGCTGCGTGCGAAGCTGCAGGGGCTGACGGGTCCGCTTGGCGCGTTCCCCAAGCTGGTCGACCGCGACCTGTATCTCGGCAAGAACATCCCGATCGGCGGCACCGCGCACCAGGCAGGCACGATGCGCTTCGGGACCGATCCGGCCTCCTCGGTGCTCGACCTGGACTGCAAGGCGCACGAGCTTGACAACCTTTATGTGGTGGACGCCAGCTTCTTTCCCTCAATCGGCGCGGTGAACCCGACGCTGACCATCATCGCCAACGCGCTGCGCGTCGCGGACCACGTCAAGCAGCGGCTCGCGGCCTGAAGCCGGGCGCACACGGGAGAACCGCCATGCCTGAACACGATTCGTTGCTGCCGGGCCGTATCCTGCGCAGAGCGGGGCCGCCGAAGCCGTCGGCGGGCTTTCCCGGCGTGCAGATCGACGATGCGCGGCTGGCCGAGGTGCTGTCGCCCGACGCGCCGCTGATCGAGCTTTACAAGGGAACGCTGCACGGGGAGGGCACGGTCTGGGACGGAGCGAACGGGCGCCTGGTCTGGTCCGACGTGCCGAACCGCCGGTTGCTGGAATGGCATCCGGACGGGCGGGTGGAGGTGGCCATTGACGGCACCTTCTTCATGAACGGCAACGCGATCGGGGCGGACGGGCATCTCGTGCATTGCGAGCACGGGCGCCGCTGTATCAGCCGGTCAGGCGATGACGGCGTGCCGCAGCCGATGGTGACGCATTACCAGGGCAGGCGGCTGAACTCGCCCAACGACGTGACCGTGGCCGCGGACGGAACTGTCTGGTTCACCGATCCGACCTTCGGGCTCCTGATGCCGAGCCAGGGCAGCCTGGTGGAGCCGGAGCTCGACCATCGCAGCGTGTACCGCTTCGATCCGGCGGACGGCACGCTTCGCCGGATGGCCGACTTCGAGCAGCCGAACGGGCTGTTCTTCTCACCGGACGGGCGGACGCTGTACGTGTCGGACACCGCGTTGTCGCTGAACGAGATCCCGGGCGAGCATGGCGGCGGCTCGACGCACCGGATCGAGGCGTTCACAGTGGCGGCGGATGGCGCGCTGTCGGAGCGGCGGCCGTTCTGCCAGACCTATCACGGTTATCCGGACGGGTTCGCGGTGGACCAGCGCGGCTGGATGTGGACCACGGCGGGAGACGGCATCCACGTGTTCGACGCGGACCGCACGCGGCTGGGCTTCTTCGCCACGCCGGAGGTGCCGTCGAACTGCGCGTTCGGCGGCAAGGACATGAAGCGGCTGTTCGTCGCCGCGACGGGGGTGCTGCTGGCGATCGACCTGCGAGGCTGACCGCGCAGGCGGCGCCGGGAACCATCCCGGCGCTTGGGGGCCCCGGAGTGCCTAGCCCTTGAGGGCGTTGATCATGGTCTCACCCAGCAGCGACGGGCTGGACGCGACATGGATGCCGGCGGAACGCATGGCGTCGATCTTGGCCGCCGCGGTGTCGTTGCCGCCGGTGATCACTGCGCCCGCATGGCCCATGCGCCGGCCGGGAGGCGCCGTGACGCCGGCGATGAAGCCGACGGTGGGCTTCTTCACCGCGTTGTCGCGCAGGAAGTTGGCAGCGTTGATCTCGGACGCGCCGCCGATCTCGCCGATCATGACGATGGATTCCGTTTCCGGGTCGTGCAGGAACATTTCCAGCACCTCGATGAAGTCGAGTCCCTTCACCGGGTCGCCGCCGATGCCGACGCAGGTGCTCTGGCCGAGGCCTACCGCCGTGGTCTGCGCCACCGCCTCGTAGGTCAGGGTGCCGGAGCGCGACACGATGCCGACCTTGCCCTTGCGGTGGATGTGGCCGGGCATGATGCCGATCTTGCATTCCTCCGGCGTGATGATGCCCGGGCAGTTCGGGCCGATCAGGATGGACGGGCTGTTCCGCAGCGCCGCCTTGACGCGTACCATGTCTAGCACCGGGATGCCCTCGGTGATGCACACGATCAACGGCATCTCGGCGTTGATGGCTTCCAGGATCGAGTCTGCGGCGAACGGCGGCGGCACATAGATCACCGAGGCGGTGGCGCCGGTGCGTTCGCGCGCCTCCGCAACGGTGTCGAAGACCGGCAGGTCGAGATGGGTGGAGCCGCCTTTTCCGGGGGTGACGCCGCCGACCATCTTGGTGCCGTAGGCGATCGCCTGCTCGGCGTGGAAGGTGCCCTGGCTGCCGGTGAAGCCCTGGGTGATGACCCGGGTGTCGGCGTTGACGAGGACCGACATCAGTTCTTTCCCTTCACGGCGGCCACGATCTTTCGCGCCGCGTCCGACAGGTTGTCGGCGTTGATGATCGGCAGCCCGCTTTCGTCGATCAGCTTCTGGCCGAGCTCGACGTTGGTGCCTTCCAGACGCACCACCAGAGGCACGTTCAGCTGCACCTCGCGCGACGCCTCGATCACCGCGTTGGCGATGATGTCGCAGCGCATGATGCCGCCGAAGATGTTGACCAGGATGCCCTCGACGTTCTTGTCCGACAGCAGGATCTTGAACGCAGCGACGACGCGCTCCTTGGTGGCGCCGCCGCCCACGTCGAGGAAGTTGGCGGGCGAGGCCCCTTCGAGCTTGATGATGTCCATAGTGGCCATGGCGAGGCCGGCGCCGTTGACCATGCAGCCGATCGAGCCGTCCAGCGCGATGTAGCTCAGGCCGTGCCGGGCGGCTTCCAGCTCCTTGGGGTCCTCCTCGCTGACGTCGCGCAGGTCCTCGAGCTCGGGGTGTCGGAACAGGGCGTTGTCGTCGAAGGTCATCTTGGCGTCCAGCGCGACCAGCGTGCCGGCGCCGGTGACCACCAGCGGGTTGATCTCGATCGACGCGGCGTCGAGGGCGACAAAGGCGGTGTAGATGGCGCGCACCACCTTGGCGAAGTGCGCGATCGACTTCGCCTTCAGGCCAAGGCCGGCGGCGAGGTCGCGGGCGATGAAGTCGGAATAGCCCAGCGCCGGATCGATGGTGGCGTTGAGGATCTTCTCCGGGCTGGTGTGGGCGATCTCCTCGATCTCCATGCCGCCCTCGCGCGAAGCGATCAGGGCGATGCGGCCGCTTTCGCGGTCGGTCAGCATGGAGAAGTACAGCTCGCTGGCGATGTCGCAGCCGGCCTCGACATAGAGCCGGTTGACCTGCTTGCCGGCGGGCCCGGTCTGCTTGGTCACCAGCACGTGGCCGAGCATGGCGGTGGCGGCTTCCTCGGCCTCGGCCGGGCTCTTCACCAGCCGCACCCCGCCCTTGCCGTCGGGATCGTTGGCAAAGCGCCCGGCGCCGCGGCCGCCGGCATGGATCTGCGACTTCACCACATAGACCGGGCCCGGCAGCGAGCGGGCGGCGGTCAGCGCTTCCTCGGGCGAGCGCGCGACGCGGCCGTCCAGCACCGGCAGGCCGTAGCCCTTGAGCAGGGACTTGGCCTGATATTCGTGGATGTTCATGCCGTGCTGGCTCCTTCCGGGGTGTCCCGCGTCCAGGGGAGCAGGATCGGGCGGATCGCTGTCCGGACGGTTCAAAAACCTGGGACGCGTGCCGGTTCCGGATCCGGGGCAGCGCCGCGCGGGTGTTCTGCATCCGGCGGACAACAAAGTCACGCTGCGCTGCACAATCGTCGCGGGGGGAGACGGCCTTCCGGTGCACCGCCGGTCGGTGGCATAACCGCCAGTCAGGGTGAAGCCGGAGCAGCAGGTTCATGAAGCATTGGCGGATCGAGGACGTGGCGTGGGACCGGTTCGAGCCGGCGCGGGTGGATCCGGACGTGCTGCGGCTGGTGAAGGCGGCCTCGGTGGTGGAGCGCAACGGCGTCGACTACGCGGTTTACCTCAACAACGTGTTCACCGACGACCCGGACTTCCAGCAGGCGGCCGACAACTGGGCGGTCGAGGAGGTGCAGCACGGCGACGCGCTCGGGCAATGGGCGATGCTGGCCGACCCGGGCTGGGATTATCCCGGCGCGTTCGAGCGCTACCGCTCCTCGTACCACATTCCGCTGGAGGTGGACGCGTCCGTGCGCGGCTCGCGCACCGGCGAGCTGATCGCGCGCTGCATGGTGGAAACCGGGACGTCGAGCTTCTACACCGCGCTGGCGGACGCCACCGACGAGCCGGTGCTGAAGATCATCTCCAAGCAGATCGCCGCCGACGAGTATCGCCACTTCAAGCTGTTCTACGACCACATGCATCGCTACCTGAAGCGGGAGCGCCTGGGCGTGCTGGCGCGCACCCGCATCGCGCTCGGGCGGGTGACGGAAAGCGAGGACGACGAGCTTGCCTACGCCTACCACTGCACCAACGAGGTGGACGGGATCGCCTACGACCACAAGCGCTGCATCGCGGCGTACATGTCCCGCGCGATGGGCTACTACCAGCGCCGGCACATCGAGCGTGCGATGGGGATGATGTTCAAGACCATCGGCTTCACCCCGCGCGGCCGGGTGTCGCGCGGGGTGTCGGGGCTGGCGTTCGCGGCCATGCGTCGGCGCGGGCGGAAGTTCGAGCGGGTGGAGCGGGAGCGGCCGGCGGTGGCGGTTCCGGCGGCGACCGGTTCGGCCGCCGCGACGCCTTGACAACCTCCTGAACCGCCCGCCCCGTGCGCAGGCGTTGCAAACCGGGCGGATGGGATCGGGCGTGGGATCTGGCGTTGGACTTGGGGCCAAGCGGCTTGGGCGGATCGGGCGGGCGCGCCTCCTGCTGCTGGGGGCGACGGGACTTTGCCTGCCGGTAGCGGGCGCGCGGGCGCAGCCGCCGCAGCTTGCGACAACGGCGCCGGCGCCGGAACACGAGTTCGGGCCCTGGGGCTTCGACCTGTCCGGGCGCGACACGGCGGTGAAGCCGGGCGACGACTTCTTCGGCTACGCCGACGGGGCGGCGGTGCAACGGATGGTGATCCCGAACGACCACACCTCCTGGGGGGCGTTCAACGTGCTGGCCGACCTGGCCCGTACCCGGGTGCAGGACATCCTGAAGTCGGTGTCGGCCGACCCGGCGAACGGTTCAAACCCGGTCGAGCGGAAGCTGGGCGCGTTCTACGCCTCGTTCATGGACGAGGCGGCGGTGGAAGCGCGCGGTGCGCAGCCGATGCGGGCGGATCTGGACCAGATCGCGGCGATCCGCGACCGTGCGGCGTTCGCGGCCGTGCTTGGTGACGCGCAGCACGGCTACGGCACCTCGCTGTTCGCGCTCGCGGTGCAGCCGGATGCCCGCGACCCGACCCGCTACTCGATCGGGCTGGGCCAGGCGGGGCTCGGCCTGCCGGACCGCGACTACTACCTGCAGCCGAAGTTCGCCGACAAGAAGGCCGCGTACCAGGCCTACGTGGCGCAGCTGCTGCACCTGATCGACTGGCCCGACGCGGACGCGCAGGCCAAGATGGTGCTGGAGTTCGAGACCCGGCTGGCGCAGGTGCACTGGGCGCGGGCGGACCGGCGGGACCCGGACCGGACCTACAACCCGGCCCCGGTCGCGGAGCTGCGGCAGGAGGCGCCGCAGCTCGACTGGGCGGCGCTGCTCGCGGCTGCGGATCTCGGCCGCGATCCGGGCCACGCCGACACGGTGGTGCTGGCGGAAAAATCGGCGGTGCTGGCCGAGGCGCGGATCGCCGGCGACACCGATCTGGCCACGCTGCGAGCGTGGCTGGCGTTCCATCTGGCGGACAACGCGGCCGGGAACCTGTCGCATCCGTTCGTGGATGCCTCCTTCGGATTCCATGGCCGTACCCTGTCCGGCCAGCCGGAACTGGAGGTGCGCTGGAAGCGTGCGGTCGCGGCGACCAGTGGCGCCATGGGCATGGCGATCGGCAAGGCATACGCCGCGCGCTATTTTCCGCCGGAAGAAAAGGCGGCGATGGTGCGGCTGACCGGGGAGCTCAAGGCGGCGTTCCGGCTGCGGCTTCAACACAATGCCTGGATGGCCGAGGCCACCCGGCAGGCGGCGATCAGGAAGCTCGACAACCAGCTCGTCCTGATCGGCTACCCGGACAAGTGGCGCGACTATTCCGGGCTGGAGGTGCGGCCGGACGACCTGTACGGCAACGCCCGGCGCGCGATCGCCTTCGAATGGGCCTATCAGGTGGGGCATCTCGGCCATCCCGTGGACCGCACCGAATGGGCCATGACGCCGCAAACGGTGAACGCCTACAACGCGCCGGATTTCGACGAGGTGGTGTTCCCGGCGGCGATCCTGCAGCCGCCGTTCTTCAACAAGAATGCCGATCCGGCGATCAACTACGGCGCGATCGGCGGCGTGATCGGCCACGAGATGACGCACAGCTTCGACG
>CAXTCK010000003.1:0-53780 GCA_964242425.1 uncultured Acetobacteraceae bacterium | reverse complement strand
AGCCGCTCGACCGGCTCAAGCAGATCATCGCCCAGTCCTGGTACTGGATCGGCGGCTACGCGCTGCCGACCGATGCCACGGCCAGCACCACCATCATCCCGACCGCGACCAACAGCTACCTCAAGCGCGGCGTGGTGATCGAGAGCCTGTAGTCATCGGCAAGGGGAGCGCGCTTCGGCGCCTCCCCGGATGCTGCGCGTCATGGGGAGGAGCGGATGTCCGGATCGTCTAGTCTCGGTACCTCGCCGTTAACCGACGCAGAGCGGGTGGATGTGCGCCGCTTCTGCGGATATCCGGCGTATGGAGCCGGAAGTTCCGGTTTCCAGTCCTGGCGCTTCTTCGAGGCCTACGGCACGCTCGAGTTCCGACTGACCAACCTCGGTCCGAGCGAGTTCCAGGTCGTCAGGCAGTACCTTTCGAACCTTTATGCACTCGAGCAGGCGGTCCCAACCGCGGCCGCCAACCTGGATACCGATCAGGCTTCGGTATGGAAGCACAACCGGTCGGAAGTGGCCGACCGGACGCGCTTGTTCGACGACTGGTGTCGCCGGCTCGCCTTCTTCCTCGGGGTTCCGGTGGGACCCGGGATCCGGAACGACGCCGCGATCCTCATCTAGTTTTTCGATCATGCCGGAGGCACGCGAGAACGATGGCCAAATTCTTTAACGGCTGGATCGGCTACGGCACTGCTGTGCAGGCCGGCGTCCTGACGGAGCCGGCGGATCAAGCCTACGCACGGCGTCCTTTCGTGCTGGGGGACCTCGATAGCGGCATCGTCGGTGATGTCGGGAGTGGAACGGTGGGACCGGCCGGTGCTGCGTGGGGGTCGATCCGATTTGCGGCGTTGTTCGACGCGCAGACCGCCGGCAACCTCCTGCTCTGGTTTGCGCTGCGAGTCCCGGTCACGGTGCAGGCCGGTGGCACCATCACCAGCGGCGGGGGAGGCCACCGGTTCTATTTCCCGGACCTGCAGGCTTATCCTTCGCGCAGCCATCTGTGGCCGGCCGGCAGCGTGGTCGCCAGCACATCGGACGGCCGCCTGCTGACTGCGGGGGTTTCACTGCAGGCTTCGGGCGGGAGCCTCTCCGCTCAGACACCGGTGTTCGGCACGGGTGTCGTGATGGCCAGCCTGCCGGCGGCGCAGCCCGCGATCGGCAGCGGCCAGCTCTGGAACAACGGCGGCATCATTTCCATCGCCTGACCGGAAGGCACGTCGTTGCTGCAAACCATCCTCAACCAGAAGATCGCCTACGGACTCGCACGCGCCGCGTCCATAGTCGGCGCGTACCAGGCGCTTTACCGTCCGAGTTCCGCCATGCTGCCGGTGTCTGGCGCGCCCTATGGCCGCATCTATTGTGCGTTTGACGTGAAGCCCGACTTCAGGCTCATCTCCACGGCACAGCCCAACCACAGCTATGTGACGTTGCTGGCCGATCCAACGCTTGTACAGCAGGGCGATTACCTGGTCGGTGACGATACCCACTTCGTCGCTCGCACGGAGCCGCTGCGTCCGGCCTTGTGCGTGTTGTGCGACCAGGTGCTGGACGTGTTGAAAACGGACGTGACGACAGGTGCCGGAACAAACGCCTATGGCGGTCGCACCAGCGGCACCGACACGATGATCGCTCAGGGCTGGCCGGTAAGCATGTCGGCCAGGACACGTGGTGAGCAGGACATGACGAGGCTGCCGTCCGACGTGAAGTCGGCGTACTACGACGTTCTCGCTCCGCCCATACCAGGCATCAACCTGGTGTTCGGGATGCGTCTCCAGGACAGCACCGGACAGGACTACGAGATCGTCAGCGCGGAGCTGTCGCCGTTCGGCTGGCGTCTGCTGGCAGGCCTCGCGACGACCTGACGCGGCCGCCGAGCCACGCGACGCTTTAAGCCGGAGTTGAGCAACAGGATGGCGGACATCTCGGATGTTGAGGCGGCGCTGTGCGGCCTGATTGAGCAGGCGATCTACCCGAACGGGACCGTGCAACCCAGCATCAGCAACGCGCTGGTGAAGATCTATCGCGGCTGGCCCACGAACCGCGCGCTTAACGCCGATCTGGCGGTCGACACCCAGACGGTCACGGTTTTCAGCAAGGACAACAGCACGAAGGACACGTCGCGCTACAGACGTGTCTGGAGAACCACGTCGGAAACGTGTCCTACCCTTACCGTGCAGTGCGTCGGTGACACCGGATCGTTCGGCGGCGTGGGCGGTGCAGGACAGACGGCGGGCTTGACGGTGGGTGGCGTCGCCTATTCCTGGACGGTGATGGCTGGGGATACGCCGAGCAGCGTGGCGGCCGGGTTCGCCAGCATCATCCCGAACGCGACGTCTGCCGGCAGCGCGGTGACCGTCGATGGTGCCCAGCTGTCCGGTCGTGTCGTGGGCAGCGGCACGGCGACCATGGAAACACGGCGCCAGGAGCAGGGCATCATGATCGCGGTGTGGTGTTCCACGCCGGCCGGACGCGACCTGCTCGCGGGCAGCGTGGACAACAGCCTGTCCAACATCGACTGGTTTCCGCTGCCCGACGGCACGGTCGCTCGTCTCCGCTATCACGAAACCTTCGAGACCGACGTTTCCGAGAATGCGAACCTGTACCGGCGCAACCTCAACTACGTGGTGGAGTATGCGACCACGATGGTGATGACCGGCCCGCAGATGCTGTTCGGGGTCGGAACCTTGGGCGGAACCGGACCCGCAATTGGGTTCGGTTGCGTGGTTCCTTCCACGCCGCTGGTGATTCCGCCGCTTGGCGCGGTCCGGTTCGATGCCTGGTATGACCCGGCCAACGCCATCGACCAGCAGTGCGCGGCGGCACTTTCGCCGCCTGCGTTCCAGAACCGCCTGCCTTCCAACGCAACGGTGACGGATGGTGTGGCATCCTGGCCGAGGGCGACGCAGGCGACGATCGATGCGGAGATCGTGGCCGCACTGCAGGCGGGCTTGTCGTTCTGGGCGTTCGACAGCTTCCAGCCGGACGACACGCTCAGTCTGGCATTGCAGTTCTACCTGAGCAGCAGCCTGAGAAGCCGGTTGCGCTTCTGCATGCTGGGGCAGACCTCCAACTGGGGGGAGGGAGGACAGGATCAGCCGTCGCTGCTGCGAGACATCAGCATGATGACCCAGCCCGGCTACATGATGGTGCTCGGCAACAGGCCCCTCTACCTCGTGCTGGACTCATCCGCCGCGCAGACGGCGGGACTGCCGGCTGGCGGCGTGCCGGCCGCGATCAGCTTTGTCAGGCAGCAGGTTCAGGCGGCCGGGGGCGGCAACCCCTATGTCGTCTGGCTGTCCGGCGCCGCTCTTGCCGACTACTGGAACATCGCGGCGGCGCAGGCGGCAGGTGCCGATGCCAGCGGCGCCTACGCGGTGCCGCGACTGGATGGGGCGGAGCAGCCCTACTCGTCGCTGACGCAGGCGGCCCGCGCGGACTGGGCGGCACGCGGTGCCTCCGGATATCCCATGATCCCGACTGCCATGAGCGGCTGGGATCAGCGGCCGTTGGTCGAGACGCCGCAACCGTTCTATCCGATCTCCGCTGGCCTCGCCGTCAACAGCTATTACGATCCGCCAAGCGATGCGGAACTCGGCGCGCACATTGTGGAGATGGTGGACTATCTCGTGTCGCAGCCGTCCGCGTGTCCGGCGCAGGTGGGCCTGATCTACGCGTGGAACGAGCTTGCCGAAGGTGGCTGGCTGATGCCGACCTTTACGGCGGCCGGGCCGGATCTGGGACGGGCGGCAGCCATCGGTGCCGCGCTGGCGACGGCGATCCAGCAGTCGACGATCCCTCAACTCGATCTCGTCAACTAGATAGGATTCGAATGAACAGACCCACACCCACCGCGCTGGTCGTGCTCCACGCGTTCGGTCGCTACAATCGTGGCGACGTCATCACGGATCCTGCCACCATCCAGGCGATCCTTGCCGGCGGCAACAGCAATCTCGTGCTGGTTCCGGTGCTGCCGTCTACGGGAACCACGACGGCTTCGAGCGGGGAGCACTGAGCCATGGTGCAGATTACCCAGTCGGGCGCCCTGAACACGGCTGCCCTTGTCGTGCCGGATCTGTATGTCCAGATCGCCTCGCCGCAGACCCTTTCCCTCAACGGTGTGGCCACCGACAAGATCGGCATCATCGGGACGGCATCCTGGGGTCCGGTCAACCAGCCGGTCGTGATGGGCAGCGTCGCCGACTACAACGCCGCGTTCGGGCCGGTGCTGCCGCGGCAGTACGACCTTGGCACGCCGATCGCGTGCGCGCAGCAGCAGGGCGCCACGTCGTTCGTGGGCGTGCGCGTGACCGATGGCACCGATGTTTCGGCGACCTATGCGCTGCTCTACAGCAACAACACCTATCCCATGCTCCTGACCGCCGTTTGCTCGGGCAGCCTCGGTAACCAGATCAGCGTGAACCTGGGTGCCGGATCCCGTGCGGGAAGCTGGCGGTTGACGTTGCAGATGCCGGGGCAGCTTCCGGAGGTTTTCGACAACCTCGACTCGAGCGGCGGCAATCCCGCGTTCTGGACGAGCGTGATCAGCGCGATCAACAACGGGACAAGCGTGACGCGTGGACCTTCCGCGCTGTGCGTCGCGACGCCCGGCAACGGGCCGACGACGGCACCCGCTTCCATCGGCAACCAGACCCTGCTCAATGGCACGGACGGCAGCAGCGGGGTCACGGCGGGATCCCTGGTCGGCAATGACGGGTTGAACCGGACCGGGATGTACGCGCTGCGTGGCCGCGGATGCGCCATCGGCATACTGGCAGATTGCAGCGATTCCACCCAGTGGACGGTGCAGAGCGGCTTTGGCCTGTCGGAAGGGATCTACATGATCCTTGTCGGGCCCAGCGGCGATTCGATCGCGACTGCGGTGCAGATCAAGGAGCAGGCGGGCCTCGACAGCTACGCGGCCAAGCTGATGTTCGGTGACTGGCTGTTCTGGTACGACCAGGCGAACTCGCAGACGCGCATCGTCAGCCCGCAGGGCTTCGTGGCCGGTTGCCTGGCGAACCTGTCTCCCGAGCAGTCCAGCCTCAACAAGCAGCTGTCGGGTATTGCAGGCAGCCAGAAGAGCGGGCTGGCGTCCAGCGGCCAGGCGCTGACGTACTCGTCCGCCGAGCTGCAGACCCTGTTCTCCGCGGGCATCGACGTGATCTGCAACCCGGCGCCTGGTGGGTCGTACTGGGCTGTGCGGTGTGGCCACAACAGCTCGAGCAACGCCGTGATCGCCGGCGACAGCTACACGCGGATGACGAACTTCATCGCCGAAACCCTGGCCGCCGGGATGGGTGGCTATGTCGGCAGCGTCATCAACTCGACGCTGCTGTCCAACATCCGGGCCACGCTGCTCGGCTACCTGTCCAGCCTGGTGCAGCAGGGTGTTCTCGGCAGCATCAGCGGCGCCACACCCTATGCCGTCGTTTGCGACGCCTCGAACAACCCGCAGACGCGAACCGCCCTCGGCTATGTGCAGGCGGATGTCCAGGTTCTTTACCAGGGCATCAACGAGAAGTTCATCGTCAACCTGCAGGGCGGCCAGAGCGTGACCGTGTCGACGGCGACCAACAGCCGCCCGACCTGATCCTCGACTGAAGACCAGCGTGCCACTGCACAGCAAGGAGGCCTCGATTGGGTAATCCCTACAGTATCGGCCGTGACTGCCAAGTCGTTCTTCTTTGGAACGGCACGCGGCTCGACCTGCGCGACGTGACCGGGTTCCAGGCGCAGCAGGAGGTGCGCCAGCAGCGGTCCGACCCGTTGAACAGCGTGCCGATCGAGTTCAACACCCCGGCGGGATGGCGTGGGCAGTTCCAGGTCGATCGCGGATCGTCCGCGCTCGACGACCTGATCGCCGCGATCGAGGCCGCGTTCTGGAACTCGGGCGTGATCGGCTCCGGAACGATCTACCAGTACGTGTCGGAAGCGGACGGCTCGACCAGCACGTATGAGTTCGTGGGCGTATCGCTGACCTTGACCAATGCGGGCCATTATCAGGCCGAGAACATCGTCAAGCAGGTGATCAGCTTCTACGCCAGCCAGAGGAACCGCCTCTGATGCCGGTGCCGGCGGAGATCGACAGCGGCGATGGGAGACGTTTCGCGCTGCGCGAGGCCAATCCCGGCGACATGCTCGACCTGATCGAGGCGGCCGGCGCGGCGGCAGGCTCGGCCGCGTGGATGCGCTACGCGCTGATGATCTGCTCCGTCAACGCGATCGACGGCAAGCCGGTCATGATGCCGGTAACCAAGGAAGGCGTCCGGGAGCTGGGACGCCGCATCGGCAATGTCGGCATGGAGGCTCTTGCTCGCGTTCATTACCCGGAAGAGTCAGAGATGGCTGCGGACGGTGACCGAGAGCTCGATACCGCAAAAAACTGAGCCGGCACTTCTTGCTTCGTCAGATCCTGTTTCTGGTGAAGGGAGGGGTGCCGTGGTCGGAAGTCATGAACATGTCGGAAACGCGGCGCCTTGCCTGTTGTGTCGCCCTAGGTGAGCTCGACGGACAGGTCTTTGATTGGAGCTCCTTTAGCTGGTCGGTAGCCGGCTGAAGCGGAATGCGCTGATCCGGCAAAGGGAGGCGAGCTTGATCCTGTCGCACCGCGTTGCCTTGATGTTGCTGAA
The DNA here is from genome assembly GCA_964242425.1 of uncultured Acetobacteraceae bacterium. Classification (GTDB taxonomy): domain Bacteria; phylum Pseudomonadota; class Alphaproteobacteria; order Acetobacterales; family Acetobacteraceae; genus Lichenicola. The sequence continues at coordinate 47,155 of CAXTCK010000003.1, read as the reverse complement.
CCGGAAGAACCAGCATCTCCCGGCTCGTCTGCGCGCAGGTGGGCAGCTCGAGGTACCGGGCGGCAAGGTCAGCTGGAAGCTGGAGCGGTTCGCCGCTCTGGCTGCCCGGCTGGCCCGGCTGGGATCGCGTGATCTCCCGCTTCCGGGCCGGCTTCACCGGCTTGACCTGCCGGTGGTTCCGCAGGTGGCGGACGAGGCGGCGGCTTGGATCGCAACCGGTCTGGCAGCGGCAAGCCGCGTGCAGGAACCGGTGTCGGCCGCGTCGCGGCCGGCCGAGCGGTCTATGGTGGCCAGGCAGGCACCATCACGTGCGGTCTCCGTCGCTGCTGGTGGAACACGCACCCGTGCCGGTCACGCGGCGGCGCTGGCTGGGGGTCAGGAAAGGCCTCGGCTGAGGAAGGCGTCGCCGGAGGTGCGGATGGCGGTAGCGCGGACGCGCGATACAGGGCTGCCGGCGTCACAACTGCGGTCGACGGTCGCGGCGATCCAGGCCGTCACGGCCGCTGCCGGCCGCGTCGTCCGTCCTGCATCCGTCCAACAGGGTCCGGCATCAAGGGCTTTGTCGGTCGTCCTGCCGCTCCACAGTGCAAGCCTTGTGGATGGACACAAGGAAGCCGTTCCATTGGAGGGATCCCGTCGGGTTCCGGACCGTCATGCAGTGTCGGCCGGTCGACCCGGTTCGAGCCGTGCGACCGCGCTGGAGATCATGCAGCTGGCGCAGGCGAAGGCGAATCAGCCTGCTGCCGTGCCAGGCGGCGCTGCGGTTCCATCAGCTGTGGCCGGTCTTGCTTTGCTACCTGCGGCCGGCGCCCTTCCGGCGGGGACGCCGGCACCGGGTTCCACGAACGGTGCACAACAGCGTCTTGCCGTTCTGCAGCGCGGCGTCGTTTCGCTTCCGCGATCGGAGCTGAGCCAGGACATCCTGCGGCGCCAGGTCGTACCGCCGGCCAGCATGCCGAACCGGCCTGCTGCCGCCCCGGCCGACAGGACCATGCAGAACAGGAGCGGCCACCAACAGGCGGCTTGTTCGCCCGCCACCATGGAGGGCGGATTCGGAGCGGATGCCGGGAGGATGGTGATGGTGAGCCTTGCGGGAGACGTGGTGATCGACGGAAGGAGGTTGGGACAGGTGGCCGCCTCGTCGCAGGCGAGCCGTGCATCCCTGCCGGCGCATGGACCGTCGCGGGTGAACCTCCGGGCGGTGCCGATCCACCCCGGCATGCAGATCCCACAGTGAGCGGCTATCTCGGGCTCCTGAATGCCGGTGTGGCGCTGCTCGTTCGTCCGGCTCCGCTCATCATCGGCGACCTCGTCCTGGAAGGGCACGAGGTCCCGGGCCGGATCAGCATCGGCGGCGCGCAGGCGGTCACGATCCACAAGACGCCTGGTGGCGGGCGGACCATCGACGCGATGGGATCCGACCCCGGAACGATCGGCTGGCGCGGCGTGTTCGTGGGGCCAAGCGCTGCGCAACGCGCGCGCCTGCTGGACTTCATGCGCCAGCAGGGTAGCCCGTACGGGCTGAGTTTCGGCGACTACATGTTCAACGTCGTCATCATACATTTCGAGTATGACTATCAGGATCAGGGCGCCGTCATCTCCTACAGGATCCGGACGGAGATCGTGCCGGATGCGAACGCCACCACGGGAGCGGCGTCAGGCCTTGATGTCGCCCTGCAAGGCGACCTTTCGACTGCACAGGTCGTTCTTCAGGCCGGTGCCCTGGCGGTTTCGGCCTATTCGGCACTTGCCGGCGGCACGTCGGGCGCAGCCTCGGCAGCCGCGATGGGATCGGTCGCGATCAGCCTTGCGTCGACCGCCGGAATCGCTGCGGTCGTATCGGCGGGAAGCGGGTCCGGTCAGGCGCAGATCCAGGGCGGCTTGACGGCCGCAGCGGCCACGGTCTCGACCGCGATCAACGCGGCGTCGACTGGAAGCCTTGCGGCTCCGGTTGCCGGGCTGTCGTTCGCCTCTGCATCCGCGCTGGCCGCGGCGACTGCGCAGGCCGCCGCCCTGGCAGCTCTGGTACGCAGCGCTGGATACCTCAACAGGACGAACTCCAACGTGGCCTCGACCACGGCGCAGCTTTCTGCACCCCTCGTTCATTCCTGAGGTGATGATGCGAACAGTCGTGGTGGCCGGAACCAACCTTTTCGCGTTGGCGGCCCAGGAACTTGGCGACGCGACGCAGTGGTACAGGATCGCGTCCCTCAACAACATCTCAGACCCGTTGATCTTCGGCCTGACCACGCTGCTTGTGCCGAGCCTCGATGCGAGCGCCACGGGCGGGCTGCCTTTTCCATGAGCGGAAGCGTCGTCAGGCGACCGCGTGTCCGTCTCATCATCAACGGCACGCCGGTAAGTGGTTGCCGTTCCACCGAGATCGTGTCGCGGCGCGGCTCCCAGGCTGCCAGCTTTCACGTGCACGCGAGCTTCAACGAGATCTCTCGAACGCTGGGGCAGGGCTGGGTCGACCAGGATACCTTGAACGTCGAGATCGATTTTGGCTTTCTTCCTCTAGGTGCAGCGGAGGGCAGCCTCAGCTGGACGCGAATGATCTCCGGTGGGATCGATCGGGTGGGGCTTGATCAGGTGACCGGTCTGGTCTCGATCGAAGGCCGCGATCATGCGTCGCGGCTGATCGATCTGCCTGTTCAGGACGCCTACCTAAACCGTACCAGCTCCGAGCTTGCGACCACGATGGCGCAGGGCTGTGGACTGTCCGCGGATGTGGATGCGACGACCGGGCTGGTCGGGCAGTACTACCAGATCCAGCATACGAAGGCGGCCTTCGGGGCCTTCTCCCGCCACGCCAACGGGTGGGACCTGCTGGCGGAGCTGGCAAGCATCGAGGGATACGACCTTTGGGTCGACGGGACGACCCTGTACTTCAAGCAGGCGACCAACCAAGCTGGCGATGCCTTCGACATCACCTATGTGGCACCGGAGGCAGGCTCCGCGTCGCCGACGCTTTCCATCTCCGACCTGACCATGGAACGGATGGTGGGCCTGTCCGGGCCTGTCCGGGTGACGGTGGCGAGTTGGAACAGCCGGCAAAGACGTCAGGTGACCAGCGTCTTTCCCGAGGGCACGGACGCCACGGCGAAGCAGTTCACGGTGTTGAAGCCGAACCTCCTGGCAGACCAGGCGGACGCCCTGGCCAAGACCACCTACTCGCAGTTGCGCGCGCACCAGCGCGTCATCAGGGGTGTGATGGCTGGCGAACTGCTGCTGACGACACGGAACCGGGTGAGGCTCGTCGGCACCGGAACCGGATGGGACGGGGTGTACACCCTCGACCAGATCGAGCGGCAGATGTCGCTGGAGAAGGGCTTTATCGAGCACATCACCGCGCGGTGCGATCCTGGAGGAGCGGCTGGCAATGGCTGACTGGCTGGAAACACTGAAGCTTCACGCCGCCACGCAGGCCGGGGCGCTCGGTCAGCCTCGCCATGCGCTGGTGACAAGCGTCGATGCGGTGTCGCATGCGGTCAAGGTCACGATCCAGCCAGAAGGGCTCGAAAGCGGCTGGATCCCTGACGGCGCGGTCGCAGCCGGCGGCCTGCGCATCGCCTGCCCGTCGGAGATTGGGACGCAGGTGCTGGTGGTCCCGGTGGAAGGCGATGCGGAGCACCCGGTTGTCGTCGCGCGATTGTTCGACGTGACGCTCATGCCTCCTTCCAGTCCGGCGACCGGCAACCCGGTCCAGGCGGGAGAGCTTGGGATCTTCCTGGAGGGCGGCAACTACGTGCATCTGACCAAGGGGAACATCTTCCTCAAGGGAAGTGTCGTCCTTGACGGAAGCCTCACCATCAGCGGTGACGTCATCGCCGCGAATGTGAGCCTGGTCAGCCACGTGCATTCGGCCGTGCAGCCGGGACAGGGTGTCTCGGGTGCGCCGGAGCCGTCGCATGGCTGATCTGGCACATGTGATGGGAGAGGATCTCCAGGTCGGCAGCACCGGCGATCTCGCCGTGGTCACGGCGGATCAGGAAACCCAGCAACGGGTACTGCATCGGCTACTGACGGGTGCCGCCACATACATCTGGCAGCCTTCCTATGGCGCCGGGCTTCCGGGCCTGATCGGCACGGTGGCTTCGCAGCAGCAGATCGCCGCGATCATCAAGGCGCAGATGGTGCTGGAGGCGGCGGTATCGGCGACACCTGAGCCCCGGATCGTATTGTCGGTCGGCTCGCCAGGCGTGGTTCTTGCCGCGATCAACTACACCGACGCCGTGTCAGGCAACAGCCAGACCCTCACCTTGCCGATCGGAGGCTAGATGCAGCTTTCCCTGCAGAACTTCTCGACACTCGTGGACAGCATGGCTTCCACCGTGCAGGGAGCGTGTTCCAGCCTGATCGACCTGACAGTGGGCTCGGTCACGCGCGCCATCCTGGAAGCCTCGGCTTCCGTGGGACTTTGGCTGCAGTACCTGATCCTCCAGGTGCTGACGATGACGCGGCTGGCGACGAGCATCGGCAGCGACGCGGATAGTTGGGTGCAGGATTTCGGCATGACCCGCCTGGCCGCGACATTCGCCTCGGGACACGTGATGCTGTCGTCGTTCAGTCCGGGAACGCAGAGCGCCACGATCAACAACGGCGCCACCGTGCGTACGAGTGACGGCTCCCAGACGTTTGCAGTGGTCAACGGCCCGTACACGCGTCCGGTCGGGACGGCATCGGTCATGGTGCAAGTGCAGGCGACGGTTGCAGGTAACGCCGGCAACGTGCAGAGCGGCGTTGTCGACGTGCTTGGAACGGCCATTCCTGGTATCGACATTGTGTCGAACCCGACGGCCTTCACCGGTGGCCAGGCGGCGGAAACGGATGCAGCATTACGGTTGCGGTTCGTCACCTTTATCAACACCAGGGCGCAGGCGACCGAGCAGGCGCTGATATATGCAATCACCTCAGTACAGCAGAACCTGACTTACAGCATCCAGGAGAACGTTGCCGCCGATGGCAGTGCGTTACCCGGACACGTGCATGTCATCGTGGATGACGGAAGCGGCAACCCAACGTCGACATTGCTTGCGTCGGTTTCCGCTGCTGTCGACGAAGTCAGGCCGATCGGCACCTCGATCTCGGTTGCCGGTCCGACCTTGCTGACCGCCGGAATCAGCCTGACGCTGACAATCTCTTCCTCCGCGGATGCTGCGACGGTCCAGTCAAACGTCGACACGGCGCTCGCAAGCTACATCAACGACCTGGGCGTCGGCCAAGTGTTCCGCATCTCAAGGGTTGCCGGCCTCTGCTACGACGCCGACACCAACGTATCGAACGTGCAGGACGTCCTGGTGAATGGATCCGGCGGCGATATTGGGGGACAGGCAGACACTGTTGTCAGGGCCGGCGTCTTCAACATCGTCGTTCTCCTCGCATGAGCGGCTCCGGTTCAAGCGGTGTCGGCACGGGTAGCTGTGCCGACATGGTGTCGCGGATGCGCGCCGTGTTGCCGCCGTCCTGGTTTCCACTCACCGCGCCAGGGGCGACGAGCAGCGCCACGCCGGTACTTGACGGGGTCCTGTCGGGCATCGGATGCGGATGGGCTTACTGCCACGCGCTCATCCAGTTCGTCGCACAGCAAAGCAGGATCTCTTCCGCGACAGGCAGCTTCCTCGACATGATCTGCGTCGACTTCTTCGGCACGACGATCAAACGCATGTCGAACGAAGTGGATGACCGGTTCCGTGGCAGAATCGGCGCGAACCTGCTGCTCCCGCGCGCCACGCGGCTGGCAGTCTCGCAAGCTATCTCCGCTTTGCTTGGGGCAGCGCCGACCCTGTTCGAGCCGTTTCGGGCGGCGGATACCGGTGGTTATGGCGGTACCGCGGCGGCCGGAGCGGGAGGAGGAGGGGGTTACGCGACAGCTGGAATGCGGCTGGGATCCTCGATCCTTCCGTTCCAGTACCTGGTCGCGGTAACCACCGAATCGATGGTGACGAGAAGGGAGTCCGACGCAAGCTTCATCGACACCAACGGTGTCATGCAGATTGCCGCGCGTCATGTGCTGCGACCGCTCTACGGTGTCGGCAACACAGAGAGCGTGCTGATCGAGCCGCGTGGCTTCAACCTCATCAAGGATAGCATCGGCTGGAGCAGCTTCCAGCTGACGTCTGGCACCGCTGCTGCTAGGTGGTGTGTCGATCCGTCCGGTGCAGACGCCTTGTGGATCGGCATGCCCGTGATGCAGGTGAGCATCTACAGCGGCGGCGCGATCACGGGTCCTTCGATCGAGGTGCTCGTGGCGGGATCGGCAGTGACGGCATCGTTCTGGCTGATGTTGCCCGTCGACCACAAGTTCACGTCCTGCGGTCTCAGCTTCGCCGACCAATATGGCGCGGCTGGCTACGCGGCTGCGAACGTCGCAACCACTGGTGCCTGGCAGAGAGTGTCGGCAACCCTGGATGCCGGCACCGCAGCGGATCGCATCGTCACGATCACGTTCGAGGGCCAGTCGACGGCGCTGATGAACACACCGTTACTGACGCAGTGCTGGCAGATCGAGCCAGGGCCAGTTGCAACCAGCTATATTCCGAGCAGCTGGCAGATCGGCATACGCGAGGCGGACGATCTGGTGACCGTTGCAGCCGGAGCGGGTGGCACGGTGGATCGGGTGGCGCTGAATCAGGCAATCTGCCGAGCGATCCCAGCCGGCAGCATCGCTTGGACTACGACAACGAGCTGACAGGATGGGTCCGGCTTCAGGTCGGATCGAACCGCTAAAGCGAAATGCCGGCTGCAGGGCAGCCGAAGCTTCCAGTCGGAGTGATGTGGTGGATCGTCAAATCGTCTACGTGGGGGCTGTGCCGCTCGATACGGACCAGCTGCTCCAGTCCCGTAATACCATGGTTGCGCTCGGCTACCTGACCAAGATGACGATAGGCGATGGCGCGGTCTATGCCGACGGCCTGTCCTGCAGCGCGGGCAATGGTCTGACCGTCGTCATCGGACCAGGCAGCATGACCCTGCCGACCATGATCGACTCCGGCTACTATGGCGCTCTACCGCCGGATGGCGAACCAGTCGTCAAGACTGGTATCAACACGGCTCCTGTCGTGATCAGCCTGCCGGGAACGGGAACAACGGTCATCTCCGGTTGTGTCGTGGAGGTTCAGGCCGGAAGTTCAACGCTTGCCTACTATAACGCTGCCAATCCAGGACAAACCTTGTTCGGGATGCAAGGCAACGGAACAGCACAGGCCTCCGTCCTGCAGCAGCGGGTGGTCTTCGCTGCGACAGCGTCATCTGCGGTTCCCGCCGGCTACACGGTGTTGTGGCAGATCAGCGTGCCCCCGTCGGCTACCTCCGTCGACCCGAGCATGATCACGGCTGCCGCCGGCTCGCCGTTCGTCACGGTGAAGTTGCCGCAAGCGGCACCGCTCCTGTCGCCAGCCTTTGTCGGGTTGCCGACTGCACCAAACCCGCTCGCGGGCGATGCAAGCTCAGCATTGGCGACCACGGCTTTCGTCGCCGCGGCGACGACCAGAAATCGTGCGGCCTGGGGTGCGGCTGGCACTTACAACTGGACCTGCCCACTTGGCGTATCCTCGGTTCTTGCCCGCATGTGGGGCGCGGGAGGGAGTGGAGGCGGCGCTGGTGCGGGCTATCCCGGCGGCGGCGGCGGCGGCGGCGGGTATGAGGAAGTACTGATCCCTGTCGCAGCCGGGACGGTTTATTCCATCCAGGTCGGCGGGGCTACCAGCGGTACGACCACGACAACGTTCGCGAACCTCGTACGGGTTGCTGGCGGAATCAATGGTACGTCGGGCCAAAGCGGTCAGGTCGGGGTAGGTGGAGCTGCTGGCCTGCCGTTGACCACCAACATAAACTTCATCGGCTCTTTCGGTGTCGGTCCTGGAGCGAACGGCTTCCAGATCGGATCGGTGAACGTCGGGGGAGCGGGTGGGCCTAGCTTCGGCGTGTCGGGGGCGAACGCGTGCTTCGGCGGTACTCTCGGCTCGAATGGGCTTTGGCCGGGAGGCGGCGGCGCAGGCGGCGCGTCGAGTGACGGAGGCAAGGGTGCGGATGGATTGATGGTGCTCGAGTGGTGGGGATGACGCCGGTCTCGGTATGGCGAGACGGTGCGTGTCAGGTGGCCGTTGATGGGAACGTGAACCGGTCACCTGGACGACCCTTGAAGTTGGACGGTCCGGTGTGCGTCAGGCTGGCGCAGGTATCGACCCAGATCTGACCTCCTAGACGCTGCCAGCGCAAGCAGAACGTAAAATCCTCGCTCATGTAGGTTCCGGTGATCGGATCGATGATGCAGTCGAACAGCGCATGGCCGCCAGGTATGGCGCGTTCGCCAGACGTATAGGCGTCAACGCCTCGATAGCGGGTCTCGGGATATGCTTCCTGCATCCGCTCGATCGTCTTGCGCTCGATCAGCATGAAACCCGTTCCGGCATAGACTGCCGTTGCGAATTCTCCGTCGCGCAGCAGGCGCTGACCTGCTTCGAGCTTGCCGACGTAGTGGAGGCCGGACGTTTCGATCGGCTCACCTCGCGCCAGCCGCTCCTGCCATGACTTGTCCCAATAGTATGCCTTCAGCGGGTAGATGCCGGCAGCGACGGACTTTTCGGCGCCCAGCAGACGGAACACGTTTTCCGGCTCGAACGAGATGTCAGCATCGATGAACAGGATGTGGGTCGCGTTCGGATCGGCGAGAAAATGGCTGGTCAGGGTGTTGCGGCAGCGGGTGATCAGGGCGTCCTGGCCGAGCAATGCGAGGGTCAGGCCGATGCCCGCTCCTGGGGCGGCTGCCATCAGGGCGCAAACGGACTGCATGTAGCCCTGGGTGACGACGCCGCCATAGCATGGCGTGGCGATAAAGATGTGTGGTTGCATAGCCTGGCAGCGCTCCTGACCTAGGTCCATCGTGCACTGCACCGGTTGCTACAACGTTAAGCCACCAGTGTCGCCGATCGTTCAACCTCAACGGTGGACATGGTCTTGTAGAAGGCGTGAAACGATCGGCTCGATACGTTCCGCGATTTCTGTCTGGACTTGCGCAGTCGGATGCAAGGGAGGGGCGGGAGGCGTCAAGCGGGGATCGATGAACTTGGTGGGGTCGACTTGGCCGCGGGTCAGGAACAGGTCACCAACGTCTGCATAGGTCACGTAGGATCGATGGGCGGGTATGCCCTGGAGGCGATCGTTCAGGCGGATCGTGTTCCTGGATACCCAGTCGGAGCGCACGGAAGGCAGAACACCGAGCAGGACGATGTGGGTTTGCGGGAGACGCCGGTGGATCACGTCCAGGATCGCCTGGATCCCTTCGAACGTTTCATCAGCGTCGGTGTGGATGTGGCCGAAGTTGTTGGCTCCGATCAGGACGATCGCCACCCGCGGCGAGATATCGTCCAACTCGCCATGTTCCAGACGCCAAAGCAGATGGCAGGTGCTGTCACCTTTGAAACCAAGATCAACCGCATGACGATCGCCGTAGAAGCGTTGCCAGGCTGGGGCAAAATCCTGCCACGACACGGGACTGAGGCGTTCCCAGTTCTGTGTGATGGAGTCGCCCAGCCATAGCAGATCGACCGGCGCATGGCGCAACTCGACCTGCTTGGCCTCGAATCGTGCACGCCACCAGTCCTGGCTCATCCGGGACACCGGTTCGATAGCGATGTTGCGTGGTCCGGCGCTGGCAAGCAGGGCCACGACAACGAACAGCGCAATCGGCTTGGTTGCTTTGAATGCAGCCAAAGGCGGCATCATGTTCTCTCCTCCATGTTCCGAAAGCTGCCGTGACGGTCGGTATCAGAGGAAGCGAAACGCGACGAGGCTCAACGTGCCGGCAGCGATGCTGTAGATTGCGAACGGGCGAAGAGCCCAAGCCTCATGGCTGCGGAAGTAGCGCATGAGTAGTGCCGTGCTCAGCCATGCCGCCACAGCAGCCACGAGCGCGCCGAATAAGGCCGGACGAAGCGCCTGCAGGCCCATGTGAGCGTGGTAGAGCTTCAGGAACTGAGATGCGGTCGCCGCTAGGATGATCGGGAGGGCGATCAGAAACGAGAAGCGGGCAGCGGTTTGATGATTTACGCCGCGCAACAGGCCGCCGGTCATCGTGACGCCCGAGCGGGAGATGCCGGGCAGGAACGCCATGCACTGCCAGACGCCGATGAAGGTAGCATCGAGGATTGTTAGGCTCGATATCGATCGATTGACATCTTCCGGAAGCCCAGCCCGCAACCGGTCCGCGACCATCAGGACGAAACCGTTGACGATCAGGAAGCAGGCAGCGACCGACGGAGTGCCGAACAGGTTGCGGAGAAAGCCTTCCAGGACGTAGCCTACGACGACGGCCGGGATGGTAGCGACAGCAATCAGAACGAGGATGTGGCGACTTTCCTTTGCATGCAGCGGATCGGCTGCTCCCAGCGCCCCGCGACCAAGGGCCAACCAGTCGCGCCAAAAGAACAACAGCAACGCCGCCGCGGTGCCGACATGAAGCATGACGAGAAACGGCAGGAAGGTAAGCCCGTGTTCGTCCAGTGTCCAATGCAGTAATCGTGGGACAATCACCGCATGTCCCAAGCTGCTGACTGGAAAGAGCTCAGTAATCCCCTGGAGCAGGGCGAGCACGAGTGCCTGGATGGTGGTCATTGAAAGCCCTGACGAAGCGACAGGCTGTGGTGCCGCATAATCCTGAAGGCGACAAGGCGCCATAGTTGACCTCGGGTGCCGGGGCTGGCAATGGCGTAGCCATGACGACCGCAACACCTTCGGGACGGCATGGCATTACTGCAACGGCGGCGAGCGCGTTCGTCCTTTGCTTGGCCATCGGGTTCTACGGCTATTCCGTGCGACTGAATGGAGGCAGGGCAGGAGCGTCCTATGAGCTTCAAGCGGCCTTTCTGTCCTCGAACGGGCTGCACGAAGGTGCCGACGTGGTTCTCGCAGGAGTCTTGGTCGGGCGGGTGACCGCTGTCACCCTCAACCAGCACACTATGGCATCCGACGTAACGTTCCAGCTCGATAGCGCGTTGAGGCTTCCGGTCGATACGAGGTTGTCGATCGGAAGCAGTAGCCTTACGTCCGGCTCGGCCCTTCTGGTTGATCCTGGCAGGTCGCGCCAGATGTTATCATCCGGCGCGACGCTGACTGATACATGCGAGCCGATTAGCCTGGAGCAGCAGGTCAGCCAATATATATTCGGCAATGCTGGGGCAGCGAGCGGCTGTAGCAGCTAGAACAGATCGATACGTGAACCAAGTTAGCTAATCGTTTAATGGGTAACGGGCCATTAGGCGACGCTGCAGGCGCCATGATGTTAGAAGTTCAAGGAGCGGCGTAGGCTTGGTCCCGCGCCGCCTCATTTGTGCGCCAATCTCGAACGCGATCCTGTAGTGCTCGAACTGGTCGCGATACGCTGCCCACAGCGACGTGTGCGGATCCCAGATGTGGGTGGCTTCCGACCCGACTCCATTGATTTCGATGATACGGAAGCCTTCCCCGCTACGCAGTGCGGCACTACTTTCGAAGCGCACATCCAGGCGACCAAAGTGGAAATCGGGAAAGGCCTGCATGATCGAGTCGATCCGGGTCGAAAGTGCACGAGTGATGTCGTGACTACCGTCGATGAAGATCGAACCCTTGCAGTGGTTTCCCGCGAAGACGAGCCGCAGGCGTTCCCCCTGCTTCAGCACCTCGTCGTGACGATCCCTGAGCCGGGGCAGGTAGAGTTGGGGGACGTGCCGGAAACGCTCATCCTCAAGAATCAGGGAGCGGATGGTGGACCGACCATCACCAGTGATGACGGGTGCTTCTTTCAGCGTCAGCGAGGTGATCCGGCCGGCTGGTGCGCCAGGTTCACGGATGTAAAAGATGCCGGCTTCTCCGTCATGGTCGACCAGTTCCTGGACGACAAGCTCGATGGCCCTTGGAAATTCCGCCAGCGTCATTTCAAGGGCTGCGTCCGAGGCGACAAGCCTGACACCGGTTCCGTTGCAACCGATGTTGGGTTTCACCACGACCGGCAACGATAACCCGGCATCGGCCATGGCTTGAAGCGTTCTGGCATGATCGTCCACGCCGGTCGTCACCACTACGTAGGGCGCGATCCAGACAATCGCCTTCGGTCCTGCCTGGTCAAGGATCGTGGTCTTGCGTTCGCCACATAGACCACCGGTCTCCACCCAGGGATTAGCAGCAGTCGGGAGGCTGAAGCTGCGGTGACGCAGTCCCATTAGGATCCAGAAGGCGACGACCGGGATGTAGAACAGCCAACTTGGCCAGAACTCGAAGGACGAGATCGACATTGGCCGGGTGATACGCGTCGACGTAGCCAATGTGGTCACTCGGGCTCTCCCTGCAAACGCGTGACAAGGCGCCCCATCAGCACGATCACAACAGCGAACATGACGGCGCCAAACCAGCGCCACGCACCGAGGTGGCTGATCAGGAACTGCCCGACATGCCTTGCCACCAGAAACAGCAGCGTCGTCCAGATCGAGGTGGCAGCGATAGCCGCCAGCGCGAAGCGGCTAAAGCTCGCATGGAGGTAGCCGCAACTCGTGTAGGTCGGCAACCGGGCTCCGGGGATGAACCGGCTGATGAAGACCACCCGAAACACGCGGTGTTCTATCCACTGCCGGCTTTTGAGCCGTCGCTCGGGAGGAAGAAGGCGCTTCACGCGGCTGGACAACGTGGCCAGACGACCGAGACCATACAGACCAAGGTCGCCAGCGACGATGCCGACGTAGAGGGAACCCAACGCAAGGCTCGTGGTGATCTTCCCGTCCTGGTTCTGCATCGCTGCGAGGACGGTCGCGGCATCCTCCAGAATGAAAGTGCCGGTGACGATTGCCACACCCTGAAGAAGAGGATGGACGCCAGCGGCCTTGAACAGGCCGGAGACGGACAGGGAAAACATTACCTACCTGATCCAGGCAATTGCTGGCGTGCAAGCATCTGGCATGTACTGGATCTCCAGGTCACTTGGACAGCCATGCCAAACGACCGGCACCCAACAGGTTCGGGTGCGGTGGCGTATCGCCCGAACCGGGTCGCATCATCTAACTTCTGGAAGACGGGCCGCCAAATGAACCTCATCTCGCATGATGGTGAGCCGGCGGCCGCGCCGCGGGATGATCCTTCATCTCGGTCAGGGCCGCCTGGCAGGCACCAGCCTCACCAACCCCGAACTGGATGGTGGGGAGCAACGCCAAAGGCGGCAGAAGAATGCCTAGACCGGTCGCAGTTCCGGCTCGAGCCACCACTTCGGCGCCTGGGGATATGCTTGGCTTGCCAAGCTTGCCGGTGATGTTGATCGGCCCTGGCAGTGAGCCGATGCTGAAATGGGTGGATCGCGTCGTCAGGCTGTAGTCCATGGTCTGGTTTCTGAAGTCCACGGTGCCTCGCCCCACGGTCCTCGCTTCGGTGGTTTGGAGCAAAAAGGTTTGGGTGGACAGGATGCCGTCCTTCAAAGGCATATCGGCGACGAAGCATTGAACCTGCGCCCGGTTGGGCATGCCGAGGGCAGACAGGATGGCGTTTCCGAACTCCAGGCCGGCGATATCGGGAAGCAACGCACTGATGTCTCCTCCTCCTGACATTACCAGGGTCAGGCCGCCGGAACCATTGCCGAGCATGGTCGCAACGGATGAGCCATCGGTCGTCAGGTTCGCTTGGCCACCGATCACGCCTTGCCCGTGAAACGTGTGGGTTGCCTGCATCACGCGAGACAGGTCGATGCGGTGAAAATCGACGTGAGCGCGGGTGTGCAGCGTTTTGTTGGACGGATCCATGAGGATGTTGCTGGAGATTCGTCCTGTTCCAACGGCGAAATCCAGTTGCTTCATGTCGATCTTACCGTCCTGGATGTCGAGCTTCGCAACTATGTTGTCCAGCGGCAAATCAGGGTTCTCGATGTGGTCGCCCTTGTAGGCTAGATGAACATTGGCAGCGCGGATTTTCGGCATGTTGAACGGTGTTGTCGGTAGAACGTCCCCGTTGCTCTGGCTGCTGGCCTTCTGTTTCCCGGCCGGGGCGCCCTGGGTATCGTGCTTGTCTTTCGGTTTAGACCCGATAAAGCCTCCGAGGTCGGCAAGATCGATCCGATGCGAGTGCAGGATTGCGTCCACGGTTGGTACACGAGCCGGGAGAACGGTGATGGTGCCGCCGAGATCGCTGGAGCCAACGCGTCCCTCGAAATCGCGGAAGGATATGCGCTGCTTTGCGTAGTCGAGGTTGCCTTGAACGCTATAGGCCGGGGTTTGGGGGATCGGTACGCCTGTCAGCGGGAATAGGAGCGACATATCCGGGCCGGCAAAAAGCAGCTTGAGGCGGGCGCCACCGAAAGTAAGTGGCTGCTCGATGGTTCCGACAAGAGAAACATGCGTAGGACCGTTCGCCACCTTGAGGTCGATTGGATACGGCTTCTGCTTGTCGCGTAGCGACAGGATGGCTCCGCCAACGAAGCTGCCGACGATAGGCTGTTTAGCGTAGGTGCCCTTGGCGTTGGCCACGATCTGGCCCTGGTCGGTCGGAACCGGCCAATTTGCCGCGTTCGGGGTGTTGCGAGTGTCGACAGTTACGTTGAAGTCCGCCTTCAGCGGAACGTCGTCGACGTGGACATGACCATCCTCGATTTGCAACACCCCAATGACCGGTGAACCCGCCTTGCCTGGCTTCTTGTTGTTGGTGTTGGTCGATCCCACTGTCCAGTTGTTGGTTCCGTCGGCCCTAGCAGATGCGTCAATAGTGGGATGATCGAGATCGATCAGATGCAACACGACTTGGGAGTGGCGGATCAGGGGAAGAACATCAACCCAGACCGTTAGATGTTGAGCCGTCGCGAGCGGGCGCGGAAACGCGTCGGTTCCGGCAACGGCGACGTCGTCCGCGACGATCCGGGTAACTCGGCCTAGTCGGACGTGGAGATGCGCAAGCGTTACCCGGCGGCCGAGAGTGCTAGTGGCCTGACGCTCCACCAACGGAATAAACCAATCCCAATTCCAAAAGATGACGAGGAGGATGATCAGCAGAACCGTGATGCCGAGTGCGATCAGACCGCGCCTTCTGGTCGGGCGTGCCCTTGCTGCCGTCTGCTCCACCGCCATGTCCTACTCCGCTCCCAGCACCAACGCTTACTTGATTGGCCGGTTGCGGATAACGGAAGCCTACAACATGGCTGGTCGGCAAGAAGCTTGTTCATGTCTCAGATGCGACTGAGACGCAATCTCTATCAGCTACGTTGTTCCAGTTGATGGCTTGTGGCACGCTTTCGCCATGACGACACGTCGTGCTTTGACCCTTGTTCTCGCGTCGGCCGGTCTTTCGGCCGCCTTCCGACCGGGACCGGCGATGGCACGCAGCCATGGGTCCGATCCGCGAGGCCAGGCAGACTCCTACGCGAGGTTCCTGCACCAGATCCGGGCCGAAGCGCTGCAGCAGGGTGTGTCGGCCTCGATACTCGACCTGGCCCTGGCGCTGGAGATGCCGAACGCGCACGTCCTTCAGCTGGACCGACACCAGCCCGAATTCACCCTTACCTGGGCGCAGTATCGGACCCGAGTGATCTCGCCGACTCGCGAACAGGGCGCCGCGCAAGCCTATCGCGACAACCTGCCCGTCCTGACCGACATCTGGCGTCGCTACCGCGTCGATCCGCGCGTGGTGATCGGGATCTGGGGCCTGGAATCGAACTTCGGTACCCGCATCGGGTCCTTCAATGTGGTGGACGCCCTGGCGACGCTTGCCTACGACGGCCGACGTGCCAGCTTCTTCCGCGCCGAGCTGATGAATGCTCTGAAGATTCTGGGCAACGGCGACGTCGCGCCCGGGTCCATGCTGGGAAGCTACGCCGGGGCCATGGGCCAGCCGCAGTTCATGCCGAGTTCCTACCTGCGCTATGCCGTGGATTACCGTGGCGATGGCCACAGGAACATCTGGACCGACAAGACCGACGTGCTCGCGTCGATCGCCAACTATCTCGCCCGGTGCGGCTGGACAGCGGGCGTGCCGTGGGGGCAGCCGGTAACACTGACCCGGCCGATCGAGCCTTCTCTCGCCGGACGTCAGGTGGTGCGGTCGCTCGGTGCCTGGAGCGAAGCCGGCGTGCGCAGGCAGGACGGCACGCGGTTATCGCAGAGCGGCGTGAACGGGGCGCTCCTGCTGCCCGATGGCGCCGGCGGGGATGCCTTCATGGTGTATTCGAACTTCAACGTGATCCGGCGCTACAACCCGTCCGACTTCTACGCCTTGGCGGTCGGGTTGATCGGCAACGCCGCGGCGTGAGCGGATCGCGAGGATCCGACCATAGCCTGCTCCTCCTCGGCCTGCTGGCCTGCCTGTCGAGCTGCCATCGTCGCCGAGAAATCCCGGTCCAAGTACCCCATCCGCACTACCTCGTCGGCGAACCGTGGCAAGGGGCGGCGGGCGCCTGGTTCTACCCGAGGGAACAGCTTGGCTATCACGCGACCGGTCTTGCAGTGGTCGCATCCACACCCTCAGGAGGACTTACAGCCGATGGTGAGCGGTCCGATCCGGACGCGATGGCAGCCTCGCATCAGACCCTGCAGCTTCCTTGTGTCGTCACGGTCAGGAACCTGGAGAACGGGCGCGTGGCGCTGGTGCGGGTAAACAACCGCGGGCCGGTGCAACAGGGACGGCTGCTGGGCTTGACCCTGCGCGCAGCGTCGGTTCTCGGGATCTCCGGTGGCATTCCGGCCCGCGTCGAGGTCGTTCTTGATCCTGTTCGCAGCCAGCGCGCGTCCGACGATGTCGGAGGCGGCCCGCGTCTGGATGTTGCGGCCGCACCGGTGGAGGGCGTGCAGGAGCAGTCGCTCCCGTTGCCTGGCACCCATATGGCCGGTTCTCCGGACGCTCAAACGGCAGAACGGCCTGCCGTCACGACGGACATGGCCGCTACCGCTGCCGACGATCGCCTGCCGGCTGTCGTGCAGCAGGGCTCGTCCGACCCCGGCGCGCTGTGGATCGACGGCGGCCAGTTCGGCCGGCGCAGCTATGCTGATCAGATCGCCATGGAGCTCGGGGGATCCGTCAGAAGCGAAGGGCAGGGACGTCAGGTCGTGTATGTCGTCCGGAAAGGACCGTTCCAGCGGACCTCGGATGCGGATGCCGCTCTGGACCAGGCCCGTCATGCCGGGGTAACGGGAGCACGTATCATCGTCGAGTAGGGATCGAAGTGCCTAGCAGACGGCTGTTGCTGACCGGTGCCGGAAGCCTGGTGCTTCCTTCATTCCTCACAAGCAGGAGGGCGGTTGCGCGTCCCTATCGTGCCGCCAAGCCGCCGGCCCGACCTGCCGCAGCGGAAGCGCCGCCCGGGTCGATTGGAACGGCTGCCGACACCCCCGTCGGACCGCTCGATACCGAGGCACGCTGGGCGTTCATCAGCGACTTCCAGACCGGCGCCGTCCTGCTCCAGAAGGCGGCGGACGAGCGCATGCCGCCGTCGTCGCTGACCAAGCTGATGACCGCCTATCTCGTGTTCGGCATGCTGAAGTCCGGGCGTCTGCACCTCGACCAGATGCTGCCGGTCAGCGAGAAGGCCTGGCGGATGCAGGGCTCGAAGATGTTCGTGCCGCTGGGCGCCCAGGTCTCGGTCGCGGACCTGATACGCGGCATGCTCATCCAGTCGGGCAACGATGCGTGCATCGTTCTTGCCGAGGGCATTTCCGGCTCGGAGGAGCAGTTCGTCGTGCAGATGAACGCCATGGCCAAGACGCTCGGCATGACGAACACGCAGTTTCGCAACGCCACGGGCTGGCCTGATCCGGACCATCTGATGTCGGCACGGGACATCGCCACCCTGGCCCGCCACCTCATCGCCGACTTCCCCGGCGATTACCACTTCTTCTCGGAGAAGGACTACAAGTTCAACAACATCAACCAGGGCAACCGCAACGTCCTGGTCGACAAGGGCCTGGCCGACGGACTGAAGACCGGCCACACCGACGCCGGCGGTTTCGGGCTATGCGTCAGTTCGGAACGGAACGGCAACCGGATCATTGAGGTCATCAACGGATTACCCTCTTCCCAGGCCCGTGCCGCGGAAGGCGAAAGGCTGCTGAGCTGGGCGTTCGCCAACTTCGAGAACGTGCACCTGCTGACACGCGACCAGGCGTTGGGCACGGCGCCGGTCTGGCTCGGCACGGTGCCGGGCGTTCCGGTATGTGCCCCTGCCGATCTGCTGGTGACGGTTCCGCATGGTTGGCAGAACCGGGTGAAGGTGGCGCTGGACTACCAGGCTCCGATACCGGCACCGATCCGGCGCGGCCAGCAGATCGGCCAGATCACCATCTCCGGCGCGTCGGTCGCCGACATCCAGGTTCCGCTGGTCGCGGCGGCTACGGTGGAGCGCAAAAGCCTTCCGGCTCGCGCTGTCGCCGTGCTCGACCACTTCGTGGGCGGCTCGTGAACGGACTGTTCGTGACGCTCGAAGGCGGCGAGGGCGCAGGCAAGTCCACTCAGTCGCGCCTGCTCGCCGAACGGCTGGCGAGGAACCACACGCTGCTGCACACCAGGGAACCCGGTGGCGCTGCGGGCGCCGAGCGGCTCCGTGCGCTGCTGCTCGAAGGTGATCACGGGCTCAGCCTGCGAGCCGAGGTCCTCGTACATTTTGCGGCCCGGTTCGATCACGTCGAGCGCACGATCGCTCCGGCGCTTGCCGAAGGGCGACTGGTGATCTGCGACAGGTTCTTCGACTCGACGCTGGCCTACCAGGGGTTCGGGCTCGGCATGGGGGAGGCGGAACCTCTTGCCTTCATTCGCGACCTGATCGCGCTCACTCCGGTCACACCGGACCTGACGCTGCTGCTCGACCTGCCGCGGGACGTGGCGCGGCAAAGGCTGGCTGGCCGCGGCCATAACCCGGATCGCTACGAGCGTCTGGACGAGGCGTTCCACCTGCGCGTCGCCGATGGCTTCCGGCAGATCGCCCGCGCGGCGCCGGAACGCATCGTAACCATCGATGCGGCCGCCGACGTGGAGCAGGTGCATCGCGCCCTGCTGGACCGGATCGAAGAGCGTTTCGCTTGATGACAACCGCCACGCCAGGCGGGCAGGGGTGGCTGGCAGGGCACGAGATTGCCGAAGCGACGCTGGTTGCGGAGGCCATGGCCGGACGGCTGCATCATGCTTGGCTGATCACCGGCCCGATGGGGATCGGCAAGGCGACCCTGGCATTCCGCTTTGCCCGCTGGTTGCTTGCCGGTTGTCCAGGACCCCGACTTGAGGTCGCCGACACCGATCCGGTGTCCCGACGGGTGGCCGCCGGAACCCATGCCGACCTAGTGGCGATCGGCCGGTCCTTTGACGAGAAGCGCCAACGGCACCGGACGGAGATCGTCGCCGACGACGTGCGGCCGATCGGCGACTTCCTTCGCCGCACGGCCGCGGAGGGCGGCTGGAGGGTGGTGATCCTGGACGATGCCGATCTCCTGAACCGCCACGCCGCCAACGCGCTGCTCAAGATCCTGGAGGAGCCGCCGCCACGTGCCGTGTTGGTCCTGGTCAGCAGCAGCCCGGGCCGGCTGCTTCCCACCATACGCAGCCGGTGCCGCCTGCTGCGCCTGGCTCCGCTCGACCCGCTGCAGATGATGCTGGCACTGGAACGCCTGCTGCCGGAAGAAAGCGAGGCGGACCGCAGCCTGCTGGCCGAGCTTGCCCATGGTGCGCCGGGACGGGCGGTCGAGCTTGCCCGCGAGGACGGCCTCGCTTTGGCAAAGCTGGTACGGGACCTGCTGGATGGCGCCTCCTCCGGCATGGCAGGCTATGAGCTGGTGGATCGCATCCTGCACAAGGAACGAGGCTTCGCGACCTTTCTTGCGCTGCTCGACGATGCCATATCGGAAAAAACGCGGCGAACAACCCGCCGTGGCGGGACCCAGTCCGGAACCGACTGGTTCGCCACTTGGCAGAACCTTCATCGCATCCGGACCGACGCGGAACGCTTCAACCTGGACAAGAGGCAGGCACTGCTGTCGAGCCTGAGCCTGCTGAGTGAATGATGACAAGGCGCTACACCATCACCACCCCGATCTACTACGTGAACGGCGCGCCGCATGTCGGCCACGCCTACACGTCCATCGCTGCCGACGTGATGGCCCGCTGGCACCGGCTCGACGGCCACGACGTGTTCTTCCTGACCGGCACGGACGAGCATGGCCAGAAGGTCGAGCAGGCTGCCCTGGCCGCGGGCGTCGACCCGCAGGATTTCGTCGACCGCGTGTCCGCCGACTTCCGCGACATGGCCGAGGCCATGAACGTGTCATTTGACGACTTCATCCGCACCACCGAGCCGCGGCACCTCCAGGCCTGCACCGCATTGTGGCGCCGCCTGCAGCAGGACGGTCACATCTACCTCGGCGCCTATGAAGGCTGGTACGCGACTCGCGACGAAAGCTTCTACGGCGAGGACGAGCTGGTGCTTCGGGCCGATGGCACCCGCGTGGCTCCGAGTGGCGCGCCGGTCGAGTGGGTCACTGAGCCCTCCTACTTCTTTCGGCTGTCCGCCTGGCAGGAGCGGCTGCTCGCCTTCTACGAGGCCAGCCCGGACTTCATCGGGCCGGCGGGACGGCGCAACGAGGTGCTGAGCTTCGTTCGCCAGGGACTGAGGGACCTGTCGATCAGCCGAACCAGCTTTCGCTGGGGCGTTCCGGTGCCGGACGACCCCGACCACGTGATCTACGTGTGGTGGGACGCGCTGGTGAACTACATCACCGCGCTCGGCTATCCCAGCCAGGACGCACCGCTGTGGCGCTTCTGGCCGGCCGACCTGCATCTGGTCGGCAAGGAGATCATCCGCTTCCATGCCGTGTTCTGGCCGGCGTTCCTGATGGCCGCCGGCATCGAGCCGCCGCGTCGCGTGTTCGCCAACGGCTGGTGGACCGCGAACGGCGAGAAGATGAGCAAATCGGTCGGCAACGTGATCGAGCCGCGTGCGCTGGCCGCCGAGTTCGGAATCGATCCCGTGCGCTACTTCCTGCTACGCGAGGTCCCGTTCGGCGGCGACGGCGATTTCAGCCGGCGCGCGCTGATCTCGCGCCTGAACGTCGAGCTCGCCAACGATCTCGGCAACCTGGCGCAGCGGACGCTGACGCAGATCGCTCGCAACTGCGACGGTCGCCTGCCACCGGAAGGAGATACCACGACGGAGGACGCCGCGCTGCTGACGCAGGCGGAAGCGCTTGTCGACGCGTTGCGCAGCCTGATCGACCGGCAGGCGCTGCACGAGGCGCTGGAGGAGATCTGGAAGGTGGTGCGCGCGAGCAACGCCTATATCGACCGTCAGGCGCCCTGGGCGCTGAGGAAGACCGACCCGGTGCGCATGGGCGCAGTGCTCCGCGTGCTGGCAGACGTTCTGAGGCAGGTCGCAACGGTGCTGCAGCCGTTCATGCCTGGCACCATGGGCCGGCTTCTCGATCAGCTCGGCGTTCCAGCCGCGGATCGCAACTTGGCGGCGCTTGCCATTCCGCCGGAGGCAGACACAGCGCTGCCGGCCCCGCAGGGCATCTTCCCCAGGCACGTCGAGCCGGCCGTCGCAGATGCGGACTGACGCATGCTGATCGACAGCCACTGCCACCTCGACCATTTTCCCGACGACGAGCTCGACGCGCTGCTGGATCGGGCACAGGCCGCTGGCCTGCGCGGGATGGTGACTATTGGTACCCGCCTGTCGGCAACACCGTTGAACCGCCGCCTGACCAGGCACGCCCGGCCCGACCTCGCCATCTGGTGCACGATCGGCACCCATCCGGACCACGTGGTGGACGAAACGGTGCCGGATCCGGGCCAGTTGGCAGCCCTGGCTTCCGCTCCGGAGGTCATCGGCATCGGCGAGTCGGGGCTCGACTACTTCCACGGTGAACAGGCGGTGCGGCCGTTGCAGCAGGCGAGCTTCCGGGCGCACCTCCGCGCGGCCAGGATGGCCGACCTACCGCTCGTCATCCACGCCCGGGATGCCGACGCAGACGTGGCCGCGATCCTGCTCGAGGAGCACGAAGCGGGCGGCCCGTTCCGCTTCGTGCTGCACTGCTTCAGCTCCGGCGAGGCGTTGGCCCGCACCGCCCTGTCGCTCGGCGGCTATGTCAGCTTCTCCGGCATCCTGACCTTTCCGAAGTCGGAGGAGCTGCGGCGGATCGCGGGACGGGTCCCGACCGACCGCCTGCTGGTGGAAACCGATTCGCCTTACCTCGCGCCGGCTCCCAGACGCGGCAAGCGCAACGAGCCGTCCTTCGTCGTCCACACCGCTTCCGTACTCGCCGGCATCCGCGGCGTCGAAGACGACGCGCTCGGCGCGCTCACCACCAGGAACTTTCGCCGCCTGTTCAGCAAGGCGGCGTAGCGTCGGTGCGCGTCACCATCCTGGGATGCGGCGGCTCCGCCGGCGTACCGATGCTGGGCGGCCTGGACGGGCAAGGCGACTGGGGCGCGTGCGACCCCGAGGAGCCGCGCAACCGGCGCAGCCGGTCGTCGATCGTGGTCGAGGGCGCGAATGGCGGCCGTGTGCTCGTGGACACCTCTCCTGACCTGCGTTCCCAGCTGCTTTCGACAGGCATCGGACGGATCGACGCTCTCTTCTATACCCACGCCCATGCCGATCACGTTGCCGGCCTGGACGACGTCCGCGGCCTGAACCGCATCCTCGACCGTCCGATCGAAGCGTTCGGCACCGGGCCGGTGCTGGCGGAAATTGAGGCTCGCTTCCGCTACGCCTTTCGGCCGTGGTCGCCTCCTGGCTTCTACCGACCGGTCATGCTGTCGCGGCCGGTCGGTGCCGGCACCACCGTCGAAATCGCCGGAAGCGAGTTTCTGCTGTTTGAGCAGGTGCATGGAAGCGGCACCACGCTCGGCTTCCGCATCGCCGACTTCAGCTACTCGACCGATGTGGTGCGGCTCGACGACGCGGCTCTGTCCATCCTGGCCGGCACACGCATCTGGCTGGTCGACTGCTTCCAGCGCGCTCCGCACCCGGCACATGCGGATCTCGCGCTGGTCGGGCAATGGGCGCAACAGCTCGGGATCGGTCGCACGATCCTGACCCACATGGGCACCGACATGGACTGGGCGTGGCTGCACGCCAACCTGCCGCGCGGCATCGAGGCCGCGCATGACGGGATGATCCTGTCGCTCTAGCTGCGTGGCGCCGCTTTGGTCTCGCACCTGCGTCTGCCGGCTGATCCGGACGCTGCCGCCTGCAATTTAGTTGAATCGTGCGTTGAGGCAGCGATAGCCTTCATCGGGCGGCGGTTCGACAGCTCCGTTGCGCAGGATTGTTGATGCTGCCCCGACCATGGACGGAAGGTTCCGGCATCCCGGATCCTGATCCGCCGCGGCTTCCGGAATGGGACGGGGCGCGCCCAGCTTTTTGGGGAGAGATCTGCATGGCGCCACTCGATGACGTGTTCACTCTTGCGGCCACCATGCGCGACGAACGGCGCGAAACCGAGATGAGTCTCGCCGAGTACCTCGATCTGTGCGCCGCCGATCCTTCCTGCTACGCGAGCGCGTCCGAACGCATGCTCAAGGCGATCGGCGAACCGGTGCCGATCGACACGTCGAAAGACTCGCGCCTCGCCCGCGTGTTCATGAACCGTACCATCCGGACCTATCCGGCGTTTTCCGACTTCCACGGCATGGAGGAGACGATCGAGCGGATCGTCGGCTTCTTCCGCCACGCGGCCCAGGGCCTGGAGGAACGCAAGCAGATCCTCTACCTGCTCGGACCGGTCGGCGGAGGCAAGTCGTCGCTCGGCGAGCGGCTCAAGAGCCTGATGGAGCGCGAACCGATCTACGTGCTCAAGGCGGGCAGGCAGCTGAGCCCGGTGTTCGAAAGTCCGCTCGGCCTGTTCGACGCCGAGCGCATGGGCCCAAGCCTGCTCGCCCGGTACAACATCCCGCGCCGCGTGTTGACCGGCATCGCCAGCCCGTGGGCGCTGAAGCGGCTGGAGGAGTTCGACGGCGATCTGTCCCGCTTCCGCGTGGTCAAGCTGCGGCCCTCCAAGCTGCGCCAGATCGGGATCGCGAAAACCGAACCGGGAGACGACAACAATCAGGACGTGTCGGCGCTGGTCGGCAAGGTCGACATCCGGCAGCTTGAAAGCCACAGCCAGAACGACCCCGATGCTTATTCCTTCTCCGGCGGCCTGAACCGCGCCAACCAGGGGCTTCTCGAGTTCGTCGAGATGTTCAAGGCGCCGATCAAGATGCTGCATCCCCTGCTGACGGCGACGCAGGAGGGCAACTACGTCGGCACCGAGAACATCGGCTCGATCCCGTTCACCGGCATGATCCTCGCGCATTCCAACGAGGCGGAATGGCAGAGCTTCCGCAACAACCGCACCAACGAGGCGTTCCTGGACCGCGTCTGCATGATCAAGGTGCCCTACTGCCTGCGCGCCACCGAGGAAACGCGCATCTACGAGAAACTCATCCGCAGTTCCGCCCTGGGCGAGGCGCCGTGCGCGCCCAACACGTTCGAGATGCTTGCCCGCTTCGCCGTGCTGTCGCGCCTGAAGCCGCACCCCAACTCGTCGCAGTTCGCCAAGATGCGCGTGTATGACGGGGAGAACATCCGTGAGACCGACCCCAAGGCCAAGACCATGCAGGAGTACCGCGACGTTGCCGGGGTCGACGAGGGCATGGACGGCGTGTCGACCCGCTTCGCCTTCAAGGTCCTGTCCGCGACGTTCAACCACGACTCGAACGAGATCGCCGCCGATCCCGTGCACCTGATGTACGTGCTGGAGCAGGCGGTGCGACGCGAGCAGTTCCCGCCTGAGGTCGAGGCCGGCTACCTTGCCGCGCTGAAGTCGGAACTCGCCGGACGCTACGCCGAGTTCGTCGGCAACGAGATCCAGAAGGCCTATCTGGAAAGCTACCACGACTACGGCCAGAACCTGTTCGACCGTTATCTCGACTACGCTGACGCGTGGATCGAGGATCAGGACTTCAAGGATCCCGACACCGGCCAGATGATGAGCCGCGACCTGTTGAACGCCGAGCTGACCAAGATCGAGAAGCCCGCCGGGATTGCCAATCCGAAAGACTTCCGCAACGAGGTGGTGAAGTTCTCGCTCCGCGCGCGCGCCAACAACACGGGACGCAACCCGTCCTGGAACTCCTACGAGAAGATCCGCGACGTGATCGAGAAGCGGATGTTCAGTCAGGTGGAGGACCTGCTGCCTGTGATCAGCTTCGGCTCCAAGAAGGACGGCGACACCGAGACCAAGCATGGCCAGTTCGTCGAGCGCATGGTCGCGCGCGGCTATACCGAACGGCAAGTGCGCCGTCTGGTCGAGTGGTACATGCGCGTCAAGCAGTCGGCCTGACGAGCGGACGGCCTGACGCGTGGACATCATCGACCGCCGGCCCAACCCGCACGGCAAGAACCTGGAGAACCGCAGGCGCGTCCTGGTCCGGGCACGGGAAGCGGTGCAACGCGCGGCGCGGGATGCGGTCGCGTCCGGCAAGCTGCGCGAGGTCGGGCAGGAACGGTCGATCTCGATCCCGTCGGACGCGCTGCACGAGCCCAGCCTGCACCGTGTTTTCTCGTCCGGCGTGCGCGACGTCGTCCTGTCCGGGAACAAGGTGTTCTCGCCGGGAGATCGCCTACAACGTTCGTCTTCCGCCAAAGGGAAGGGCAGTGGTGCAGGAGAGGCTGGGGAAGGCGGGGGCGGGGAGGACGGCTTCCGTTTCGTTCTCAGCCGCGACGAGTTCCTGGACGCCTTCTTCGATGACCTGGCGTTGCCCGATCTGGTGAAGCGGCAGATTTCCAGCACAGACAGCACCAGCGTCAGCAGAGTCGGCCTCAGCAGCGACGGCTCACCGTCGCAGCTCGATCTCGGCCGAACCATGCGTCACTCGATGGCGCGCCGGATCGGCTTGCGTCGTCCCAAACCGGACGTCGTCGCGGAGCTGGAAAACCGCATCGCCGTTCTGGAGCAGGAAGGCGGTGACCCGGTTGCGCTGCATGCGCTGCGTTCGGAGTTGCACGTTGCGCTGCGCCGGATGAACCGGGTGCCCTGGATCGATCCGGTGGACATGCGCTACCGCCGCTTCACCGTGACGCCGAAGCCCACCACGCGCGCGGTCATGTTCTGCCTGATGGACGTATCGGGCTCCATGACCGAACGGATGAAGGATCTCGCCAAGCGCTTCTTCCTGTTGCTCCACGTGTTCCTCGAGCGTCGCTACAAGCAGGTCGACCTCGTGTTCATCCGACACTCGGAGGTGGCGGAGGAAGTTGACGAGGACGCCTTCTTCCACGACCCGCGCACCGGCGGCACCATCGTGTCGTCCGCTCTCGTGGAGCTGATCCGCATACAGGCCGAGCGCTATCCCGCCGACAGCTGGAACATCTACGTGGCGCAGGCCTCTGACGGCGACAACTCGGGCAGCGATACGCCAAAATCCTGCACGCTATTGCGTGAGCAGATCCTGCCGCTCGTTCAGTATTACGCCTATATCGAGATCGTCGGCTCGGGCGCGGTGATCCGAGGCGAAACCGACCTGTGGCGCGGCTACCGAGGCGTGGCCGACCACAACGATCGCCTAGTGATGCGACAGGTCGGCGACAAGCGGGACATCTTCCCGGTGTTCCGCGACCTGTTCAGCAAGAAGCCTGAAACCGCTTGAGGGGAGGGAGCTCATGAGCCCGCTTGACGCCATCGGCGCGCCCGCCGTCTCGCCGACAGGGCTGCTCTACAACGGCTCGGAGTGGAACTTCGACATTCTGCGGCGGTCCTACGATGCCATCGAGCGGATTGCGCTCGATGAACTCAAGCTCGACGTCTACCCGAACCGCATCGAGGTCATCACGGCGGAGCAGATGCTCGACGTGTACACCTCCCATGGCATGCCGTTGATCTACAAGCACTGGTCGTTCGGCAAACGCTTCGTTTCTCACGAGAACGCTTACAAGCGCGGCCTGATGGGCCTGGCCTACGAGGTGGTGATCAACTCCGACCCCTGCATCAGCTACCTGATGGAGGAGAACAGCGCCACCATGCAGGCGCTGGTGATCGCGCACGCCGCGTTCGGCCATAACCACTTCTTCAAGAACAACCGCCTGTTTCGCGAGTGGACCGCGCCGTCCGGCATCCTCGACTACCTCGAGTTCGCTCGCGGCTATGTCGCGCAGTGCGAGGACCGTTACGGTGTGCAGGCGGTCGAGCGCATTCTGGACGCTGCGCACGCGCTGCAGAACCAGGGAGTGCACCGGCACAGCGGTGTGCGGGTGGTGGACCTCAAGGTCGAGCAGCAGCGCGAGCGGGACCGGCGCCAGCACGAGGACCGCGTGTTCAACGACCTGTGGCGCACGGTCCCCGGAACCAGGGTGGAGAAAGGGGCGGACACGGCGGCGGAACGCCGTCGCCGGCTCGGCCTGCCGGAGGAGAATGTTCTCTATTTTCTGGAAAAGAACGCGCCGCTGCTGGCCTCCTGGGAGCGTGAGGTGATCCGGATCGTCCGCCTCATAGCGCAGTACTTCTATCCGCAGCCTCAGGCCAAGATGATGAACGAGGGCTGCGCGACCTGGGTCCACTACGAGATCATGTCGCGGCTGCATGCGCGCGGCCAGATCGATGACGCTGCCTTCCTGGAGACGATCCATTCCACCACCAACGTGATCAACCAACCAGGCTTTGATGCCGGCGGCGGCCCGAACTTCAACCCGTATGCGCTCGGCTACGCGATGATGACCGACATCGCCCGGGTCTGCGACGCGCCGACCGATGAGGACCGCCTCTGGTTCCCGGACATCGCCGGCAACGGCAACACCATCGGCACGCTGCACCACGCGTGGGCGGAGTATCGCGACGAGAGCTTCATCCAGCAGTTCCTGTCACCCGCGGTCATGCGCCAGTTCAAGCTGTTCCGCCTGCGCGACGACACCGAGAAGCCTTACCTGCTGGTTGACGCGATCCACGATGAACAGGGCTACCGAGACATAAGGCGTAGCGTCGCCAGGTCCTATGACCCGAGTAACTTCTACGTCGACATCGAAATCGTCGACGTCGACCTGTCCGGCGACCGCTGCCTTCGGCTGCAGCACCGCACCAGCCCAGGCCATCTGCTGGACGAGAAGGACGCTCAAGCGTCGCTGCGGCATCTGGCAGACCTGTGGGGCTACGAGGTCCGGCTGCTGGAAATCGACCGGCAGACCGACACGGTGCTGGCAACGCATCTGGCATCGCCACCACGCGCCACCACCTGAGCATGCGAGTTGGCATAATATTCATTATACGGTTTGCCGATCAGGATGTCCCGGTGGGCTTGATGCAGCCTTGGCGATCATAGCACCCTGTGCCCATGACGAACCCCGCTTCCGATGCCGCCCAGCAGCTTACTCGGCTGCTGGACATCATGGCTGCCCTCCGCGACCCGTCGACCGGTTGCTCCTGGGATCAGGAACAGACCTTCGACACCATTGCCCCATATACGATAGAGGAAGCCTATGAGGTCGCTGATGCCATCGCCCGTCGCGACTGGGCAGCCGTTCCAGACGAGCTCGGCGACCTGCTCCTTCAGGTCATCTACTATGCCAGTCTGGGACAAGCCGAGAGGCGCTTCGACTTCGCCACGATCGCCCGACTGATCGCCGACAAGATGGTGCGGCGGCATCCGCACGTCTTCGGCGACGAGGCTGTCCGGAACGCCGGCATGTCCTGGGACGACAACAAGGCTGCCGAGCGTCACGCTCGTGCCGAGCACGGCACTCTCGCCGGCATACCGCTCGGCCTGCCCGCCTTGTCGCGCGCCGCCAAGCTGTGTGCCCGTGCCGCCCGCGTCGGCTTCGACTGGCAGCAACCGGCGCTTGTGGTCGACAAGATTGCAGAGGAGCTGGTCGAGCTGCGCGCCGAACTCGACATCGCTGATCCGGTGCGCCTCCGCGACGAGATAGGCGACGTCCTGTTCACCGTCGCCAACCTGTCTCGCAGCCTGGGACTCGATCCGGAAACGTGCCTGCGCGGGGCCAATGCCAAGTTCCAGCGTCGCTTCGAGCACATGGAGCAGTCCATCGAGGCCGGCGGCCGGTCGCTCGCCGAGGCGACGCTGGACGAGATGGAAGCCGGCTGGCAGGCCGCCAAGGCCGCCGAACCGCAGGTTCCCGGCGCTCAGGCTGCCAGAAGTGTGTCGTAGAGCGCCAACCAGCTGTCCCGGTCCGGCGCGTACAGCAGCCCTCCCGCCCGATCCGTCGCCAGATAGGGGCTTCCATCGAAGTGCGCGCAATAGCCGCCCGCCTCCGAATGGAGCAGCCAGCCAGGCAGGTGATCCCACGGCATGATCCGGTTGAAGATCAGGAAGTGGCAGTGTCCGGAGGCGATGACGCGATATTCGTGGGCGGCGCAGCGGTAATCCCAGCTGGCCAGCACGCGCGGCAGGTTGAGCGCCACCCGGTCGCGCAACGGCTGCGGCAGATGTCGCCAGGCGGCGTTCCCGGTCATCTGCGATGGCGGCACCGGCGCCGCCACCCGGAGCGAAACCTGCTGTCCGTCAGCGTGCTCGAGCCAGGCCCCCTCGCCCCTGACGGCTATGGCAGTGTCGTCGCATAACGGGTCGTGGATCACCGCGCCCACCACCTCGCCGCGCACCAGTACCGCCGCCATCACCCCAAACAGTGGCACGCCGGCAGCGAAGTTTGACGTGCCGTCGACCGGGTCCACCACAAAGGCGAGCTCCGCATCGCCGAGCCTGTCGAGCAG
Source organism: uncultured Acetobacteraceae bacterium (assembly GCA_964242425.1). Taxonomy (GTDB): domain Bacteria; phylum Pseudomonadota; class Alphaproteobacteria; order Acetobacterales; family Acetobacteraceae; genus Lichenicola. The sequence goes on along the minus strand of CAXTCK010000003.1, from coordinate 17,477 downwards.
GCCTGCATCAGCAGCGGTGGCTTCCTCGCCGATCACCACGCAACCCGGAAAGCGCCGTTCCAGCCCCTGGGTGATCAACCGCTCGGCCGCCTCGTCCGCAACCGTGACGAGATCCGTGGGCCCGCTCTTGGTGCGTACGTCGCCGCTCCCGAGGCGGCGAAACCGCGGCACGATCTCCACCCGGGCAGCGGCACGCAGGATCTGCGTCACTTCGACCGCATCGGCCACCGAGAACGTTCCGTTCATCCCGCATCCTTCCCGGCGCGCCACCGGTCCAGGTCGTCCAGCAGGCGACGGGTCAACGATGTGGCCCGCGCCCGGTTCGCAGCCTGCAGGTTTGTACGTTCCTAATGCTGCTGCTGCCGTTCGAAGCGCGCACGATCTGCCGGCATGAGCCTGACCACCAGCCTGATCTCGTCGTCTCCATCCGTACGATCGACCACTTCGCCATGTGCATACAGCCACGCAAGCGGCGCGCCCTCCTGCACCGGCAGGTGGAATTCTGCCTGTTCCATCGCCTGCAGCATGTGCCGGTCGATTGCTGCCGCCAGCCGGTCGAGCCCGTCGCCGGTGATGGCGGAGATGACCGCTACGCCGTCCCGCGCCGGAACCTGGTCGGTCCCACCCATCAGGTCGGCCTTGTTCAGCACCTCGATCGCCCGCTCGGGCCACGCCGCATCCAGGGTGCCGTCGTTCACCATGCCGTTCAGCACGGCGATCACGTCGCTGCGCTGTGCTGCGCTGTCCGGATGTGCCGCATCGCGCACGTGCAGGATGATGTCGGCTTCCGCCACTTCTTCCAGGGTTGCCCGGAACGCTGCCACCAGCTCGGTCGGTAGCTCGCTGATGAAGCCAACCGTGTCGGACAGGATCACCTTGCGTCCCGACGGCAGCACCAGCCCGCGCATGGTCGGATCCAGCGTCGCGAACAGCTGGTCCTGCGCATGCACCGCGGCACCGGTGAGCGCGTTGAACAGCGTCGACTTGCCGGCATTGGTATAGCCAACCAAGGCCACCACCGGGAACGGCACCCGCTTGCGCGCGTCACGATGCAGCCCGCGCGTGCGCCGGACCTGTTCCAGCTCCTTCTTGAGCCGCACGATCCGGTCGCCGATCAGCCGCCGGTCGGCCTCGATTTGCGTCTCGCCCGGCCCGCCCAGGAAGCCGAACCCGCCCCGCTGCCGCTCCAGGTGGGTCCAGGACCGCACCAGGCGCGAGCGCTGATATTCGAGATGGGCGAGCTCGACCTGGAGCGAGCCTTCCCGCGTCACCGCGCGCTCGCCGAAGATGTCGAGGATCAGCCCGGTGCGGTCGATCACCTTGCAGCCAAGTGCCCGCTCCAGGTTGCGCTGCTGCACCGGGCTCAGGCGCGCGTCCACGATCACCACGGCGATCTCGTCCTGCGCCACCGCTTCCGCCAGCGACTCCACCTGGCCGCTGCCGAGCAGCGTCGCAGGCCGCCTGCCACGGATCGGCAGCACGGCACGTCGTACGATCACCAGCCCGATGGACGCAGCAAGGCCGACCGCCTCCTCCAGACGCGCTTCCGCCGCCCGGGTATCGTGGCGATCCGCGTCCGCAGGCCTGTCGTGCTGACGGTCCTGGCGATCCCACGGCACGATGACCCCCGCCCGCGTCGGCGGCAGCCTCGTCTCGATTGTCACCACCGTCAGGCGGTTCCCTTCGCGGGTGCCGCCTCCCCGTCCTGCTCAGTGCCGCCTTCCACCTTGTTCTGGTCGAACAAGGCGATCGGCGCCGCCGGCATCACGGTGCTGATCGCGTGCTTGTAGACCAGCTGGGTATGCCCGTCGCGGCGGAGCAGAACGGAGAAGTTGTCGAACCAGGTGATGATGCCCTGGAGCTTCACGCCGTTGACCAGGAAGATGGTGACCGGGGTCTTCGAGCGGCGAACATGGTTCAGGAACACGTCCTGCACGTTCTGCGAGTTGTCCTTAGCCATGGCCAGGCCTTTGTTCTTATTGTTGCGGTCTTGCCGTACTGGGTGTCGGCAATCCTTTGAAAGATAGATTAGCAGCGCGATGCCGCAACGGCAAAACCGGCAATGCGTCGGCTCAGCCTGGAACGCGGTCCTCGGAATTGACGCCCAGCTGCTTCAACTTCCGGTGCAGCGCGCTCCGCTCCATGCCGACGAAACCGGCGGTCCGGCTGATGTTGCCGCCGAACCGCAACAGCTGCGCCTGCAGGTACTGCGTTTCGAACAGGTCCCGCGCCTCGCGCAACGGCAGGCCCATCACGTCGGCGGCGCTGTCGAACTTCAGCAGCGCCGGCGCCCCCTGCCCGATCGTCGGCGGCAGCATCTCGGCGCGTATGGTGTCCGACCCGCCCGGCGCCATGATCAGCAGCCAGTCCATCAGGTTGCGCAGCTCGCGCGAGTTGCCGGGCCACTCGTAGCTCTGCAGCGCTGCCAATGCGTCCGCGGACAGGTCGCGCGCCGGCAGCCCTGCCGTCTCCGCCGAACGTGCCAGGAACAGGCGTGACAGGTCGGGAATGTCCTCCCGGCGCTCGCGCAGGCTCGGCAGCCGAAGGGGCACCACCGCCAGCCGGTAGTACAGGTCCTCCCGAAACCGTCCCGCGGCGATCTCCGCCTGCAGGTCGCGATTGGTGGTCGCCAGAACGCGCACGTCCACCTTGACCCGCGTCGCACCCCCCAGCCGCTCGAAGGTCTGGTCCTGCAGCGCGCGGACGATCTTGCCCTGGGTTTCGGTCGGCATGTCCGCCACCTCATCGAGCAGCAGCGTCCCGCCATGCGCCCGCTCCAGCAGCCCCGTGCGACGGCCCGGACCGTCCAGGTTGCCCTCGATGCCGAACAGCTCCTCCTCGAAACGCCCCGGCGCCAGGGTGGCGCAGTTGAGCGCCACGAACGGCCCTTCCGCACGGCGCGACCGCGCATGGATCATCCGCGCCGCCACTTCCTTGCCCGCCCCGGCCGCTCCCGAGATCAGCACGCGCGACCCGGTAGGGGCGACGCGCTCGATCTGCGCCCGCACCGCCACGATCGCCTGGCTTTCTCCGTGCAGGGTGGTCTCCGGCCCCGCCCGGAGCCGCAGCTCCGCGTTCTCGCGTGCCAGCCGTGCCGCTTCCAGTGCCCGGCGCACCACCACCAGCAGCCGGTCGGACTGGAACGGCTTCTCGATGAAGTCGTAGGCCCCCATCTGCAGCGCCGCCACCGCCGTCTCGATGGTGCCGTGGCCGGAGATCATGATGGTCGGCACCACCGGCTCCTCGCCCTGCATCGCCTTCAGGATGCCGAGGCCGTCCAGGCGCGAGCCCTGCAGCCAGATGTCGAGCACCACCAGCGACGGGCGGCGGGCCCGGAACGCGGCGATCGCCTGGTCGGAGTCTGCGGCGATGCGGGTCTCGTAGCCCTCGTCGCGCAGGATGCCCTCGATCAGCAGTCGGATGTCGGGCTCGTCGTCGACGATTAGGATCTCATGCGCCATCGGATGACCTTCCCGGCACTGTCAACGTAGCGATCGCCCCCGTCCCCCCGCTGCGGTCGTCGAGCATGACCGAGCCGCCATGGTCCTCCATGATCTTCTTCACTATGGCAAGCCCCAGCCCGGTTCCCTTCGGCTTGTGGGTGACATAGGGCTCCATCAGGCGGTGCCGATCGTCCGCCGGCAGCCCTGCCCCGTCATCGGCGACCGACAGCCACACGTCGCGCTCCCTGATCTCGATCGACAGCCAGATGGTCCCGATCACCGCGTGGGACCCCGGCGCGTCGCCCTGCCCGCCCGGCGGCGCCTTGGCGCGCATGGCGATGCCGTCGGCCGCGTTCTGCAGCAGGTTGGTCAGCGCCTGCCCGATCAGCCGCCGGTCGCACGGTACCACCGGCCCGCGGTCCGGCAGCCGGGTGACGAAGCCGATCTCGGGATGCGCGCCCTTCTGCAACACCAGGGTCTCGCGGGCGATGCGCGACAGGTCCTCCGGCCGGATGATCGGCTGCGGCATGCGGGCGAAGGCGGAGAACTCGTCCACCATCCGGCCGATGTCGCCCACATGGCGCACGATGGTGTCGGCACACTGGCTGAACGTGTCCGGATCGCTGGTGATCTCGCGCAGGAACCGCCGCTTCAGCCGCTCCGCCGACAGCTGGATCGGCGTCAGCGGGTTCTTGATCTCGTGCGCGATGCGCCGCGCCACGTCCGCCCACGCCGCCTTGCGCTGCGCCGACTGCAGCTCGGTGATGTCGTCGAACGTGACCACGTAGCCTTCCGTCACGGCACCGCGCATTTCCGGCCCGATACGCACCAGAAGCGTCCGGCGGCTGGACGCGGCCCCGTGCTGCACCTCCGCCGTCTGCGCCCGTTCAGGCTCCGCGGCGGCAAGCCGCAGCAGCGGCGCGAACTCCGGCACGATCTCGGCGAGCCGTCGGCCCACGGAACCCACGAGGTCGGCATCCAGCAGGGCGCTGGCGGTGCGGTTGGGCAGCTCCACCCGCTGCTCCGCATCCAGCCCGATCACGCCGGCCGACACTCCCGACAGCACAGCCTCGGTGAAACGTCGGCGCTCGTTGATCTGGCCATAGGCCGCCATCAGCTCGCGTCGCTGGGTGGACAGCTGATTGGTCATGCGGTTGAACGCGCGGGACAAGCCCCCCAGCTCGTGGTCGCGCTCGGCTTCCGGCACCCGCACCGCCAGGTCGCCGCCGCTCACCCGCTCGGCTGCCAGGATCAGCAGCCCGACCGGCCGCGCGATCTGGTTCGCCAGCACCAGCCCGATCAGGGCCGCCGCCGCCAGCACCAGCAGCGCCACCAGCGCGAAGATCATCACGAAGGTGAGCTGCAGCACCGACCGGTTCCTGTCGAGCCGATTGTAGTCGGCGACCACCGCCTGGGTGCGGCGCATGTGCTCCAGGATCACGGGGTCCACCGGCCGGCTGATCAGCAACAGCAGACCCGGGTCCGGCCCGTCGATCCCGGCCACGGCACTCACCGTCTGCCCATCGGCGCTGTCCAGGATCGGCACCTCGCCGGATCGCGCCAGCATTGTCACCGACTGCGGCGGCACCGCGACGCCGATCACGCCGAGCAGGCTGGTCGACACCACCACCTGGTTGGAGCGCGGATCGTAGATCGCCGCCTCGTTGAGGCCGCGCGTGTTCTTCTCGTCGATCAGCGCCTGCTGCAACGCCTGCGGGTCCACGTATTGCAGCGTGGTTGCCTGGCTCAGGTCGTTGGCCATCGACACCGCGTCGGCGCGTATGTTGTTGTTGTGCTCCAGCAGGTAGCCCTGGCTCGCCTGCACCGCCTCGTCCAGCGCGGTGCGCACCCGGTCGTTGAACCAGATCTGGATTCCCAGGTGGAAGAACACCCCGGCGAACACGCCGACCACGATGGTGGGCGCCACCGCCACCACCCCGAACAGCACCACCAGCCGCACGTGCAGGCGGGAGCCCGCCAGGCCGCTCCGCCGTTCAGCCACCACCCGCGCCAGCCGCCCCGCCAGGGCTGCCGCCAGCAGCAGCAGCACCACCAGGTTGCTGATGAACAGCCCCGCCTCAACATGCGGGCGCTTGGTCAGCGACATGCCGCGCGACAGCACCGCGAAGGTGGCGATGCCGAGCGCCAGCGCGGTCGCCGCCATGATCAGCGTCGACACCTTGCCGAGCAGGACGTCGAACACCGGCGGCCCGAAGCGGCTGCGTCGTTCCGCGCGAACCGGCCTCAGCATCGTCGCACCGGCGTCCAGCTTCCCCATGCCGCCCTCAGCCGATCCCGCGCACGACCGGGATCTCCAGGTCGCGTATCTTCTTGCGCAGGGTGTTGCGGTTGAGGCCGAGCATGGCGGCCGCCTTGATCTGGTTGCCCTTGGTGGACGCCAGCGTCATCTGGATCAGCGGACGCTCCACCTCGGCGATCACCTTGTCGTAGATGTCGCGCATCGGCATCCCGTCGCGGCTGGCGGCCAGGAACTGGCGGATGTGCCGCTCCACCGCCTGGGCCAACCGCTCCTGGTCGTTGGCCACCACCGCCGGGTCCTCGTGCACCGCATTCTCGGCCAGTTCGCCCGCCACCACCTCGGCCGAGATCACCTCCTGCGGATACAGCGCCGCCAGCCGGCGCATCAGGTTCTCCAGCTCGCGCACGTTGCCGGGCCAGCGATGCGCCTGCAGCCGCTCGATCGCCTCCTCCGACAGCATCTTGCCCGGCAGGCCGGTCTGCTGGACCTTGTCCAGGAAGTGCCGTGCCAGGACCGGGATGTCCTCCGCCCGCTCGCGCAGCGGCGGCAGCCGGATCGGCACCACGTTCAGCCGGTAGAACAGGTCCTCGCGAAAGGTGCCGGTGCGGATCAGCTGTCGCAGGTCGCGGTGGGTGGCGGCGATGATGCGCACGTTGGCCTTGATCGGCTGCCGGCCGCCCACGGTGGTGAACTCGCCCTCCTGCAGCACCCGCAGCAGACGCGTCTGCGCTTCCGGCGGCATGTCGCCGATCTCGTCCAGGAACAGCGTGCCGCCGGCCGCCTGCTCGAAACGTCCCTGGTTGCGGTTGGTGGCGCCGGTGAACGCGCCGCGCTCGTGGCCGAACAGCTCGCTCTCGATCAGTTCGCGCGGGATCGCCGCCATGTTGATCGCCACGAACGGCCCGCCCCGCCTGCGCCCGTAGTCATGCAACGCGCGCGCCACCAGCTCCTTGCCGGTGCCGCTTTCGCCGTTGACCATCACCGTGAGGTCAGCCGTCGTGAGCCGGGCGATGATCCGGTAGATGTCCTGCATCGCCACCGACCGGCCGATCAGCGGCATGCGCTCATCGGCATCCACCGGCGCAGGCCGCTCCGCCGCCCCGCTCGCCGGCGCTGCCAGCGCCCGTCCCACCACCGACAGCAGCTCCTTCAGGTCGAACGGCTTGGGCAGGTACTCGAACGCGCCCCGCTGCGCCGCCTTCACCGCCGTCAGCAGGGTCGACTGCGCGCTCATCACCACGATCCTGAGCTCCGGCCGGATCCGCTTGATGCGCGGGATCAGGTCGAGACCGTTCTCGTCTGGCATCACCACGTCGGTGATGACCAGATCGCCCTCACCATCCTCCACCCAGCGCCACAGCGTCGCGGCGTTGGCGGTGGTCCGCACCTGATAACCCGAGCGGCCGAGCGCCTGGGTCAGCACGGTGCGGATGGATCGGTCGTCATCGGCGACCAGCACGGTGGGCAGGGTCATGGACTACCGGGCCTTCTGGTCATGGGAACAGGGATGCGGAGCGGACGGCCACGCGCTACCGTTCGTCCGCATCCTCGACGAGGACAGGCAAATGCAGCAGCACCTCGGTGCGGCCCGGGCGGCTGTCTATCTCGATCAGCCCGCCATGATCGCCCACGATCTTGGCCGCCAGCGCCAGCCCGAGTCCGGTGCCGGTGACCTTTGTGGTCAGGAACGGCTCGAACAGATGCGGCCGGATCGATTCCGAGATGCCGGGCCCGTTGTCACGCACCGTCACCATCAGCGGCAGGTGCATGCGCTGATCCGAGCCTGGAACCGCCAGCCGGACGCTGCTGCGATACGCGGTGGACAAGGTGATCTCGCCGGTGCCGTTGTCGGCGTTGATCGCTTCCGCCGCGTTCTTCACCAGGTTCAGCAGCACCTGCACCAGCTGGTCGCGATTGCCCCACACCGGCGGCAGGGATGGATCGTAGTGCTCCACGAAGCGGAGGTGAGCGGCGAACCCACGCTGCGCCAGCATCCGCACGTGCTCCAGCACCCGGTGTATGTTCACCGGGCGCCGCTCGATCGGCTTCTCGTTGAACATCTCCATACGCTCCACCAGGGCGCGTATGCGATCGGCCTCGTCGCGTATCAGCACCGCCAGCTCGCGATCGGCCTCCACCACCGTGCTTTCCAAAAGCTGTGCTGCGCCGCGTATGCCGGATAGCGGGTTCTTCACCTCGTGCGCCAGGATCGCTGCCATTCCCGACACGCTTCGGGCGGCGTTGCGGAAGAACAGTTGCCGGTCGAGCGCGCGGGCCGCGGACGCGTCGTGCAGCGTCAGCAGCACGAACCCGGCCGCCTCGACCACCGGCGCCCCCTGCACCGTGATCCCCTGCCGATGCAGCCGCGGCCCGTCGAGCTCCAGCTCGTGCTCGACAATGGTGGTGCCGTTCAGCCTGACCTGCTCGATCAGCAGGAACAACGGATGGTCGAGCGGCACCAGGTCGTGCAGGCCCAGCTGACGCAGCTGTCCCTTGGACATGCCGAAGAACGGTTCCGCCGCCCCGTTCACGAAGCAGATGCCGTTCGCCTCGTCGAGCATCAGCACCGGGATCGGCAAGGACTCCATGACCGCCGCCGTGTCCGGGATCGGAGCCGACAGGGCCACCTTGGCACGAGCCGCCACCGCTCGTTCCGGCTTCTTCGCCTCCCCGACGAGCGCCACAGCCCTCACGCGGCCATGTCCTGTATCGGTTCAGACGGCCGCACGCCCGCTTCCCGCACGACTGCCTCCCGCCTGCCGCCGTTCTCGATCTGACGGTCGTAGAACGTCTCGATCAGCGTGATCGCCGCGTCGGCGTCGTCGAGCCGGTTGACCGCCGCACGGAACGGCGCCGAGCCCGGCAGGCCGGACGAGTACCAGGACACGTGCTTGCGCGCGAGGCGCAGGCCCGGGTGGATCCCGAAATGCGACAACATGGCGCGGTAGTGCTCGAGCACGATCGCCTTTTCGCCGGCAAGATCCGGGCTCGCGGGAGCCTCGCCGGTGCTGAGCGCCTGCGCCACCTGCGCCGGCAGCCACGGCCTGCCGTAGCAGCCGCGCCCGATCATGACACCGTCCGCGCCGGACAGGCGCATCGCGTCCCGCGCGTCATCGATGCCCAGGATGTCGCCGTTGACGATCACCGGCAGCCTGACCGCTTCCTTGACCGCGCGCACGAAGCCCCAGTCTGCCCTGCCGGTGTAGAACTGCTGCCGGGTGCGTCCATGCACCGTGACCATGCGTATGCCCGACGCTTCCGCGATCCGGGCCAGAACCGGTGCGTTCAGGCTGCCGTGGTCCCAGCCCATGCGCATCTTCAGCGTCACCGGCACCTGCACCGCGCGGACGGTCGCGTCCAGCAGGCGGCCGGCCAGGCGCTCGTCCCGCATCAGCGCCGAGCCCGCCTGCTGCCCCACCGCCACCTTCTTCACCGGGCAGCCGAAGTTGATGTCGATCAGGTCGGCGCCCAGGTCCACCGCGATGCGCGCCGCCTCCGCCATCGCGTCCGGCTCGCAGCCGGCGAGCTGCACCGCGTTCGGACCGGCGCCGGAACCGTCATCCGCCACCCTCGCCATGCGCAGCGTCGCCGCGTTCTCGCGCACCATGGCCCAGGACGCGATCATCTCCGACACCACCAGCCCAGCACCCAGGCGGCGTGCGAGGCGCCGATACGGCAGGTCGGTGACGCCAGACATCGGCGCCAGGATCACCGGCCGCTCTATCACCAGCCCGCCCAGGTCGATCGGCTGCAGCCGTTCCGGCGACGGTCCCGTCGCTTGCGGTGCCTCCGCTGCCTGTAAATTGTGTGGAATGCCCATGTCTTGGGCAAATTACGCCGTGCGGCCTTCCGGTGCAATCGGATCGGGACCCGTCACCGTTGTCTTCCGCAGATGTTGACCTAATCCCAACCGCACAGCATTGCTCCGCCGATGCGCATCGCCGCCCTTCTTCTGGCCGCCGGAACCGGACGTCGTTACGGCGGCGCCACGCCCAAGCAGTTCGTCGGGCTCCGCGGCCGTGCCGTGATCCGCCACGCCGCCGAAGCCTTGCTGCCGCATGTGACGCTTCTGCAGCCGGTGGGCGACGCCACCCTGCTGGACGCAGCGCTGCACGGCCTCGAGGCGGACGACACGATCCTGCGTCGACCGGTGCCGGGCGGCGCCACGCGCCAGCACAGCGTCCGGGCCGGCCTCGAGGCGCTGGACGCCATGCCGGCCGAGCAGCGTCCGGAGCTCGTGCTGGTGCATGACGGTGCCCGCCCCTACGTTCCTGCCGACCTGGTCCGGCGCGTGCTGGCCGCACTCGACCGCCATGACGGCGCCATCCCCTGCGTTCCCGTGGCCGACACGCTCAAGCGCGGCCTGAACGGCGTGATCGTCGATACCGTGTCGCGAGAGAACCTGGTGCGGGCGCAAACCCCCCAGGGCTTCCGCTTTGCCCTGCTGCGCGACCTTCACCGCGCCGCTGCGGCAGCCGGGAACGGTCCTGCCGTCACGGACGACGCGTCCCTGCTGGAACATGCCGGTCACGCGGTGGCGCTGGTGCCGGGCTCGGAAGACAACATCAAGCTCACGGTCGAGGAGGACCTGGTGCGACTCGAGCGGCTTATCGGCACGGCGCTGCTGCCGCGCACCGGCATCGGCTTCGACGTGCACGTGCTCGCGCCGGACCGCCCGCTGGTCCTGTGCGGCATCACCGTGCCGCATCCGCTAGGCCTCGCGGGGCACTCGGACGCCGATGTCGGCATCCACGCCCTGTGCGACGCGATCTACGGCGCGCTGGCCGAGGGCGACATCGGCCGCCACTTCCCGCCCAGCGAGAACACCTGGAAGGACGCCGACAGCGCCCGCTTCCTGTCCCACGCCGCCGAGCGCATCGCCGCACGCGGCGGCGTGTTGGTGAATGCCGACGTCACCCTGATCTGCGAACAACCCAAGATCGGCCCGCACGCCCTGGCGATGCGCGAGCGCCTCGCCGCCCTGCTTCGCGTCGACCTGGACCGGATCTCGGTCAAGGCCACCACCACCGAGCGCCTCGGCTTCACCGGACGCGGCGAAGGCATCGCCGCCCAGGCCTCCGCCACCGTCCTGGTGCCCTAGCGGCCTGCACCGCTGCCGCTCCTGCCAGGGCCGGAGAAGGCGTCTCGCCGATCCGGTGACAGCCTTTATTCTCGCGAACGTCAGCCGTAGCTCGTCCCGACCGCGTGGTGCCCGGTCCGTCCGTTCTGGGTCACGTCCACACCCAGACGATCGAGAGCCTGCGTGACGGCGCGCAAGGTGACCGGCCGCACGTTCCGCTTCCCGAGCTCGATCTTGGACACCGTTGAAGGCGACAGGCCTGCCTCGACAGCAAGCTGTTCCTGGTCAAGGCCCGCCAACATGCGGCCAGCCGCCATCACTCGACCCTGCGCAATGATTGGATCCAACTGCATCTGTCTTCTCCATGTTTCCAGAGTTTGGAAATGGTGATTAAGACGACTGTTTTCAACAAGTTGAGGCGACGGGACCGCTGCTCGTACCGAGAATTCCTGCTTGTCCCGCCGGAACGCCGGCACCGGCCGGATGCGCTTACGCCGCGAGCGGCCGTCATCACCGCCTTGTCCTCCCACCGACCTGTTCACGGCTGGTGAAGAAGTCGAGTTGGACTTCACGACACACGTTGGGGACGATAGCCTGCCGCATCCGCCGCGCCCGGCGGCAATGCCCGGGCGTGCCATCACTGCGCGATCGCGCCTACGCCTCGTTTCGGAACCGCCCTTCCATCGCGAATTGGGTCACCGGCACTCGCCCGTTCGGCTCCTCACGCGACTGCATCGCTTCGGGCAGCAACCCCTTGTCGCCCCTGCGGCCGATCGCGATCGCCGCCTCCACCCGATAGCCCTGCGGCACCTGCAGCTTCGCGAACGCCGAGTCCATGTCGAAGCCGACCATGGCATGCGCCGCCCAGCCGGAGATCGAGGCCTGCAAGGCGAGATAGGCGCAGCCGGAGCCGGTATCGAACGAATGGCTGTGCGACGGGATCTCGCGATCCTTGCCCGGCGGCAACAGCGTCGACTTCGACAGCGCCACCACCAGGGCCGACGCGCTCTTCGCCCAGGACTGGTTGTACTCGTTCAGCAGCCCGAACAGGGTTTCCCAGCTCGGCGTGTCGCGCAGCGCGTAGATGAGCCGCCAGGGCTGCGAGTTGTAGGACGACGGCGCCCACCGCGCAGCCTCGAACAGCGTCATCAGCTCCGCCTCCGGGATCGCCTCCCCGGTGAAGCTGCGCGGCGACCAGCGCTCCAGGAACCGCGGATCGATCGGATAGTCCGCCACGCGGGCATTGGCTTCGGTCATGCGCGTTCTCCTGCGTATGACGCCCCGGAACCCGGTTCGGAGGGGCGCCGAGCCGGCACGATGGCCTAGCCGTCCCGCCCTCGCAAGCCGAACGCCCTATCCCCGCAAGCCGAACGCCTTGTCCGCGCCAGCCGGAAGCCGCCTCAGTACAGGGCGCAGACCACTACCGCGACCGGCATGGCCGCCAGGACAATCCACGATCCCATCGCGCAACGCGCGAGCACCGTCGCCGTCCGCCGCTTCAGCCGACGCGACAGCGTCGGCGTGGGGGAACGCTGCTCGGTGCTGGCGATCACGTGGTTCATGGTGTTCCCGTTCCAGGTGGCGCGACACACCTAGCAGGAACCCGGTCCGCATCGATGTAACCGATCGTCACGTATCATCGGCACTTGAAACAGCCGGCGGTGCATCGCTGCGTGCCGGCCCTGCGGCGTCCGCGACCTGACGGAACCGTTCATCCGGCACGGGATCCGGCCATGGCACGGCCACCACCCGGTCCACCTGGGCCTGCGCCGGTCCCCGCCTCGCCGCAGTCTCGAGGCGATCCAGCACCTCCGGCGTCCCGCGCAGCAGCGCCTCGACCCGGCCATCCGACAGGTTGCGCACCCAGCCCGCGGCCCCGGCCGCCTCCGCTTCGGCCCCTAGCCACATCCGGTAGCCGACCCCCTGCACCCGCCCGTCGATCAACCAGTGCCGCGTCACCGCCTCGGCCATCCCATCGCCTCCCTGATCCGTTGGCGCCGCACCCGCTGCTAGCGCGACAAGGCGATGAAGCGTGCGGTGTCCTCGACCTCGCGGCCCAGCATCCCGTGCCGGGCCTCGGCCTCGCAGTCCGCGCCCCAGCGCGACAGCTGATCGAGCTCGTCGAGCAGCGCGAGCCGGATCGCGTCCGGCCCTGACAACGCGCCCTCCGCCAAAGCCAGGGCGAGCACCAGGCTGCCCAGAACCGGAACCAGCACACCAAGCCCCGCCAGCACGGCATCTCCCTGCGACGCCAGCACCCCGGCCATCGCCCTCGACGCATCCTCCGGCTGTGACACCGGCATCACCCCGTCGGTAGTCCGCAGGTGGATGCCGTGACGCAACGCGCACCAATCCAGCCAGGGCTGCCATTCGGCCTGCTGGCGCGCGCGAAGCTCGGCCGGATGCGTCGCCCGGTAGCACAACAGCTCGCCATGGACATAGCCGAGCAGGCTCGCGATGACTGCCACCCGGTTTGGAAACACCCGTTCCTGCAGGGTGGCAGCCAGCCTGGTCATCGGCAGCGTGTCCGACGCGATCATCCCGTCCGGCGCGTCCTTCCCCGCCCCGTCCCATTCCTCCGCCACTGCGTCGGCCAGCGCCCGCGCCCCGACCCGCAGCCGTGCACCGCCCGGAAGACGCAGTGGCCGCGCATCCAGCATGATCACGAACCCGTCGCCATCGGCGACCGTCCTGACCTTTGTCCAGACCCGCCTTGCGGGCGCCTTCACCGGAACAACCCGAGCCCGCGAAGGATGTCGATCGGCTTCGGCACCTTGCGCGGCCGGTCGGGCGCCATCGGGCCCGGCTGCGGCCCGGGTGTGCCGAACCGTGCCGCCTGCAATGCCGGCCCGCACAGGTCCGGTGCCGGCCCGTTCGGCCCGATCACCAGCGCGAAGCGTCCGCCCGGCGCTGCCGGATCAAGCATCGGCGCCGGCGTGTCCAGCGTTCCGCCCACATGCACCGGCAGCGAGACCCCCCCTGCGCCGAGCGACAACCGCGGCAGCAGGTGCAGGTCGAGCCGGCCGTCGCGAAGCCCGACCGTGCCGTGGCCCTGCACGTCCAGGCGGCTGGTCTGCAACGCGAGCGACGACAGCACGGCGACCCCATCCTGCACCCGCGCCGGCAGCGCCAGGCAGCGCACCGTTGTTCGTCCCCCCGGCAGCCCGACCGACCGGCCGACCACCTGTGACAGCGCCCCGTTGGCGACCGAGCCATCCACCAGCGAGACGCCGGCCTGCCCCGCGAGGCTGCCGACCAGGGCATCCACCGTGTCGCCCGCGCCATGCAGGTCGCCCACCAGCTCCACCGTGCCGGACAGCGCCGGCGTCACCCCGGCCAGCAGCGCCAGCGTTTCCGCCGGGACCATCGCCGGGTCCAGCTTCAAGGCGACGCTGCGTGTCGACGCGTCCGCGTCCAGCTGCCCGGTGATCGGTCCCGCCGGCCCTGCCACCGAGAACGGTGCCAGCGACAGCTTACCCCCCTGCACCGCAAGGCGTGCAGACAGGTTGCGGTAAAGCGCGCCGCCGAAGCGGATCTCCCGCGCATCGAGACGGATCGCCAGCTCCGCCAGCCGCAGCGCCGCGAACGGCACCACCTCGCCCGGCGCGGAAGCGGGCCCGAGCGGAACCGGAGTCGGAGGCGGCGGCGGCAAACCCGCGGATGCCGCACCAGCCTTGCCCGGCCACGGGCTTTTCCAGCCCGCGCGCAAGCCATCCAGATCGGCGTGGGTGGAATCGATCGTCGCCGTGACCACCGGACGCGCCGATGCCTGCACCGTCCCAGACCCGCTCAGGTCCAGCTCACGCGACTCCAGCCGCAGGTCCGACACCGCGTATCGGTCCACCGGCCCCACCTGCAGCCGCGTGGTCAGCGCGAGGTTGGTCAGCGCCGGCCCGCTGCCCAGCACGCGCTGCAGCGCCGGCGCCTGCAGCGCCAAGTGCAGGTCCGACGCCGACCGCCCGGCGCTTCCGTCAACCCGTGCGCGCGCATCGCCCACCGAGAGTTCGAGCGACACCGGCACCGTCGAAGCACCCGCCTGCCATCCGGACAAGGAACCGGCAGTGCCGTGCAGCGCCGTGTCCTGTCCCCGCCACGAGCCGTCCAGCGCCACTGCCATCGGCGCACCCGGCGCCGTCGCCTGAACCGAAAGCGAGCGCACAAGCAGGTCGCGCGTCCAGTGCGACCGCATCAGCGCGCCCGCCGCGAATGCTCCCGTGCGCAGGCTCAGCGACCGCAGCATCGGCCGCCCGTCGCCCTTGCTGTCGCTCACGCGAGTCCGCAGCGACAACCCGTTCACCGCCGGCAGCGCCGCATGCGGAAACAGCGCGTTCAGCGCCCCGAGCTGCGACGCCTGCGCGGCGACGTCGAGCATGAAGCCCCGTTCCCGCGCCGGGTCCGCCACGGTGCCGGCGATGGTCAACCGGGCCACCTCCCGCCCGCCCGCCTGTTCCCGTGCCGATATCCTGAGTGGCCACGGGCTCCCGGCCGGTTGCGCCGTTTCGAGCCGTTCAAGCGGCCCGGTGGCCAGATCCGCATCAAACCCGGCGCCCCCATGGCTGCCGGCCAGTGTCACCGACGGATGGCCACCCGCGAGCCCGCTGCCATCCAGGCGGTCCAGCGCCACCTGCCCGCTCCAGCCCCTGGTCGCGTCGCGCCACGCGATCGCGCCGTCGCGCAGCCGCACGCTGCCGATCTCGACCCGCCACCGCGCCCCGCCGCCGCCACCGGACGATGCGCCGTCATCCGGCACTACCTGCCTGTGCATCTGCCAGTTCGCCGTCCCGTCCGCGTCGCGCTGCAGCAGCAGGTCCGGCCGGATCAGCGTCACCCCTTCCAGCCGGACCACGTGGTGCAGCAGCGGCAGCAGCGCCAGATGCGCAGTCGCGGAGGCGGCGGTCAGCATCTGCGCCCGGCCGTGGCCCGGCCAGTTGGCCAGGGCGATCCCGTCCGCCTGCAGCGTCGGCACCGGCAGCAGCCTGACGTGCAGCGTGTCGAGCGCCAGCACCCGCCCGGTCTGCCGCAGCACCTCGCGCTCCACGCGCAGCCGCATCCCGTCCTGGTCCAGCCGTTGCTGCGCCACCAGCCCGGCCCCGACCAGCCCGAGCACCAGCACCAGCCCGAGCACCAGCACCGCGCCGGCCAGCGTGCGCAGCGGGCCGCGCCGACGCGTCGGCTGGGTGTCCATCCGGCTCAGCTCCGCCTGGCGGGACGGGTGCCGCCCGCCTCGAAGCCGAGGGTGCGGAACGTGTCCTTCATGTGCGCCGGCAGCTCGGCGGACACGGCAAGACGCCCGCCGGCCGGATGCGGCAGGTCGAGCGAGCGCGCGTGCAGGTGCAACTGGTCGGCGAACCCCTCGAGGTGCGCCGCCTCGCCCCCGTATTTCGGATCGCCCAGGATTGGCGTCCCGATCGCCTCGCAGTGCACACGCAGCTGATGCGTGCGCCCGGTCAGCGGCGACAGCTCCAGCCAGGCCATCTTCCGCGCCGCCGCGTCCTTCACCACGTATTCCGTCAGCGCGTGCGCCGCATCCTCCTCGTCCCGCTCCGCCGCCACGAACACCGAGCCCGGTCCGGCCCCGAGCCGCGCCAAAGGCAGGTCGATCACCCCTTCGGCCGGGTTGGGCCGTCCCACCACCACCGCCCAGTAGGTCTTGCGCACGTCGCGGGTGCGGAACGACGCCGCCAGCTTCCCCGCCGCCCCCGGCGTGCGCGCCAGCAGCAGCAGCCCGGAGGTGTCGCGGTCGATGCGGTGCACCAGCCGCGGCCGGTGCTCCGAGCCGTCGCGCAGCGCGTCCAGCATGCCGTCGACGTGCCGTACGATGCCGGGACCGCCCTGCACCGCGAGCCCGGCCGGCTTGTTCAGCACGATCACCTGCTCGTCGCGATACACCACCATGCGCGCCATCTCCTTGGCGTCGCGCTCGTCCACCACAGGCACGATCGGCGCCGGCTTCGACGCGTTCGGGATCGGCGGCACGCGCACCGATTGCCCCGGCATCAGCCGCGTCGCGGTTTCGGCCTTTCTGCCGTCGACCTTGACCTGGCCGGTGCGGCAAAGCTTCTGCAGCGCGCCCTGGGTGAGGTGCGGGTAGTGGCGACGGAACCAGCGATCCAGCCGGATCTCGGCTTCGTCCTCGGACACGGTAAGGGTGATGACGCTCATGACCGGTCGCTGTCCCTCAGCCGGGCCCAGCTGTCCAGCCTGCGCGCGATTTCCTTCTCGTGCCCGCGATCGGTCGGCCGGTAGAACCGCTCGCGCGCCATGCCGTCGGGAAAATAGTTCTGGCCGGAAAATCCGTCTTCCGCGTCGTGGTCGTACTCGTAGCCCTTGCCGTAGCCGATCTCCTTCATCAGCCGGGTCGGCGCGTTCAGGATGTGCGCCGGCGGAGACAGGCTGCCCGTCGCCTTTGCCGCCTGCGTCGCTGCCTTGAAGGCCACGTAGACCGCGTTGGATTTCGGCGCCGTGCCCAGATAGGCCACCAGCTGCGCCAGCGCGAGCTCACCTTCCGGGCTGCCGAGCCGCTCATAGGCTTCCCACGCCGCGAGCGCCTGCGGCAGCGCGTGCGGGTCCGCCAGCCCCACATCCTCCGCCGCGAACCGGGCGAGCCGGCGGGCGATGAAGCGTGGATCCTCGCCGCCCGCCAGCATGCGCGCGAACCAGTAGAGCGCCGCGTCCGGGTCCGACCCGCGCAGCG
>CAXTCK010000002.1:0-54503 GCA_964242425.1 uncultured Acetobacteraceae bacterium | reverse complement strand
GCTGGGTGATCGCGGGGCTCGACCGCAACGGCCTGCGCCCGCTGCGCTACACCGTCACCGCGAGCCGGCTGCTGGTGGTCGGCTCCGAAACCGGCATGGTCAAGATCCCCGAGGGCGACATCCTCAGCCGCGGCCGGCTCGGTCCGGGCCAGACGATCGCGGTGGACCTCGACGCGTCGCGGTTCTTCGGCGACGACGACCTGCTCGACATGCTGTCGCAGCGCCAGGACTTCGAAGGCTGGGTCGGCCGCATCAACCGCATCGACCGCATCGTGCGCGACGCGGTGGAGCCGGCCGGATGGCCGGCCGAGGAGCTGCGCCGCAGGCAGGCGGCGGTGGGCACCACGCTGGAGGAGCTGGAGGTCATCCTTCATCCCATGGTGGCCGACGGCGCGGAAGCGATCGGCTCCATGGGCGACGACACCCCGCTCGCGGTGCTGTCGGAACACTATCGCGGCTTGTCGCATTATTTCCGCCAGGCGTTCAGCCAGGTCACCAACCCGCCGATCGACTCCCTGCGCGAAACGCGGGTGATGAGCCTGACCACCCGGCTCGGCAACCTGGGCAACGTGCTGGACGAGAACGGCATCCAGTGCGAACTGCTCCAGCTCGACAGCCCGGTGCTGACCAGCGGCGAGTGCCACGCGCTGCTCGGGTTCCTGGGCGCGAACGCCTGCGTGATCGACTGCACCTTTGCCGCGGACGGGGGCGAGGCGGCCTTGCGCGACGCGCTCGCCCGCATACGCCGCGAGGCGGAGGAACGGGTGCGGGAAGGCTGTGGCCACGTGTTCCTGACCGACGAGCACCAGGGGCCGGCGCGCGCCTACATCCCGATGATCCTGGCCACGGCCGCGGTGCACACGCACCTGGTGCGCCACTCGCTCCGCACCTTCACCAGCCTCAACGTTCGCACCGCCGAATGCGTGGACGTGCACGCGATCGCCATCATGATCGGCTCGGGTGCGACCACGGTGAATGCCTACCTGGCGCAGGAAAGCATCGCCGATCGCCATCGCCGCGGCCTGTTCGGCGACGTGACGCTGGACCAAGCTGTGGAAAGCTACCGCAAGGCGATCAACAAGGGCCTGCTCAAGGTGATGTCCAAGATGGGCATCTCGGTGATCGCGTCGTATCGCGGCGGCTACAACTTCGAGGCGATCGGCTTGTCGCGGGCCCTGGTGGCGGAGTTCTTCCCGGGCATGCCGTCGCGCATCTCCGGCATCGGCCTGTCGGGCCTGGCGCGCAACGTTCTGGGCTTCCACCGCCGTGCCTGGGACGAGGACGCGGTGGTGCTTCCCGTGGGCGGGCTCTACAAGCTTCGTCGTCGCGGCGAGGTGCACGCCTTCGACGGCGGGTTGATCCACACCCTGCAGAGCGCCGTCGCCAGCGACAGCTTCACCACCTATCGCCGCTATGCCGACGCGGTGCGCCGGCAGCCGCCGGTGGCGCTGCGCGACCTGCTGGACTTCCGCGAAGGGCGCAGCGCGATCCCGGTGGAGGACGTGGAAAGCATCACCGAGATCAGGAAGCGCCTGCTGGCGCCCGGCATCTCGCTGGGCGCACTGAGCCCGGAAGCGCACGAGACGCTGTCGATCGCGATGAACCGGATCGGCGCCAAGTCGGATTCAGGCGAAGGCGGCGAGGACCCGTCGCGCTCCCGCCCGCGCCCGAACGGCGACAACGCGTCGTCGGCGATCAAGCAGGTGGGCTCGGGACGGTTCGGCGTCACCGCGCAGTACCTGAACGATTGCCGCGAGATCGAGATCAAGATGGCGCAAGGCGCCAAGCCCGGCGAGGGCGGCCAGCTCCCGGGCTTCAAGGTCACCGGCCTGATCGCCAAGCTGCGCCACTCGACGCCGGGTGTCACGCTGATCTCGCCGCCGCCGCACCACGACATCTACTCGATCGAGGACCTGGCGCAGCTCATCTACGACCTCAAGCAGATCAACCCCGACGCCACCGTGACGGTGAAGCTGGTGGCGCGCTCCGGCATCGGCACCATCGCCGCCGGCGTCGCCAAGGCCAAGGCGGACTGCATCCTGATCTCGGGCCATAGCGGCGGCACCGGCGCCAGCCCGCAGAGCTCGGTGAAGTACGCGGGCCTGCCCTGGGAGATGGGGCTGGCGGAAGCGCACCAGGTGCTGATGCTCAACCGGCTGCGCCACCGGGTGAAGCTGCGCACCGACGGCGGGCTCAAGACCGGGCGC
Organism: uncultured Acetobacteraceae bacterium; assembly: GCA_964242425.1. Taxonomy (GTDB): domain Bacteria; phylum Pseudomonadota; class Alphaproteobacteria; order Acetobacterales; family Acetobacteraceae; genus Lichenicola. The sequence goes on along the minus strand of CAXTCK010000002.1, from coordinate 52,296 downwards.
GACGTGGTGATCGCCGCCATGCTGGGTGCCGAGGAGTTCGGCATCGGCACGGCCTCGCTCGTGGCGATGGGCTGCATCATGGTGCGGCAGTGCCATTCCAACACCTGCCCGGTCGGCGTGTGCACCCAGGACGAGACGCTCAGGGAGAAGTTCGACGGGTCGCCTGAGAAGGTGATCAACCTGTTCTCGTTCATCGCCGAGGATGTGCGCAACATCCTGGCTTCGCTCGGCGTGCGCACCCTGAACGAGATCGTCGGCCGCACCGACATGCTGCACCAGGTCAGCCGGGGGGCGGATTACCTCGACGACCTCGACCTGAACCCGTTGCTGGCGCAGGCCGATCCCGGCCCGCATGCGCGCTACTGCACGCGCGAGGGCCGAAACGAGGTGCCGGAAACGCTGGACGCGCAGATGGTCGCCGACGCAAGGCCGCTGTTCGAGCACGGCGAGAAGATGCAGCTGCACTACAACGTGCAGAACACCCACCGCGCGATCGGCACCAGGATCTCGTCGCGCATCGTGCGCCGCTTCGGCCAGGACACCCTGGCGCACGGCCACCTCACCGTGCGGCTGCGCGGCTCGGCCGGGCAGTCCCTGGGCGCGTTCGCGGTCAAGGGGCTCAAGCTCGAGGTGATCGGCGACGCCAACGACTACGTTGGCAAGGGGTTGTCCGGCGCCACGATCGTGGTGCGGCAGCCGCCCTCGTCGCAGCTGGCCAGCAACCACAACGCGATCGTCGGCAACACCGTGCTTTATGGCGCGACCTCCGGCGCGCTGTATGCGGCGGGGCAGGCGGGCGAGCGGTTCGCGGTGCGCAACTCGGGCGCCACGGCCGTGGTGGAGGGATGCGGCTCCAACGGCTGCGAATACATGACCGGCGGCACCGTGGTGGTGCTGGGCCCGGTGGGCGACAATTTTGGTGCCGGCTTCACCGGCGGCATGGCCTTCGTCTACGACAGTGCCGACGATTTCGAGGTCCGTGCCAACCCGGACACCCTGACCTGGAGCCGCGTGCTCGAGCCGCGTTGGCACGACGAGCTGCTGCGCCTGGTGGAAACCCACGCCCGCGAGACCAGCAGCCGCTTCGCCGCCCTGCTGCTGCACGAGTGGAACAAGGCGCTGCCGCGGTTCTGGCACGTGGTGCCGAAGGAGTACGCGAAGTACCTGGTGTCGGAGGACAAGGCGGCGCAGCCGAGGCTGGTCGGCTAGGCGTCCGCCCCGGGCGGGGTATCCGGGTCCCCGCCGGCCCGGTGGGGCCGCGGCATCGCCGGAGCTGGCCACCCCCCGGTCTCGTCCTCGCCGACCGCCTGCTCGATCGCGTCGGCCGTCGCCAGCAACATCGCGTCCTGGTGCGGCCGGGCGATCAGCTGCAGGCCGAGCGGAAGCCCGTTCGCGCCGCGGGCGAATGGCAGCGTGACGCTCGGGCAGCCGAGCAGCGTCACGAACCGGCTGAATGCTGGATCGCCGGTGGATCCGAAGCCCACGGCTTCCCCGGCGGCCGACGGGGTGACAAGGACCTGGTTGACGCCGAACAGCGCGTCGAGGTCGAACCGCCGCCGGGCAGACCTGGCGGCACGGTAGGCCTCGGCGGAGGGAGGCTGTTCGGAAAGGAGCTGCCGCAAGGCATTCGGCAGCGACGCGCGGTGCTGAAGCCACTCGGCCGCAAGGTCGCGGATCATCTCGTAGCGCATGATGGTCGCATGGACCTGGTCCAGCGATGCCGGCGGGGAAGGCATCTCGACCGCCCCGAGCGAGGCTGCACGATGCAGGAAGGCCGACCGCATCGCCTCCTCGGCCTGCTCCCAATATACCGTGCGGCAGAAGCCGAGGCTCCGGGCGGGTCGGGCCGGCGCCGCGTCCGTCAGCGCTGCGTGGAGCCGGCACGCCGTCGCGACGTCGCGCGCCATCCAGCCGACGGTGTCGAGCGTCGGCGCCGAGCCGGTGACGCCGGCGAGCCCGAACAACCCGTGCGTCGGCTTGTAGCCGACGACGCCGCAATAGGCGGCGGGGCGCGCGATGGAGCCGGCGGTCTGCGTGGCGAGTGCCGCATCGACATGCCCGTCCGCGACCGCGGCAGCCGAGCCGCTCGAGGATCCTCCGGGGGAGCGCGACAGGTCGTGCGGGTTGCGCGTCGCCGCCGGATCCAGGAACGCGAACGCCGTGGTCACGGTCTTGCCGAGCACGATGGCGCCGAGCGCCTTCAGCCGCGCCACGATCGCGGCGTCGGAAGAAGCGCGCCGTTCGCGGAAGATCGGTGTTCCGAGGCAACAAGGCAGGCCATCGACGTCGATGATGTCCTTGACGCCCAGCAGAAGCCCCCGAAGGGGCCCCTCCGGACCGGCCTGTTCCGCTTGCCGCGATGCACCGGCCCGGTCGACATGTGCCCACGCGCCGAGCGCCCCGTCGCGTTCGGCGATACGCGTCAGGGCGCGGCCCACCCGCAGCGGCAGGGTCACGCCGCCCGATCTAGCAGCAGGTCCTTGGCGACCTTGCAGATGTAGGTGTACTTCGGATTGACCATCTGCGTGCACCGCGCTTCCGCGATCTGGCCGAGGAACAGGAAGGCGTCCACCTCGGTGAAGCCGTGCTCGTCGGCGAGCCAGTACACCATCTCCTCGAACGCGGTGCGCATCGCGTCCTCCAGCGGCCGTGCGCATCCAAGCGTGGCGATGTGCGTGGCCGTCTCGATCCTGGGCCAGGTGAGGCGCCGGGGCTTGTCGACCAGAGCCACGCTGAAGGTGACGCGGGCGCCGATCTCGGTCGCCCCCATGCCTGCGCATTCGCCGTCTCCCTGCAACGCGTGGCAGTCGCCCACGTAGAGCCCGGCGCCGTCCTGGTGCACGTCAAAGGTGATCGTGCTGCCGGGCCCGATTTCCTGGACGTCGAGATTGCCGCCGTGCACCCCGTTGTCCACGGTCAGCACGGCGCCGTGCACGGGGGCGACGCCGAGCACGCCGACCATCGGCTTGATCGGCAGCTTCCTGGTGTCGCTCCAGTGCACGACGCCGTCCGACACGCGCATCGCGCGCGTGTGGTGGCCGAACTCCTTGTGCCTTACCCCATCGGGAAACATGCCTGATCCGGGATACAGGGCGGTGTAGGCGATCTCGTCGAGTTCCATTTCGTGGATGGTGACGGCGAGAGCCTGCCCGGGTGTCGCGCCTTCGACGAAGATCGGGCCAGTCGCCGGGTTGACGAACGGAAAGCGTACGGAGCCGGCCTCAATCGTCGACTTCGTCGAGGTGATGACGCCCGCGTTGCAGTTGATCTCGCACTCGATGCGTACGGTTTCGCCGGGCCGTATCGTTCCGATGCAGGGCTCGCCGCTGGCGAGTGCATATTTCAGGTTGCCGTCCTTGGAGATGGTGCGTGTCATCGGATCGAGCCTTTCGTCGTTGCGTTCAGGAAAGGTCGTGGCGCCACGGCAGCAGGAGCCGCTCGACATGCGTCACGATGCCGGACAGGACAAGCGCGAGGATCACGGTCACGACCAGCTCGGCGAACACCGCCGAGATCGCGTAGAGGCTGCCGGACTTGAAGATCTCGTGGCCCAGTCCCTGCGTCGAGGACATGAATTCGCCGACGATGGCGCCGACCAACGCGAAACCCACCGTGAGCTTCAGCCCGGCGAAGATGTCTGTCATGGAGGCCGGCACCACCAGAAGCCGGAACACCTGCGACCGCCGCGCGCGCAGCGAAAGCATGAGGTTGATCTGGTCGGGATCGACGCCGAGCGCGCCCTTGTAGGCGATGATGATCGAGACCACGACGACCGACAGCGTCGACATCGCGACCTTGGAGGTGAAGCCGGTGCCGAACCAGATGATGGTGATCGGCGCCAGCGCGATGATGGGGATCGAGCCCAGCGCCAGGATGAAGGGCTGCAGCACGCGGGAGATGAACTTCGAGTACCACAGCAGCAGGCCGAGGGTCGTGCCGATGACGTTGCCGAGCGCGAAGCCGGCCAGCGTTTCCAGCGCGGTGGTGGCGAGGTCGGTCCACAGCGAGCCGTCCCGCACCGCCGCCGCCAGGGCCGACGCGATCCCCGAGGGGGATCCGTAGAGGAACGCGCTGATCGCGCCGGTGGCACTTTGCCACTGCCAGATCGACAGGATCAGGGCGAAGCAGAGAAGCTGGCAAAGCAGGACCTGCAGCCGCTGGCGCCGCCGCTGCGCGACAACGGTTGATGCGTGGCTGGATGGCTTGGCGTCAGCGGATGTCAAGTTCGGTCCAGATCTTGCGGACATACTGCGCGAACCTCCTGCTTTCGCGAAGGGCGATGAGGTTGCTGCGGTCCTCCTCGAGTTCGATCTCGTGCTCGGCGACGATCACGCAGGGGCGGCGCGACAGTACCAGGACACGATCCGACAGGCTGACCGCTTCCTCGACGTCGTGGGTGATGAGCAGGAGCGAGCGCCCCTGCTCGCGCGCCAGCCGGAGCGTGTCGCCCTCGATCAGGAGCTTGGTCTGGAAGTCGAGAGCCGAGAACGGCTCGTCGAAGAGAAGCACGTCCGGCTCGGGTGCCAGCGTGCGCGCCAGCGCCACCCTCTGCCTCATGCCGCCCGACAAGGTTGTGGGATAATGCCGGGCGAACCCCGAAAGCCCGAGCTGGTCGAGCAGGGCGAGGGCGCGCACGGTGTTCGCGGCGCGGGTTCCGCCCTTCACCTGCAGGCCGAGCATGACGTTGCCAAGCGCCGTCCGCCACGGAAGCAGCAGGTCCTTCTGCAGCATGTAACCGACGCCCTCCGGCACGCCGCCGCTTTCCCGGCCGTGCCACAGCACCGCCCCGCGGCTTGGTTCGGTGAGGCAGCACAGGAGGTTCAGCAGCGTGGTCTTGCCACAGCCGGACGGGCCGACCAGGCTGACGATCTCGCCCCGGCCGAGCGTGAACGAGATCGACCGGATGATCTCGAGTTCGGTGCCGTTCTCAGACAGGAAGTCCTTGCCGAGGTCATACGCCTCGAGCAGGGGCCGCCGGGCTGTCGAGGCCTGCAGCGCCGTCGCGGTCAGCTGGAGGCCGCCTTGTTTGCGAAGCTGTTGTCGACGATCTGGTCGAAGCGTGTCGTGCCCCGGATGTTCTTGAGGTAGACCTGCATCGTCATGAGGTTGGCCCATTGCGCCTCGTCGACCACGACCGACTGCGACGGGATCCGGTACTGCAGCTCGGTGTCGATCGCGTTGTCGATCACGTCCGGCGAAAGCTGAGGGAACTCCTGGCGCGCGACCTGCTTGGCGAAGGCCGGGTCGGAATAGGTCCGGTGCATCGCCTGCTGGAAGCCGTTGCACAGCGACTGGATCACGCCGGGATCCTTCTGGATCGTCTGGTTGAGCACCATGATGCCGGTGTTGCAGAACGGGCCGATCGCATTGGAGAAGTCGAAGACGATCCGCGCGCCCTGTGACTTGGCCTGGGCGACTCCCGGCTGGTAGGCGATCGCGACATCGGCCTGGCCGGCCAGCATGGCCCCGATCTCGGTGCCCGGCGAAACCTGGATGATCTGCACGTCGCGGCCGATCACCAGTCCGGCCTGCGTCAGCAGGCGCTTGGTGACGCTGTAGTTGGTGTTCGGGTCAGGCGAGGTGACGATGCGCAGCCCCTTGAACTGCTTCGGGTCGGTGATCGGCTTGAGGGTCTTGGAGACGCCGAAATACTGCGCGCGCTGCACCACGCTGCCGACCACCTTGCCGGGACCGCCCCGCTCCACGGAAATCGGGACCATGGTCGGGTCGCCGATGCCGAACAGCGCCGAGCCGCCGAGCACGGCAGCGAAGGCCTGGGTGTCGCCGCCGGCGGCCGACACGTTCAGCCGGATGCCGTTCTTTTCGAAGTATCCGGCGTGCTGGCCGACATAAAGATCGATGTAACCGAGGTTGTGCACCGCTTCGACGAAAGCGACGTCGCGGGTGGCGCCCCGGGCGAGGCGGGGCACGGCGAGCCCGCCAACGATGGCGGCACCCGCCGCCTGGAGCACGCCGCGTCGGGTGATCCCTTGATCAGGCAGTCCGGTCATCGGTGAGCGCTCCGGCTTGTTGCAACATCCACAGCAGCAAGCCCCGTGCCACCGGCGTGAAAGCCGCCAGCAGCGGTGTCGAGGCCGGCAGGCCCTCCGACATGGTCAGATATTGTGCACAATGCACCGAGGCGAGGCGCTCGCTGCCCTGGAGCACCGCCCGCCCAGGGGGTATGGGAACGCCTGCCTTGCAACGCGGACGCTTGGGGAACGAACGATGGAAATGAGGCGGCCCCAGACAACAAGGCAGTATGTGGTCGGCATGCTCCGGGCCGAGATCATGAAAGGGACGCACGGCGCCGGCACCCGGCTCCGGCAGGAGGAAGTCGCCGTGCGTCTCGGCGTCAGCACCACCCCTGTCCGCGAGGCCTTCCGCGACCTGCTGGCCGAGGGTCTGATCGGGCTGGACAGCCATCGCGGCGTGCTGGTTCGCGGGCTTACGCTTGCGGATGTTCGCGAGCTCTACCAGCTTCGCATCCTGCTCGAGCCGAGGCTCGCGGCCTGCGCCCTGGCTTCCGCGTTGCCCGGACATCTCGCGGCCGCCGAGGCGACCCATCGCCGGCTCTGCGCCGAGCACGATCCGGAACAATGGGCGGCGCTCAACGTGGTCTTCCACCGCGAGCTGACCCGATCCGCCCCCGACGGCAGGCTGGCCAGGATCGTCGCGAACCTCGCGGAAGCGGCGGGCGCCTATGTCACGCTGTCCATGCACGCGGCACCCGAGCTGATGGTGTCCAACAACGCCGACCACGCGGACCTGCTGCGGCACTACCAGAGCGGGGACGCCGAAGCGGTGGTGCGAAAGACGGCCGAGCACCTCGAGCACACCCTGCGTGCCATCGAGGAGAACGTGCAGGCGCGCTTGACCGGTTCCGGTCCCGGGGCCTGAGGCGCGAGCCTGCCGTGGCGGGGGTCCGCGGTCCCGTCGTGGCCGCCGGTCGCGGAAGTCGCGACGGTCGTCGGGGGACTCGCAGGGCAGGTCCTGGGCGGGATCGTGACCGCTTCCCTGGCATCCTCCGAGCCGATCCGCCGTTGTCCGGGGGCCGGGATGGTCCGGCACGATGATCGGACAGGCACCCATGATTTCCGGCACAATCGGCACTTTGTTCACCGATGGCCTGCAATACCTTTACGGCGCGCACCAGCAGGGTGCGAAGCAGGCTGCGGCCAACGTGCGCGCTTCCACCTCGCCGAAGCTGCGCGCGATGCTCAGGACCGGGGTGAAGCGGAACCGCACGCAGGCGCGACGGCTGGAAAAGGTGTTCAAGGTGGCGGGCCTGCGTCCTGACGGCCGTGAGGATCCCGCGATGCAGGGGATCATGGAAGCCAACGAGGCCCTGGTCGCGCAGGCGCCGGACCCCGTGGCCCGCGACCTGGTCAACATCGCGTCGGGACAGGTGGCGGCGCATTTCTACCTCGCCACCTATGGCACGCTGCGCTCCTACGCCCAGTTGCTCGGCCACAAGAAGGCAGCACGCCTGCTCGGCAAGACCCTGGGCGAGACGGGCAGCCTCGACAGGACGTTCACCAAGCTGGCGCGTCGCCTGAGCCGGCAGTCCGGCGCGGCTGGCTATAACGGCGTCGGCAGGAAGGGTGGCAAGCGGCCGGTCGCCACCGTTTTCGCCATGCTCGGCGGCATCGCCGTGGCCGCCCTCGCCACCGCGGGAAGCGGCCGCCGGCCGGACTGATACGCGAGCCCGTCCGCCATCGCACGGGCGGGACCCGACCGACCGCTCGCCCGGTTCCGCCGCACTCTTCATGCAACCGTCACACTGGTGCCGACATCGCGACCCTTCGCCGGGCTAGAACACGGCGAACACGAGCGAGAGCTGCCCCATGTCGGACGCCACCCTGAACCGCGCGGGTCCCTTCGCCACCAGTCAAGGAACGGCACGCAAGGGCGACCGCCCGGGATCGCCCAACCTTCCGAGCGTGATCCTGTTCGCCGTGCTTCTGCTGGGCGGACTCGGCTATGCGGTTTACGGGCTGGTTTCCGCCATGCACGAAACCCACACCGCGCCGCTGGCGATCGGCACGCTGGTGCTGCTGGGCCTGGCGCTGCTGATCGCGCTCGGCTTCGAGTTCGTCAACGGCTTCCACGACACCGCCAACGCGGTCGCCACGGTGATCTACACCCGCAGCCTGGCGCCGCCGGTCGCGGTGGTGTGGTCGGGGTTCTTCAACTTCCTCGGCGTGCTGGTGTCGACCGGGGCAGTGGCGTACTCGATCATCACCCTGCTGCCGATCGACCTGATCCTGAACTCCGGCAGCACCAGCGGCTATCCGATGATCTTCGCCCTGCTGCTGGCGGCGATCATCTGGAACCTCCTCACCTGGGCGTTCGGCATCCCGAACTCGTCGTCGCACGCCCTGATCGGCTCCATCCTCGGCGTGGGCCTGGCCAACCAGCTCATGACCCCGCCGGGCGTTGCCAGCTCCGGCGTGCAATGGGACCAGGCGTTCAAGGTGCTGAAGTCGCTGGTGTTCAGCCCGATCGTCGGCTTCGTCGCCGCCGGCGGCCTGCTGCTGCTGGGCAAGCTGCTGATCCGCCGCCCGGAGCTGTGGAAGGCCCCGGAAGGCGACAAGCCGCCGCCGCTGTGGATCCGCGGCCTGCTGATCCTGACCTGCACCGGCGTGTCGTTCAGCCATGGCGGCAATGACGGGCAGAAGGGCATGGGCCTGATCATGCTGATCCTGATCGGTGCCGCTCCCACCGCCTTTGCGCTGAACCGCGCGATCCCGGAATCCGAGACGCCCGCCTTCGTGCAGACCAGCCAGCAGGCGGCGGCGATCTTCCAGGCGCGCGCGTCCGGCGCGCCGGCCACCGATCCGGGCCACGCGCGCGGCGTGGTCGACACGGCACTCAAGACCAGGCAGCTCGACAAGCCGCAGGTTTATGCCGCCCTGGCCTCGCTTTCCACCGACATCGCCACCAAGATCCGCGACTATGGCGCGATCAGCCACGTGCCCGCCGAGGCGGTGTCCAACGTCCGCAACGACATGTACCTGACCGCCGAGGCGGTGCGCATCCTGCCCAAGGCCGGCGGCCACTTCCCCGCCGCCGAGCAGGCAACGTTGAAGACCTATGCGGGCGACCTCAACCACGGCACCCGCTTCATCCCGGTCTGGGTCAAGGTGTCGGTCGCGGTGGCGCTCGGCCTCGGCACCATGGTCGGCTGGAAGCGCATCGTCGTCACCGTGGGCGAGAAGATCGGCAAGACCCACATGACCTACGGCCAGGGCGCCTCGGCCGAGATCGTCGCCGCCGTCACCATCGGCCTGGCCGAGGCCTACGGCCTGCCGGTGTCGACCACCCACATCCTGTCCAGCGGCGTGGCGGGCGCCATGGCGGCGAACGGGTCGGGGCTGCAGACGCGCACCCTGCGCAACCTCGGCTTGGCCTGGGTGCTGACCCTGCCGGTGGCGATTACCCTGGCGGGCTCGCTGTACTGGCTGCTGCACTTCCTGTTCTGAAGGGCCGGGGCGGGGGTCCGGGCGCGCGGGGCCGCTGCACCCTCGCCCAGCCTGCCGATCTGCGTGACAATGCCGGCCTTCCAGCCGGATGCCGACGATGCAAGCTGTTGACCGATTGCCTGCCGCGGACGGGAACGCTGAGCCGCCGGCGTTGATCCGCTTCCCGCTCACCTGGATTGCCGTGGTGCTGCGCGCGACCGCGCTGGCCGCGGCGGCGCTGCTGCTGCTTTGGCTGCTGCCGTCGGTGCTGCTGCTGGTGTTCTTCGCCGTGCTGCTCGGCGCCACCCTGCGCGGGGGCGCCGACTGGCTCGCGGTGCGGACGGGCCTGCGCGCCAGCTGGATGCTGCTTCTTATCAGCCTGGTCCTGGTCGCCCTCGCGGTCGGGCTGGCGCTGACGATCGGCCCGCGGCTGGCGCAGCAGGGCTCCGACCTCGTAACCAAACTGCAGCACGAGGGCAGCATGCTGCAGGACCGCTACGGCCAGACCGCCTGGGGCCAACGCATCATGCATCACCTGCAGCAGCCGATGGCCGGCAGCGCGCCCAGCACCCTGGCGGCACCGGCGGCCAGGGTGCTGGGGATGACGCTCGACTTCCTTGCCTCGGTGGTGCTGCTGGTGATCACGGCGCTGTACTTCGCCATCTCGCCCGAACTCTACATCGGCGGCGTGCTCCGCCTTCTGCCGATCCGCCACCGCGCCCGCGGCCGCGAGGTGATGCACCGCGCCGGCCGCACCATGCGCCGATGGCTGCTCGGCCAGATCATGGACATGATCGCCGTCGCGGTGCTGACGTCGGGAGGCCTGTTCCTGCTCGGCGTGCCGGTGCCGCTGGCGCTCGGCGTCGTGGCCGGGCTGCTGACCTTCATCCCGTATTTCGGCGCGGTGCTGGCCGGCATTCCCGCGGTGCTGGTGGCCTTGTCCGTCAGCCCGCATCTGGCGCTGCTGACGGTGGGGGTGTTCCTCGTGGTGCACCTGATCGAGGGCTACGTGATGTCGCCGCTGATCCAGAAGCACATGGTCGAGATCCCGCCGGCGCTGACGGTGATGTCCATGACCGTGTCCGGCACCCTGTTCGGGCCGCTCGGCATCATCCTCGGCACCCCGCTCGCCGCCGCCGGCATGGTGCTGGTGCGCGAGCTCTACGTTGCCGACGTGCTTGGCGACGACTCGGTGCGCGGCACCGACTGAGGCAGCGGTAAGGCAGGGCACGCCGGCCGTGGCGCATGCACGAGGACCGTTCCTGTTCCTGATGGCCTTGCTTCGCGCGGCTGCATGCGCGCACGGCGCCGCGTCGCCGCACCTCCCGCCGTCGCAGCTGTTCGGCGACTGGCTGGCGTCCTGCGACAACACCGGCGACTGCACCATTGACGGCTTTGGCGACGGCTTCGGCGCCGGCGGCGGACCCGCCACCCTGATCCTGTCGCGTCCTCGCGGTGCGCCTTCCACCATCGCGATGGTCCTGCAGCCGGAGGACGGCCGCTTCGCCAGCCTGCGCCTGCAGGCGCCGAGGCGCGGGCCGGCGGTGACGGTCCGGCTGCTGGCCTCCGGACCAGGCACGGTGCGCGGCATCCTGTCCGCCGGCGAGGTCGCCGCCCTGCTGCCGGCGCTGCACGGCGACGGCCGCATCACCTTGTTCCGGCCGCCAGCCCATGCCGGCGGCCGGCCGGTCGCGTTCGGCATCCTTCGCCTGCCCGGTGCTGCCGCGGCGCTGGACTGGGTCGAGCAGCGGCAGCACCGGATGCCGGACCCGTTGCCGCCGATCAGGCCGCCGCCTCCCGCCGTTGACGGCCCGCAGCCGGACCCGCGACGCGTGCCGGCCGCGGTGTCGACGCTGCCCGCCCTGCGCGCCTGCAGCCGGCAGGAAGACGGAAGCGAGCCGTCCGGCGGGGTCGCGGCCTGGCAGCTCGACCCGTCGAGCGCGCTGTGGGCGATCCCCTGCGGCAACGGCAACTTCGACCGCGATACCCTGTTCGTGCTGGCCGGCACGCGCGGCCCGGCCGTGCCAGCGATCTTTCCCGTCCTGCCGCAGATGGCGACGCATCCGCCGGGCGTGCTGGTCGATGCCGAGCCCGGTCCCGATGGACGCGACATCGCCGCCACCGCACCCAGCCGCGGCCTCGGCGATTGCGGCGACTTCCGCGCCTATCGTTGGGACGGCAGCCGGTTCCGCCTCGTGCTGGCACGCCTGATGACCGCCTGCCGCGGCCTGGCGGTCGAGGACTGGCCGGTGGTGTATCGCGACCGGCGCTGACGCGCATGCGCCATGGTGTCAGCCGCGCGCGCCCGTCGCCAGAACACCGCCATGCGCAGCCGCGTGCCTGCGAGGCGCACGCCACGGTGTTGGCGAGGAACAGCGCCGCCAGCACCAGACTGGCGAGCCATGGCGAGCGGATCGAAACGATCACGTGGTCGGGCAGTGGATGGCGCCGCTGCGGCAGGTGCAGCGGCTACGGCATCAGCTTGGCCAGGAACGGAAGCAGAGCGGTGGATTGTTCCGACCGGTCGCGCATCGCTGCCAGCGCCGCGTCCGGACCGTCCCCCCCCGCCCGGTGCAGGCGTCTTAGCCATTGCGTCGCCAGCGCCCGGTTGTCGATGCGCAGCCCGTCCACGGCGCGGTCGAGCTTCCGGTGCTGTGCTGCGTCCGACCGCCTTTCGAACCGTTCTTTGGCCGGTGCGCCGACGTTGAACAGCCCGAGCAGCGGGATTTTGCGGGGCATGCCTGCCTCCGATGCGGTCCCGGCCTGGCTGCGCCGGGACCGGCTGTCCGCATGGGGTGATGGTTGCGCGGCACCGGACGGTGCGCCTCGCCCCGCAGGCTGCAGCCGTGGCAGGATGGCTCGGCCAGCCCGATGCCGCAGTCCAGGCAGGCGGCACCCGGCCCCGGTTCGTTCTCCCGGTCCTGTCCGCGTGGCGCCTGCGCAACTGGCGTGGGGTCCCGGTCGCATCGCCTGGCCGGAACCCTTGCGGTCGCCTGCCGGATCATGGTGCATGCGGACAAGGACGGGCGCCAGGCGGAGCCCCAGGAGGGGCCGATGAACCGGACGCTCGCCATCGCCTGGTCCAGCCTGGCCGTCAGCCTGCTGGTGCTGGCGATCAAGGCCGCCGCCTACCGGCTCACCGGCAGCGTGGCGCTGTATTCCGACGCGCTGGAAACCGTGATCAACGTCGCGACCGCGGGTGCTGCGGTGTTCGCCCTGTGGTACAGCGCCCGCCCGCCGGACGCCAACCACCGCTACGGCCACTACAAGGCCGAGTACTTCAGCGCCATCGTCGAGGGCGGGCTGGTGCTTGCCACCGCCGTCATGATCGGCGGCGCCGCGTGGCAGGGGCTGGATCATCCGCCGGCGGTCCGGGCGCCCTGGCTCGGCATCGCGGTCAACGCCGCCGGCGGCGGGGTCAACCTCGTCTGGGCGCTGGTGCTGCTCCGGGAAGGCCGGCGCGTCCGGTCCCCGGCGCTGCTCGCCGGCGGCCGGCACGTGATGACCGACGTGTGGACCACCGTGGCGGTGCTGGCGGGCTTCGCGCTGGTGCCGCTGACCGGCCTGGGCTGGATCGATCCCGCCGTGGCGGCCGTGGTGGCGCTCAACATCCTGCGCGCCGGCTATGCGGTGCTGCGTTCCTCGGTCGGCGGGCTGATGGACGAGGTGCCGGACCTCCAGGACGTGTCCATGCTGCGCGACGCCATCGCGGAGGGCGGCGGCGGCGCGATCGAGGCGCACGACGTGCGCCTGCGCGCCGCCGGCCGCATGACCTTCGTGGAGTTCCACCTGGTGGTGCCGAGCGAGATGACGGTGGAAGCAGCACACGGGATCTGCGACCGGATCGAGACCGCGATCCGCTCCCGGGTCGGCCAGGCGGTGATCAGCATCCACGTCGAGCCCGGCTACAAGACCAAGCAGCATCAGCCGCGGGAGGACGTGCTGCTGCTTTCATGAACAGCGTTCATGGTTCCGGCGCGCGCTCGACCTGCTTCAGCACGTCGATGAAGGCGCGCAGGCCCGGCGGCACCTGCCGGTGCCCGGGATAGTAGAGGAACAGCCCCGGGATGCGCGGGCACCACTCGTCCAGCACGGTGACAAGCCGGCCTGCCGCCACGAACGGATCGGCGGTGCGTTCCGGCACGTAGGCGATGCCCAGGTCTGCCGCGGCAGCCTCCGCCATCAGCTCCACGTGGTCCAGGATCAGCGGTCCCGGAACCTCGACCGCCAGCTCCTGGCCGTGCCGCGCGAATTCCCAGCGGAACAGCCTGCCGCTGCGCAGGCGGAACCGGATGCAGTGGTGCCGGGACAGGTCGTCCGGCGTTTGCGGCGCGCCCTCGCCCGCGAGGTAGCCGGGCGAGGCGACCGCCACGAAGCGAACCGGCCCGCCGAAGCGCACCGCCACCATGTCCTGCGGCACCGCCTCGCCCAGCCGGATGCCGGCATCGAAGCCTTCCGCCACGATGTCCACCAGGCGTCCTTCGGTGACCAGGTCGAGCGACATCTCGGGATGCCGCGCCAGGAACGCCGGCACCACGGTGGCCAGCAGCAGGCGTGCCGGTCCCTCGGCGCTGTTGATGCGCAGGGTTCCGCTCGGCCGGTCGCGGAAGCTGTCCACCTCCGCCAGCGCCAGGTCGAGGTCGCGCAGCACCGGCTGCAGCCGCGCCACCAGGCGCTGTCCGGCCTCGGTCGCGGACACGCTGCGCGTGGTACGATGCAGCAGGCGCACGCCCACCCGCGCTTCCAGCGCCCGGATCACGTGGCTGAGCGTGGACGGCGACAGCTGCAGCTCGTCGGCGGCCTTGCGGAAGCTGCGATGCGCTGCGACCGCCGCCAGCGCGCTCAGCTCGGACAAGCTCGGCCGCTCATTCATGGGGCATTTTCACCGTGTCATGCGGCATTGTGCCGATTGGTGACAGGAATGCCGGGACCCAGGTGTCGGTTCGACAAGCGCCGGTCCGCGGCGCCCGAACCCGAAAGGCTTTTGCCATGTCCAGCACCTGGTTCATCACCGGCACCTCCTCCGGCCTCGGACGCATCCTGACCGAAACGTTGCTGGCGCGCGGCGACCGCGTCGCCGCCGCCTTGCGCCAGCCAGACCGTCTCGACGCGCTGAAGGCCAGGCACGGCGATCGCCTGTGGGTGGCGCCGCTCGACGTGTCGGACCCGGAGGCGGTGCGGCGCACGGTAGACCAGGCCTTTGCCGTGCTCGGCCGGATCGAGGTGGTGGTCAGCAACGCCGGCTATGGGCTGTTCGGGGCTGCGGAAGAGCTGACCGACGCGCAGATCCGGCATCAGATCGACACCAACGTGCTGGGCTCGATCGCGGTGATACGCGCCGCCCTGCCGCACCTGCGGGCACAGGGCGGGGGCCGCGTGCTGCAGGTCTCGTCCGAGGGCGGCCAGATCGCCTATCCCAACTTCAGCCTGTACCACGCCAGCAAGTGGGCGGTGGAGGGCTTCGTCGAATCGGTGGCGCAGGAGGTGGCGCCGTTCGGCATCGACTTCACCCTGGTCGAGCCTGGCCCGGCCCGTACCAGCTTCGGCCAGGGGATGGTCCGTCCGCCGCCGATGGCGGCGTACGACGATACCCCGGCCGGCGCGGTGCGCCGCGCCGTCGCAGACCGGTCGTTCGCGATCTATGGCGATCCGGTCAAGATGGTGCGGGCCATGATCGACTGCGCGGACGGGGCCGTGGCGCCGCGCCGCCTGCTGCTGGGGCGCGGCGCCTTCGACCGCGTGCGCGCCGCCCTGGTGGAACGCCTGGCCGCCCTGGATGCGCAGCGGGAGGTGGCGCTGTCCACCGAGGCCGTTGATTGACCGCTTCCCGATCCGCCGCCGCCGCACCAGATGCAGCGGTGGCGGAAGCGGGAAACAGGGTGGCACGGGACTTCGACATCGTGGTGGCGGGCGCAGGCCCGGTCGGCTTGGCCCTGGCCGGATCGCTAGCCGGTGCCGGCCTGCGCATCGCCCTGGTCGATCCGCAGCCGGCCGCGGCCCTGGCCGATCCCGCCGATGACGGCCGCGAGATCGCGCTGACCGACCGCTCGGTGGCGATGCTGGCAGCGCTCGGCGCCTGGTCGCGCATTCCGGACGCTGTTGTCGCCCCGCTCCGGCACATGCGCGTGCTGAACGGCCCGTCGCACTACGCCATGCATTTCGGCGCCACGGGTTCCGGTGCGGGTGCGGCAGCCGACGGCCGGCTCGGCCGCTTCGTGCCCAACCATTGGCTGCGTCGCGTCCTGCACGACGTGGTGCAGGCCCGCCCCGACGTGTCCCTGCTGTCCGGTCGTTCCGTGCTGTCCATGCAGGCGGAGGGCCGAAACGCCCGTGCGGTGCTGTCGGACGGGCAGTCGCTGTCCGCCGGGCTGGTGGTGGCGGCCGACACCAGGCGGTCGCGCCTGCGCGATCAGCAGCGCATCCCGGCGGCGCTGCACGACTACCGCCAGCTGATGCTGGTGTGCCCGGTCGAGCACGCGCTGCCGCACGGGGAAACCGCGACCGCCTGGTTCGAGTATGGCCGCACCCTGGTGACGCTGCCCCTGAACGACGGCCGCTCCTCGGCGGTGATGACGCTGCAGCGCGGCGATGCCGAGGCCCTGCTGGCCCTGGACGACCGGGCGTTCGGCGACGAGCTCGGCCGCCGCTACCGCAACCGCCTCGGCGCCATGCGGCCGGTGGGCGCGCGCCACGCCGTGCCGGTGGTGACCGCCTATGCCGCGCGCTTCGTGGCGCAGCGCTTCGCCCTGCTGGGCGACGCCGCGGTGGGGATGCATCCCACCACCGCGCACGGGTTCAACTTCGGCCTGCTCGGCCAGCAAGCCCTGGCTACGTCCATCCGTGCCGCGCTCGGACGCGGCGCCGACGTGGCCGACCCGGCGGCGCTGCGTGGCTACGAGGCCGCGCACCGGCGCGAAACCCGGCTGTTCTTCGCAGGTGCCGAGGCGATCATGCGGTTGTATGCCGCGGGCGACAGTCTGCCGGCCCGCCTGCTGCGCGACGCAGCACTCCGGCTCGGCAACCTTCCGCCGCTGCGCCAGGCGCTGGTTGCCCGCATGCACGATCCCGATCTCGGCGTCTGATCGGGGGCTTGCCCCAGGGGTCTGCCGAGGGCCGCCCGGGGGCACCCGGCGGACTGGCCCCCTTTCGCCCGAGCGCCTACGACCACAGATGATTTCCCGACCCGGTCGAACAGGATGACGCCGCCCATGCCTTCCGCCACCCGCTCCGCCGTCCTGTCCGCTGCCTCGTCCACCGCCCCGTCCCCGGATGCTGTGCCGGTGTGGGACCTGTCCGACCTTTACGACCGCCAGGACGATCCCGAGCTCGCGAGCGACCTGTCCGAGGCCGACGCCTTGGCGGAAGCCTTCGCCGCGCGCCATGCCGGCCGGCTCGCCAGCCTGGACGGCCCGGCGCTCGCCGCCGCCATTGCCGAGTACGAGCGCATCGACGAGCTGCTCGGCCGCGCCGGCTCCTATGCCTCCCTGCTGTTCGCCGGCGATTCCGAGGACGCCGCGATCGGCCGCTTCGCCCAGTCGATCAACGAGCGGGTGACGCAGATCTCCGCCCGGCTGATCTTCTTCACCCTGGAGCTGAACAACATCGACGACGAGGCGCTGGCGCGGCTGCTGGCCGACCCGATCCTCGCCCGCTGGCAGCCGTTCCTGCGCGACCTGCGCGTGTTCCGCCCGCACCAGCTGTCGGAGGAGGTGGAGCGGGTGCTGCACGAGAAGTCGGTGACGGGCGCGTCCGCCTGGAGCCGCCTGTTCGACGAGACCATGGCGGCCCTGCGGGTCGAGATCGACGGCCAGTCGCTCACCGTCGGCGACGCGCTGAACCGCCTGTCCGACCCCGACCGCTCGATGCGCGAGCGCGCGGCGCACGCCATCGGCGACGTGTTCGGGCGCAACATCCGGCTGTTCTCCTTGATCACCAACACGCTGGCCAAGGACAAGGAGATCGGCGACGGCCTGCGCCATTATCCCCGCCCGGGAAGTGCCCGCAACCGCGGCAACATGGTCGAGGACGAGGTGGTGGACGCGCTGGTCGACGCCGTGTCCGCCGATTACGGCCGGCTGTCGCACCGCTACTACGCGCTCAAGGCGCGCTGGCTCGGCCTGGACAAGCTGCAGCACTGGGACCGCAACGCTCCGCTGCCGTCCGACGACGACCTTCATGTCGGCTGGGAGGAGGCGCGCACCCGCGTGCTCGACGCCTACACCGCCTTCGCGCCGGAGCTGGGCGGCATCGCGCAGCGCTTCTTCGACCGCCCCTGGATCGATGCGGCACTTCGTCCGGGCAAGGCCAGCGGCGCCTTCGCCCATCCCACCGTGCCGTCCGCGCACCCCTATATCCTGATGAACTTCCATTCCCGCACGCGCGACGTGATGACGCTGGCGCACGAGCTCGGCCACGGCATCCACCAGGTGCTGGCGGCCGAGCAGGGCTACCTGCAAAGCTCGACCCCGCTCACCCTGGCTGAGACCGCCAGCGTGTTCGGCGAGATGCTCGCCTTTCGCAGCCTGCTCGACAACGAGACCGACCCGAAGCGGCGTCGACGCATGCTCGCGGCCAAGGTCGAGGACATGCTCAACACGGTGGTGCGCCAGGTCGCGTTCTACCGCTTCGAGACCCTGCTGCACGACGAGCGACGCACCGGAGAGTTGTTGCCGGAACGGATCGGCGCCATCTGGCGGCAGGTGCAGACCGAAAGCCTCGGGCCCGCGTTCGAGTTCACGTCCGACTACGACGCGTTCTGGGCCTACGTGCCGCACTTCGTGCACTCGCCGTTCTACGTCTATGCCTATGCGTTCGGCGACTGCCTGGTGAACGCGCTGTATGGCGTGTTCCAGTCCGGCCATCCCGGCTTCCAGCAGAAATACGTCGACATGCTTCGCGCAGGCGGCACCAGGCGGCACCGCGAGCTGCTGGAACCGTTCGGGCTGGATGCCACCGACCCGGCGTTCTGGCGCAAGGGCCTGGACGTGATCGCCGGATTCATCGACGAGCTGGAAGCGGAGCAGGTCTAGGCCATGGCAGAACAGGAGCTCGATCGCGGCGGCAGCGTGTTTGGCGAGCTGCGCCGCCTGGCGCGCACGTCGGGTGCGGTCGGCGGCATCGCGGCCCGCCTGGCCGGGGCCCGCATGGGGCTTCGCACCAACAAGACGGCGCATGCCGAGGACCTGCGCGCGGTGCTGGGCGGCCTCAAGGGCCCGCTGATGAAGGTGGCGCAGCTCCTGTCCACCATCCCGGACGCGCTGCCGGAGGAATATGCGGCCGAACTGGCGCACCTGCAGGCCAACGCCCCGCCGATGGGCTGGTCGTTCGTGCGCAGGCGGATGGCGGCCGAGCTCGGTCCGAACTGGGATAGCCGCTTCGCCAGCTTCGAGCGCGAGGCCGCCGCGGCGGCGAGTCTGGGACAGGTGCATCGCGCCACCTTGCATGACGGGCGCCTGGTGGCCGCCAAGCTGCAGTATCCCGACATGGTGTCCACGGTGGATGCCGACCTGCGCCAGCTGCGCGTGGCGATGGCGCTGTATCACCGCATGGACAACGCGATCCAGCAGGACGAGGTGTACAAGGAGCTGGCCGAGCGGCTGCGCGAGGAGCTGGATTACGGTCGCGAGGCGGCGCATCTGCGCTTGTACCGGCTGATGCTGGATGGTCGCCCGGACGTCAGCATTCCGGAGCCGATCGACGCGCTGTCGTCTGCGCGCCTGCTGACCATGACCTGGCTCGACGGCATGTCGCTGCAGAGCTATCTCGACACCGGTCCCGACCTCGACAGCCGCAACGCGGTCGCGCGCGCCCTGTTCAAGGCATGGTACCTGCCGTTCTACCGCTACGGCGTGATCCACGGCGACCCGCATCTCGGCAACTTCCAGGTGCGCGCCGACCAGGGCCTGAACCTGCTCGACTTCGGCGCGATCCGGATCTTCCGGCCGCAGTTCGTGCAGGGCGTGATCGACCTGCAGCAGGCGATCGAGAACAACGACGACGAGCAGGCCTACCACGCCTACCAGAGCTGGGGATTCACCGACATCTCGCGGGAAACCATGGACGTGCTCAACGAGTGGGCGCGCTTCATCTACGAGCCGCTGCTGCAGGACCGGGTGCGGCCGATCCAGGAAAGCGACGACCCCTTGTTCGGGCGCTCGGTGGCCGAGCGGGTGCATGCCGGGCTGAAGCGCACCGGGGGCGTCAGGCCGCCGCGCGAGTTCGTGCTGATCGACCGCTCCGCCGTGGGCCTCGGCAGCGTGTTCCTGCGTCTCAAGGCGAACCTGAACTGGCACCGGCTGTATCACGAGACGGTGGAAGGCTTCGCCGCCGACGACCTCGCCGCCCGGCAGGAAGCCGCCCTGTCGGACGCGCGTGTGCCACCGCCGCTCGGGCAGGCCTAGAGTATCATCCGATCGAACCGGATCGATCGGTCGAATAAAGATGCTCGACAAACGATGAGCTGGAGCATGCTCCGTGAGCCGATGCGAGCGGATCATGCTCCAGTGTTCGCCGCCGATCGTCGCGCGTGGCCGGGATGAGGTTCGACATCCGTCGCGACGACCTGACCGGCGATGACGTTCGTGCCCTGCTGGCGCTCCACCTGGCAGGGATGCACGCCAGCTCGCCACCGGGCGCGGTGTTCGCGCTCGACCTGTCCGGGCTGCTGGCGCCGGAGGTGGCGGTCTGGGTCGTCCGGGCTGACGGCAAGGTGGTGGGGATCGGCGCCTTGAAGGCGCTGCGCGGCGGCACCGGCGAGCTGAAGTCGATGCGCACCCACCCCGACCATCTGCGCCGCGGCGTCGCGGCCGCCCTGCTGGATCACCTGGTCGCCGAGGCGAGGACGCATGGCCTGACGCGCCTGAGCCTGGAAACCGGTACCGGGCCGACGTTCGAGCCCGCGCTGTCGCTCTACCGCTCCCGCGGCTTCGTCGAGGGCGAGCCGTTCTCGGACTACGTGCGCAGCGGCTTCAACCGGTTCCTGCACCTGCCGCTTTGACCGCGCGGCATCGTCCGCTGCTGGCCGCGACCCGCATGCTGCTTGATTGATCGGTGCGACACGTTCCTTTTTTGGAACTTGTTCTCACAAGCTGATTTTGCACCGATGGCGCCTGCGACCCTCGTTGCCGCACGGCCGCATCGGGCACCGAACGTCGGCATCGTCGCTGCCACGCCATGGTAGCGACTGTCGTTGCAGCAAGGACAGCACGCATCCCCCGTTCGATCACCTTTGGATCCGCGTTCAGCCGCATGACGTCGGATATCGTCCAGGGCCGGTCCGCGCCGCCGGTCCGACCCCTGCCGCGCCATACAGCGGCGGGTGGGTTCCTGGCCGCGACCGGAACGCCGCGTTGACCGAGGATCGCGCCGGCGTCCCGCTGAGGCTGCCCGAAGCGGAACGGATCAGTGCCGGCGACCCGCACCTCGCCGCCAGGCTGGCCGGCCTCGCCGACGGCACCGATCCGTTCGCTGCCGCCGTCCGGACCACCCGGATGGCCATGATCGTGACCAACCCGCGTGAAGCCGACAACCCGATCGTGTTCGCCAACGACGCGTTCTGCCGGCTGACCGGCTACTCACGCGAGGAGGTGCTGGGCCGCAACTGCCGCTTCCTGCAGGGCTCCGAAACCGACCGGGCCAGCGTGGACAAGATCCGCGCCGCGGTGGCGGCGGGGACGACGATCGAGATCGACATACGCAACCATTTCCGCAACGACGGCTGGTTCTGGAACCGGCTGCTGGTCGTGCCGATCCGCGGCACCGACGGCACCCTCGAGTACTTCTTCGCCAGCCATGCCGACGTCACGCCCGAATACGACGACAACGCCCGGCGCGAGCGGGAGCTGGCCGAGTTGCGCCAGCAGCTGCTGCAGGAGTCCGAGGAGCGACGGAAGGTCGAGGAAGCGTTCGGGCAGGTGCGCAAGATGGAGGCGATCGGCCAGCTGACCGGTGGCATCGCGCACGACTTCAACAACATGCTGCAGGCGATCGGCGGCAGCCTGGAGCTGATCGACCGCCGCATCGCCAAGGGCCGCCCCGACGAGGCGGCGCGGTTCATCGACAGCGCCCGCAGGACGCTGGAGCGGGCTTCCGCTCTGACCGACCGTCTGCTCGCCTTCGCCCGGCGGCAAAGCCTGCAGCCGAAGCCCGTGTCGCCCGACCCGCTGATCGAGGAGCTGGCCGACCTGTTCCGGCAGACCATCGGCAAGGGGGTGGCGCTCGAGCTGGACCTCCAGGCGAATGGCTGGATGGTCCAGTGCGATCCGAGCCAGCTGGAGAACGCGCTGCTGAACCTGGTCATCAACGCGCGCGACGCCATGCCCGGGGGCGGCCGGCTCCTGATCTCGACCCGGTGCGTTTGCCTGGCCGATGCCGAGATCGTCGGCCAGGAGGGTGCGGAGGCTGGCGACTACGTCGAGGTGTCGGTGGCCGATACCGGCGTCGGCATGGACGACACGACCCGCGACCTCGCCTTCGACCCGTTCTTCACCACCAAGCCGCTCGGCCAGGGCACCGGCCTCGGCCTGTCCCAGCTCTACGGCTTCGTGCGCCAGTCCAGCGGCATCATCGGCATCGAGAGCGCGCTGGGCGAGGGGACCACCGTGCAGATCTCGCTGCCGCGCCACCACGCGTCCGGACCGGACGATGATGCGTCCGCACAGGCCGGATCGGGGCGGGGCGACCGGCACGACGTCGTGCTGCTGGTCGAGGACGAGGACGTGGTGCGCGCCATTGCCGCCGAGCAGCTGCGCGACCTCGGCTACCAGGTCATGGAAGCCAAGAACGGCGTGGTGGCGCTCCAGCTGCTGCAGGCGACCAGCCCCGTCGACCTGCTGGTGACCGACGTGGGCCTGCCGGGCGGCCTGAACGGCAGGCAGGTCGCCGACCAGGCACGGGAGAACCGTCCGACGCTTCCCGTGCTGTTCATCACCGGCTTCGCCGGCAGCGTGCTGAAGGAGCAGCTGGCCCCGGGGATGGAGGTCATGGGCAAGCCGTTCACGCTGGACGCGCTGGCGGCACGGGTGCAACGGCTGGTGCCGCGCCCGGCGGGTTCGCCGTCCGGCTGATCCACGGGGCGGCCTCGCCGGCGCCGGTCATCCTCACGAGGCCCGGAGCGCGATGGTGTCGTGGCCCGGGCGGCCTACATCACCCTGGCGCCCGGTTCCATGTCGGGTCGCCCGTCCCGAAGGAGATCCGACCATGCCCCGTGTCGTCCGCTTCCACGAGACAGGCGGCCCCGAGGTGATGCAGCTTGAGGAGCAGCCGTCGCGCGATCCCGGCGAAGGCGAGCTCAGGATACGCGTCCACGCCCTCGGCCTGAACCGTGCGGAGGCGATGTTCCGCGGCGGGATGTACCTCGAACAGCCCCGGCTTCCCGGCGGCCTCGGCTACGAGGCAGCTGGGCTGGTGGACGCGATCGGCCCGGGCGTATCCGGTTTCGAGCCGGGACAGGCGGTGAGCACGATCCCCGCCTTTTCCATGAACGACTACCCGATGTACGGCGAGGTGGTGGTGGCTCCCGTCCACGCCGTGGTGGCGCATCCGCCCGAGATCGGCTTCGCCGCCGCCGCCGCGGTCTGGATGCAGTACCTGACCGCCTGGGGTGCGCTGATGGACATCGCGGGAGTAGGGCCCGGCGACGTCGTGCTGGTGCCCGCCGCGACCAGCAGCGTGGGGCTGGCGGCGATCCAGCTCTGCCACGCGGCCGGTGCCCGTCCGGTCGCGCTCACCCGCAGCCGCGCCAAGGCCGACGCCCTGGCCCGCGCGGTGCCCGACACCGCCATGGTGTTCACCGACGAGCAGGACATCGCCGCCGAGGTGATGCGCCTGACGGGCGGGAAGGGCGCCCGCGTCGCGTTCGATCCTGTCGGCGGCCCCACCGTGTCCCGGCTCGCCGACGCCCTGGCGCCCGGCGGCATCCTGCTGGAGTATGGCGCGCTCAGCCCCGAGCCGACCCCGTTCCCGCTGTTCGCCGCCCTGGCCAAGGGCCTGACAATGCGCGGCTACACCCTGTTCGAGGTCACGCGTGACCCGACCCGTCTGGAGGGCGGCAAGCGCCACGTGCTGGACCGCCTGGCCGCCGGCCTGCGCCCGGTGATCGCCCGCAGCTTCTCCCTCGACCAGATCGTGGAGGCGCGCCGCTTCCTGGAGTCCAACGCCCAGGTCGGCAAGATCGTGGTGGAGGTCTAGCCGCCGCCACGGCAGCGCTCCTGCCCTGGCACGTCGAACGGCGGCCGCGGCCCACGATCATCCGGCGGCCTTGGCCAACCCTGGCGCCAGGCGCACCCGATCGGGGTGCGCCCGTCGTACGAGTGTAGGGCGTCACGTTGAATGGTCGCCCGGACCTCCGCACGACCGTCCGGATGGCCGATAATGTCCGCTGATCGGCAGGATCGATGCTTTCGTGATGTCTGGACAGCGAAGATGCTGCGGCCGTGCCATCAACCGGAGGCCCGTAATGTCCGACACCGCGCTGCTCGTCATCGATGTCCAGGAGTCCTTTCGCCACGCGCCCTACTGGAGCGACGAGGGCGTCGAACCGTTCGCCCGGTCGCTCCAGCATCTGGTCGACGGCGCCCGCGCGCAGGGGCTGCCGGTGCTGCAGGTGTTCCACGTCGAGGAGACGGGCCACTTCTCCCCATCCTCGTGCCATGTCCGCACGCTGGCGCCGCTCGCGATCCAGCCGGATGCGGTGTTCCACAAGCGCCGGCACAGCGCCCTGGTCGGCAGCGGCCTCGACACCTGGCTGACGCAGCACGGCACGCGTCGCCTCGTCGTCTGCGGCATACGCACCGAACAATGCTGCGAGACCACGACGCGCCATGCCTCCGACCGCGGCTGGGACGTCGACTACGTGACGGACGCGACGCTCACCTTCGCGATGACCGCCGCGGACGGCCGGCGCTACACGCCTGCCGAGATCAAGGCGCGAACCGAGCTCGTGCTGGCGAACCGCTTTGCCCGGATCGCGTCCGTCGAGGAGGCCTTGTCGGGGCCAGCGCCGGCCGCCGCCGCATGACCGGCGCGCGACAGCACATCCCCGTCCTGGTGGTGCTGCCGCCGCGTGCGCTGCTGCTGGACCTCGCCGGCCCGCTGGAGGTGCTCCGGATCGCCGGCGACGTGCAGGACCGCGTCGGCTTCGGGATCGCCTTCGCGGCCTCCCGGGCCGTCACCCGCAGCTCGATCGGCCTGACGCTGGGCGGTGCCGGCCCGCTGCCGGAGACGGTCGAGCCCGGCACCGTCATCCTGGTGCCGGGCTCGGTCGGTTGCGCCCTCGGACCACCCTCCGACCGGAACGACGATGCCGAGGCGGAGGCGCGGATCGTGTTCTGGCTGCGCGACATGGTGCGGCCCGGACACAGGCTGGTGACGGTGTGCGACGGCGCGCTGCTGGCGGCGCGGGCGGGATTGCTCGATGGCTACGCCTGCACCACCCACCACGAAAGCTGTGCCCGGCTCGCGGCCATCGCGCCGCGGGCGCGGGTGCTGGAGAACCGGCTGTTCGTCGAGGACCGCGATCGGTTCAGCAGCGCCGGCGTGACCGCCGGGGTGGACCTGATGCTCCATTTGGTTTCGCTGTGGGCCGGCCCGGCGGCTTCCGTCGCCACCGCCCGCAGCCTGGTGGTCTACATGCGCCGCGGCGCCGACGATCCGCAGCTCTCGCCGTGGCTGGAAGGGCGCAGCCACCTTCATCCCGTCGTGCATCGCGCGCAGGACGCCATTGCCGCCGACCCGACGCGGAACTGGTCGCTCGCCGGCTTGGGACGGGTCGCCGGCGCCAGCCCGCGCAACCTGTCCCGGTTGTTCTCGGTGCATGCCGGCATGAGCGTCACGGACAGCATCAGCCGGAACCGCGTCGCACTCGCACGCGACCTGATCGGACGCACCAACCTCGCGATGGAGCAGGTGGCCGAGCGGGCGGGCTTCGCCTCGTCCCGGCACATGCGCCGGGTCTGGAAACGCTTTCATGCGACGGCGCCATCGGAAGCACGTGGAAGCATCGGCCGGTAGCCGGTAGCCGGTAGCCGGTAGCAGCCGCGGCGAGGTGTCCACGGCCCGGTCCGCTGCGCCGCCTGTCGACGATCCCTGAGGACGCGCTGCCCGCCGCCGGCCGCGTGCTACCGCTGGGCATTTCGTGGCAATCCTCCTAATTTCACCTCTGCAATGCTGCTGCCCTGCAACGGAGCCCGTATGCGTCCCGTCCTGTTCCAAAGCCGGGTCCTGTCGTCCCGAGCCCGGGATCAACCCGCACGGGTGGCCGGCGCCCAGGGAAACGCCTCCGCCGCGCCGCCGAGGCCGGGCCGGTGAGGATGCCGGTCCTGCTTGTGGTTCTTGTCGCGTGGTCCGTGCTTCGTACCGGCACCGGGCTGCTGCTCGACCGGCGCCAGGCGAGGGCGATACGCGACGGCAGCCAGGCGGTCCCGCCCGCTTTCGCCGATGCCGTGTCGGCGGCCGACCATCGCAAGGCGGTCGCCTATGGCCTTGACCGTCTCCGCTTCGGTGCCGTGTCCGCCGTGCTCGACCTGCTCGTCGGCATCGTCGCCCTGG
Source organism: uncultured Acetobacteraceae bacterium (assembly GCA_964242425.1). Classification (GTDB taxonomy): domain Bacteria; phylum Pseudomonadota; class Alphaproteobacteria; order Acetobacterales; family Acetobacteraceae; genus Lichenicola. The sequence goes on along the minus strand of CAXTCK010000002.1, from coordinate 26,287 downwards.
TCTGGGGCCTCGACCTCGTGTCCGGCCTGGTGTCGGCGCGCATCGCCCCCTCGCTGTCCCGCAGCCTGGCGATCGCCGCCGTGCTGTGGCTCGCATCCGGCCTGCTGAGCCTGCCGCTGGCCGCCTGGCGCACCCTGGTGCTGGAACAGCGGCACGGCTTCAACCGTCGTGGTCCGGCCTTGTTCCTGCGCGACACGCTTGTGGCCTCGCTGCTCACCGCCGCGATCGGCGGCCCGATCCTGGCCGGCATCCTGTGGGCGATGCAGGCCCTGCACGGGCCATGGTGGCTCTGGACCTGGGCCGCGCTGACCGCCGCGATGCTGCTGGCGCCGACCATCCACGTCCGCCTCGTCGCTCCCTTGTTCAACCGCTTCACGCCGCTCCGCGCCGAGATGGCCGGCCCGATCGAGGCGCTGCTCGCCCGCACCGGGTTCCGCTCCGGCGGGCTGTTCGAGATGGACGCGTCGCGCCGCTCCAGCCGGGGCAACGCCTACTTCATCGGCTGGGGGCCGACCAAGCGCATCGTGCTGTTCGACACCCTGCTCGACGCCCACACGCCCGCGGAGATCCAGGCGGTGGTGGCGCACGAGCTCGGCCATTTCCACCACCGCCACACCCTGACCGGGCTGCTTCGCGGCACGGCCTTCCTGTTCGGCCTGCTGGCCGCGATCGGCTGGCTTGCGCGCCAGCCCTGGCTCCTGCCGGAATTCGGCGTGCGCCATCCCGACCCGGTGCTGAGCCTGATCCTGGCGATGCTTCTGGCGGGCGTCCTGTCGCCGCTGCTGGGCCTCGCCGGCAACGCCCTGTCGCGCCGGCACGAGTTCCAGGCCGACGCGTTCGCGCGTCGCATGGTGGGGGCGCGGCCCATGGTGTCGGCGCTCACCCGCCTCGCCCGCGACAACGCGTCCACCCTGACGCCCGACCCGTGGTTCTCGCTGGTGCACGACAGCCACCCGCCGGTGCCGCTGCGCGTCGCCCGGCTGCTGACGGAGGCAGGCGAGGGCAGACAGACATCGTTGCGGCGCCCGGATGCCGCGACGGTGCATCCGCTGGCCACCTGACCCTCCGCATCGGCCGGCGCAACCGGGCGGCCGATGGAACGCTTGCGCCTGGGCAACGAACGGAACCGTTTTCGAATGACCAAGTCCGGCCGTCCCAATCTGGTCCTCCTGATCGGCCTCGCCGCGGTCGGCCTGCTCCTGCCCCGCCCGGCCGGACAACCGCGCACTGTTTCTGCGCCGCAGCAGCAGGGAAGGCGGCCCGAGCCGCTGCAGGACGAGGCGGCCCCGGAGGCCAACGGGCGCAAGGCGGAAGCTTCCAAGCCGAACGAGAACCGCGCCGGCGCCGATGCCGAGGCGCCGCAGCAGATCCCGGCCAAGGGCTGGTGGGCGGTCGCCAAGCGCGCGGTCACCGGCTTCAACGACGACCGGATCATGGCCGAAGCCGCCAGCATCACCTTCTACGGCCTGCTGGCGCTGTTCCCGGCGCTCGCCAGCCTGATCTCGATCTATGGCCTGTTCACCGACCCGAGCCACCTGGGCGACCAGCTCGCCAGCCTGAACGGGGTGGTTCCCGGAGGCGGCATCGACATCATCAAGCAGCAGGTCGGCGCCCTGACCTCCAGCGGCTCCAAGGCGCTCGGCCTCGGCGCCATCGTCGGGCTTCTCACCTCCCTGTGGAGCGCCAATGCCGGGATGAAGTCGCTGTTCGACGCCCTGAACGTGGTCTACCACGAGCACGAGACTCGCAGCTTCGTTCGGCTGACCCTGGTGTCGCTGTGCTTCACCCTGGGCATGATCGCGTTCCTGATCCTGGCGCTGCTGGCGGTGGTCGCCCTGCCGATCGTGCTCAACACCATCGGCCTCGGCAGCGTCGCCGACACGCTGCTCGGCCTCGGCCGCTGGCCGGTCATGCTGGTGGTGCTCATCGGCGCGCTGAGCCTGATCTACCGCTACGGGCCGAGCCGCAGCATTGCCCGCTGGCAGTGGATCAGCTGGGGGGCGGCGGCGGCGTCGGTGGGCTGGGTGCTCGTGTCGATCGGCTTCTCGTTCTACGTCAGCCACTTCGGCAGCTACAACAAGACCTATGGCTCGCTCGGCGCCGTGGTCGGCTTCATGACCTGGATCTGGATCTCCTCCATCGTGATCCTGATGGGCGCCGAGCTGAACGCCGAGCTGGAACAGCAGACCGGGCGCGACTCCACCGTCGGCCCGGACAAGCCGCCGGGTGAGCGCGGCGCCGTCAAGGCGGACACCAAGCCCTGAGCCGCGGACGCCGGTGTTCTAGCCGCCCGGGCGCCGGTCGCCCGGCGTCCCGGCCATCAGGGCCAGGTGGCGCGCCTCGGTATGGTCGTCGGCCGGGAACATGCATTCCACGCGCAGTTCCTGGGTGAGGATGGACAACGGCGTTCCCACCACCGAGACCATGGAGAAGTAGTTCAGCGCCGTCCCGGCATGGTCGAAGCCGATCGGCACCACCGGGCTGCCGGCGGTCCTGGTGGTGCGGCGCCAGTCGGGCCTGACGCCGGGATGGCTCATGAGCTCGTCGATCAGGGCGCGCGTCCGCCGGTCCAGCACCTGCGCCGTCGCCTCGCGGTGCACGCGTCCGATCAACGCCCGCGCCACGTCGGCCCAGTCGCGCACGAACGGCCGCATCGCCTCGGCGCCGAACATGATCCGCAGGAGGTTGCGCGGTCTGGGCAGCGCGTCGAGGTCGAAGAACCGGTTCAGGAAGCGCCGCGCCGCGTCGTTCGCCATCACCACGTCCCAGTAGCGGTCCAGCACGAAGGCCGGGAACGGCTCGTGCTGCCGGAGCATGCGCTCCAGCGCCGCGGTCACCTGGCGCATCTCCGGCTGGTCGAGCCTGTCCTCGGCGTGGTCCGGAGCGTACCCGGCCGCCAGGACCAGCGGGTTGCGGTCGCGGAACGGGATGCGCAGCGCGTCCGCAAGGCGGCCGAGCGTGTCCCGGCTGGGGGCGCTCCGACCGGTTTCGATGAAGCTCAGGTGGCGCTGCGACACCTCCGCCTCCAGCGCGAGGTCGAGCTGGCTCAAGCCGCGCACGCGGCGCCAGTCGCGCAGCAGCACGCCGAGCCCGCCGCCACCCCGTTCGATGTCGGTCGTCATCCTGGGTCGGGCTCCGCCTGCCGTTCGCATCCGGTTCGCAGCCGCATGGTTTCCCGTCAAGCCGTGCGCGCGCGCCAAAGCGGTTCTGGTGCGTCGGCTGTTTTCGCCGCCGGATTACCTCCGGCGTCATTGAGCGCCGACCGCGCCTGGCACCATTCTCCGCTGCATCGGCGCCGGAACCATCAGGGGGTTCGGCGCAGCACCCGCAACCGCCAGGCGGCACCCGTTTCCGGGCGCGCGAGGCGGGCGACATCGGTGAAGGATAATCCCATGGACACCAGGACGTTCCAGAAGAAGCCCGCTCCGGACTGGCTGCTGGCCTTCTGGAAGGAGATCGACGACAAGACCTTCGGCAGCGGCTTCGACTGCCTCGCCGACGACGCGGTGTGCAACCTCGGCGTCGCCGACTGGCACGGCCGCGAGGCGATCCGCAGCAACCTGCGCGCGTTCATCGACACCGGCTTCACCGCGCTGCACGAGGTCAAGGAGTACTGGGACGGGGGCACCCTGAAGGTGTTCCGCGGCACGGTGGCGATGACGCCGGACGACGGCGGCCAGACCGTCCACCCGACCATGACGCACTTCTTCGTCATGGACGCCGACGGCGCCAAGGTGAAGCACTGGCACGGCGCGGTCGGGCCGACATCGTTCGGCTAGCCGGGACGGGCGGGGGCGCGCATCCGGCGCATGGCTCGGCATCCGCGCCTCCCGCTGCTAGAACCACCGCCCCGTTCAACCCGGAGCACTGCCATGGACACCGACTTCATCACCCTGCCGAACGGCATCCGTTATCGCGACGAGGTCGAAGGGCAGGGCGAGACGCCGGCGTCGGGGCAGACCGTGGTGGTGCACTACACCGGCTGGCTCGACGAGGACGGCAAGGAAGGGGCGAAGTTCGACAGCTCGCGCGACCGCGGCACGCCGTTCCGCTTCACCCTCGGCGTCGGGCAGGTGATCTCGGGCTGGGACCTCGGCGTCGCCAGCATGCGTGTCGGCGGCCGGCGCATCCTGGTGCTGCCGCCCGAGCACGGCTACGGCGCCCGCGGCGCCGGACGGGCGATCCCGCCGAACGCCACCCTGATCTTCGACGTGGAGCTGCTCGGTCTGGAGTGAGCCCCGATATTCCGATGGGCGGGCGCCTTTCCGGCATCCGCCCACCGGATCCTATTCGCCCGATACCAGACGCAGGTTCGGACGATGCTGCACCGCCAGCTGCCGGTAGATGCCGAGATAGTCGTCCGCCATGCGCCGGGCGGTGAACCGCGTCTCGAACCGGGTGCGGATCGCCGCCGGCCGAAGCGTGTGCAGCCGGGCGATGGCGCCGATCGCGCTGGTCTCGTCCTCCACGATCAGCCCGGTCAGCCCGTCCTCGATCACTTCCGGCACCGAGCCGCGGTTGAACGCGATCACCGGCGTGCCGCAGGCCATCGCCTCGATCATCACCAGACCGAACGGCTCGGGCCAGTCGATCGGCATCAGCAGGCCACGGGCGCCGCTCAGGAAGCCCGCCTTCTGCCCGTCGTTGATCTCGCCGATCAGCTCCACGCCGGCACCCAGCATCGGCCGGATCACGGTCTCGAAGTACTCGGTGTCGACCTTGTCCACCTTGGCCGCGATCTTGAGCGGGATGCCGACCGCGCGTGCGATGCGGATCGCCTTGTCCACGCCCTTTTCCGGGCAGATCCGGCCCAGGAACGCGAGGTAGGAGCGGTCGCTGCCGTCCGGGTTGCCCTGCGGCGTCAGCAGGTGCTCCGGCAGGCCGTGCAGCACGGTGCGCACGAAGTTGGCGCGGGCGAGCGGGCGCCGCTGGCTGTCCGAGATCGACACCACGGGCACGCCCGGGAACGCGTCGAACACCGGCTGCAGCTCGGGCAGGTCCAGCCGGCCGTGCATGGTGGTGACGTAGGGCACCGATTGGCGCGAGAAGTGGGTGAACGGCCAGTAGTCCATGTGGAAGTGCAGCACGTCGAACTGGTCGAGCCGCTGCGCCACCTGCTCCATCATCAGCATGTGCGGGGCGATCGGGTCGCGTATCGCCGGATCCAGACGAAGTGCGCGCGGCCAGCACGGGTGCAGGTTGGCCGTGGTGACGCTGTCGCCGCTGGCGAACAGGGTCACGTCATGGCCGAGATTGACCAGCTCCTCGGTCAGGAACGATACAACACGCTCGGTGCCGCCATACAGCTTGGGCGGCACGGCCTCGTGGAGAGGGGCGATCTGGGCGATACGCATGTACACTCCTTTGCGGCTTATCGTGCCCTATCAACGCCACGAACGAGGCATTTTTTTGGCACCAACGTCACGCGAGTGGATTAATTGGTTGTTATGGCCGATCGGACGATAATCCGGCCGCATGCGGGCATCCGCTTCAACCGAAAGGATGGCGCATGACGTCAACGCGCAGGATCGAGCCGGGACTGCATGAGGCTGTCACCATAAATGACGCCGACCTGATCCGCCTGGCGCCGCGGCCGCTCGCGTTCATGGCCCGCTACGTGCTGCACCACAGGCTGCAGCACGGGCTGATCCTCCTGTCGGTGCTGGTGGCGGTCGCCGCCGTGGTCGGCTCGTCCTATGCCGTGCACTACCTGGTCGACACCCTGACCAACTACCGGGGCGGGCCGATGCGTCCGGTGTGGATCGCGGTCGGCCTGCTCGGCCTGCTGATCTGCGTTGACAACCTGGCCTGGCGGGTCGGCGGCTGGGTATCCACCCACGCCTTTGTCGCCGTCACCGGCGACCTGCGCCGCGACCTGTTCCGCCACCTCACCGGCCACGCGCCGTCCTATTTCGCCGACCGCATGCCGGGCACGCTGGCCGGCCGCATCACCGCCACCGCCAACGCCATGTTCACCCTGGAGAACCTGGCCACCTGGAACGTGCTGCCGCCCTGCCTCAACGTCGCCTTCTCCATCCTGCTGATGATCACCGTGAGCCCGATGATGGCGGCGGTGCTGGTGGTGCTGGCAGCCCTGATCTCGGTGCTGATGTTCCGCATGGCGGCCGGCGGCCGGCCGCTGCACCACCGCTACGCGTCCGACGCCGCGCGTGTGGACGGCGAGCTGCTCGACATCATCAACAACATGCCGCTGGTGCGCGCCTTCGGCGCCACCCGCCGTGAGCGGGTGCGCTTCAGCCAGCGCATGGAAGGCGAGATGCACGCGCGCGGCACCTCCTTGCGCTACCTGGAGCGCCTGCGCCTGATCCATGCGGTGCTGACGGCGATCCTCACCGCGATGCTGCTGATCTGGGCGGTGCTGCTGTGGCGCAACCACGCCGCCACCGTGGGCGACGTGGTGATGGTGGTGACGCTGGGCTTCATGATCCTGCACGGCACGCGCGACCTCGCGGTGGCGCTGGTCGAGACCATCCAGCACGTGGCCCGGCTGGCGGAAGCGCTGTCCACCCTGCTTCTGCCGCACGACATGCCCGACGCCGCCGACGCCGGCGGCTTCCACGCCGAGCCGCGCGGCGAGGTGGTGTTCGAGCAGGTTTCCTATGCCTATCCGGCCGGCGACCCGGTGCTGTCCTGCTTCAGCCTGCGCGTGGAGGCCGGCACGCGCCTCGGGCTGATCGGCCGCTCCGGCTCGGGCAAGAGCACCGTGCTCGCCCTGCTGCAGCGCATGCGCTACGTCCAGGGCGGCCGCATCCTGATCGATGGCAAGGACCTGCTCGGCCTCACCGAGGATGCGCTGCGCGCGGTGATCTCGGTGGTGCCGCAGGACGTGTCCCTGTTCCACCGCTCGGTGATGGAGAACATCCGCTACGGCAAGCCGGACGCCGCGGACGAGGAGGTGCGCGCCGCCGCCGCCGCCGCCGGCTGCCGCGACTTCATCGAGGCCATGCCCGAGGGCTTCGACACGGAGGTGGGCGACCGCGGCGTCAAGCTGTCCGGCGGACAGCGCCAGCGCATCGCCATCGCGCGCGCCTTTCTGCGCAACGCCCCGATCCTGCTGCTGGACGAGGCCACCAGCGCGCTGGACAGCGAAAGCGAGCAGCTGGTGCAGCGTGCCCTGGAGCGGCTGATGGTCGGCCGCACGGTGGTAGCGGTGGCGCACCGCCTGTCCACCTTGCGCGACTTCGACCGCATCGTGGTGATGCAGTCCGGCCGCGTGCTCCAGGACGGGCCGCCTTCGGTGCTGGAACGCAGCGAAGGGCCTTACCGCGACCTGCTGTCCAGGCAGGCGATGAGCCTGGAGGACGTGGTCTAGCCGAGCCCCCGGCGCGGCATGGCTGCTCTGATCCCGAACCGCGTGACATGGCGCTTCACAAGCGGCACACGATCCCGTTACAATTCATGTCGAAATGATGAACCTGCCGTTCCGCCCCTCGGAGCCGGCACAGGAGCGGGCGGAACGGCTGTGAACGATCGAGCTTATTCCGACGCGGCCGGTCTCGACGCTGCCGGTCTTGACGCTGCTGGTTCCGATGCGACCATCCTTGACGAGACTGGTCCCGGTGCGGCCGGTCTCGACGCGACCAGCCCCGATGTGGCCGGTCCGGCGCACGAAGGGGCCAGCCCGCTGCCGTTCCCGACCGGCGACGGCGGACGCGACAGCCTGAGCCAGCGCGCCTATGCGCAGATCCGCCGTTCCCTGACCTCCAGCCGGCTTCGTCCCGGGCACCGGCTGATCCTGCGCCCGCTGGCCGCCGAGCTGGGCCTGAGCCCGACGCCGGTGCGCGAAGCGCTGCTCCGGCTGGTGTCCGAGCAGGCGCTGTGCCTGGACGAGCGCGGCTCGGCGATCGTGCCGGTGATGAACAAGGCCGATTTCGGCGAGCTGGCCGAGATGCGCGGCGACCTGGAAGCGCGCGCGGCCGAGCGGGCGGTGGAGTTCGTCGACGACACGCAGCTCGACGAGCTGGAACAGGTCAACGCCCGGTGCGTCGCCGCCCACCTGCGCCAGCAGCACATGCCGATGCTGGACGCCAACGCCGCCTTCCACCGCCTGGTGTGCAGGGCAGGGCGGGCGCCGCTGATCCTTCGCACCCTGGAAGGGTTATGGATGCGCCTGGGCCCGCTTTATGCGCTCAGCTTCGACCGTCCGCTCCGCCCGCTGGACGGAGACGGCCATCCGCACGACCAGCTGCTCGACGCCCTGCGCCGTCGCGACGCCGCCGCCGCGCGACGGGCCGCCCTGCTGGACGTGAACCACGGCAGCCAGCGTCTCGAGCAGCACCTGCCCTCGTTCTGAGCCCCACCGCCGCGTCCCTTCGAATCGGGGCCAGGGCGAGCGCCCGGACCCACGCCCAGGCTCAGCCCGGAACCCGACCCATCATGTGGCGCAGCGCCGAACCGTCCTGTGCGGCGAGGGCCACCTGGATGCACGACCTGATCTCCTCGCAGAAGCGAAGCGCTTCCCCTGGCGTCATCTCCACCGACGCCGCGTTGGTTCGAAGGAACACGGCACCCGGTGCGGGGGTGAGAACGACGCGCTGCGGCTTCATGAGCGACTCCCGACGGCGTGCAACGTTTTCCCGCCGCTTCTCCGGCCCATGGCCGACTCCAGCGGCAACCATCCGATCCTGGACGCCGATCCTGCAGAAACGGTTAAATCCCGCCGCGGAATCCCGTTCCGGGTCATCCTAGCGCGCCAGAACGTTTTGATCCTGGAACATAATGAACGGCCTTTCACGACGCTTGGGCGTCGTTCCGTTGTTCAATCCTGCCCGTCTGGTAACGGGACCGTGATGATACCGCGGTCCCAGCGGTGGAACAAAGCAATACGGACGCGGACGCCTTGTCGACCCTTCAAAGCCTCGCGTTAACCCGTCGGAGCCCTGCCCTGGTTCAGGGTCCGGTCGGCAGGCCCTGGGTGCCGCTGGCCGGATCCGCCTTGCTCCGGAGGTTCTCCTTGATGCCGGCAGCGGCGCCGGCCGCGACCTGCTTCTTCAGCTCCGGCACCTCGATGTCGATCTCCAGCGTGGACACGGCTGCCCCGCGGTCGAGCTTGATCTGCACCTTGTCGCGGTCGATCGGCACGTGCCGGGCGATCACGTCCAGGATCTCCTCGCGCAGCTTGGCGATCAGCTCGCTCTGCCCTTCGCCCGCCGTGCGCTCGTGCGCCAGCAGGATCTGCAGCCGGTCGCGCGCCACGGGTGCGGAGCTGCGCCTGGCGAACAGCCCGGCCAGGAAGCTCATGCCGCCCTCCACTTGAACAGCTTGGCCATCAGGCCCTTCCTGTCCGACGGCACGCTCATGTCGAGCGCTTCACCCTTCAAGCGCCGCACCGCGTCGAAATACGCCCGCGACGGCGCGCTGTCGGCGTTGCTCAGAGTCACCGGCGCGCCGAGGTTGGAGGCCCGGAGCACCTCCTCGCTTTCCGGGATGATGCCGATCAGGGGGATGGAAAGGATTTCCAGCACGTCCTCGATCCGAAGCATCTCGCCGCGCGCAGCACGTGCGGAGTCGTAGCGGGTCAGCAGAAGGTGCTTGGGCATCTTCTCGCCCGCCTTGGCCTTGGCCGTGGTGCTGTCCAGCATGCCGATGATGCGGTCGCTGTCGCGCACCGACGACACTTCCGGGTTGGTCACCACCACCGCCTCGTCGGCATGGTACATCGCCAGCTGCGCGCCCTTCTCGATCCCGGCCGGGCTGTCGCACAGGATCCAGTCGAACTTCTCCCGCAGCTCGGCGATCACCCGCGCCACCCCGTCCGCGGTCAGCGCGTCCTTGTCGCGTGTCTGGCTGGCCGGCAGGATCGACAGCGTTTCCACACGCTTGTCGCGTATCAGCGCCTGGGAAAGCTTGGCATCGCCCTGCACCACGTTGATCAGGTCGAACACCACGCGGCGCTCGGCCCCCATCACCAGGTCGAGGTTGCGAAGCCCCACGTCGAAGTCCACCACCACCACGTTCTGGCCCGGCTTTCCCGGCTGCCCGTGCAGGCCGGGCGAGCCCTGTGCCAGGGCGGCGCCGAGGGCGGCGGTGGAGGTGGTCTTGCCGACCCCGCCCTTGCCCGATGTAACGACCACCACCTTGGCCATGCGCAAACCTTCCCCAGCCGACGACCCCACGGTGGTCCCGATGCGGACCATACCGTGCTCGGGCGTTGTTCCTACCTCAATCGAGCGGTAACAGCACCAGCGACTGCCCGTCGAGCCTGGCCTGCACCGAGCGCCCGATCCGCTCCGCCGGCATGTCCTCCGCCGTCATGTACAGCCCGTCGATCGCCAGCAGCTCCGCGCACATCCGGCGGCACAGGATGCGGGCCGCCGCGTTGCCGCCGACTCCGGCCAACGCCCGGCCGCGCAGCGCGCCATACACGTGGATCGACCCGCCCGCGGACACTTCAGCCCCCGACGCCACCGAACCCAGCACCACCACGTCGCCGTCCGGATACGACACGATCTGCCCGGAGCGCACCGGCTCGTCGATCAGCAGCGACGCGCGCGACGGGTCGGGCGGTGGCGGAAGCGCTTCCTCCGGGACCTCCACCGTCCCGATCGCCCGCCCGCCGCTGTAGCCGTCCGGCCAGGTCCAGGTGGCGGTGGCCGGCCAGGCCGGATCGGCGTTCTCGATCTCGATCAGCCGGATGCCGCGCTCCAGCAGCGCCGGCACCAGCCCGTCCAGCCCGTGATCCTCCCCGTTCAGCAGCCCGCAATCCAGCACCACCGGACGCGCCTCGAAGAACGCGGACGACTTGTTGATCTGCACGTCGAGGCCCCCGAGCCAGTCGACGAGCGGCGGCTCGGGGGACAACACCAGCGCCATGAACGAGCGCCCGCGCACCCGTATCTGCGGCAGCGGACGCGGCTCGCCCAGGTTTGCGCCAGGGCCTGCACCGGTGCCTGCACCAAGGCCCGCACCAGGGCCCGCACCAGGATTGGCGCCCGGTTCGGGGTTGCCGTGGGCATCGGTTTCGGCGGCTTGGTCTGGCACGGGAAGCCTCGGAAGACGGGGGAAGCCAGCGCAGCATGCACGCCGGACGCGCTGCGATCAAATCGGTATCGTTCCGTTCGCCCCGCACCGGCTCCGCGGCAACCTCTCTGGCAACCGGCAGTGGGATGAAATACGGTCCGCGCCCATGCGAATCCTGCACCACATCCCGTTGTCGCCGTTCTCGCGCAAGGTCCGCCTGGTGCTGTCGGAAAAGCGGCTGCCGTTCGAGTTGAAGGTGGAAAAGGTGTGGGAGCGCCGGCCCGAGTTCCTCGACCTCAACCCGGCCGGCACCGTGCCGATGCTGGTGGAGGAGAACGGCCTGTCCATCCCGGATTCCGGCGTGATCTGCGAGTATCTCGAGGAGGCCTATCCCGACACGCCCTTGCTCGGCCGCACGCTGGCCGAGCGGGTCGAGGTGCGCCGGCTCGCCGCCTGGTTCGACGGCAAGTTCCACCACGAGGTGACGCGCAACCTGCTTGGCGAGAAGTACCTCAAGCGCCTGATGGGCCGCGGCAACCCGGACGCCACAGCGCTTCGCGCCGGCTACGCCAACATACGCTACCACCTGGACTATATCGGCTGGCTCGCCGAGACCCGGAAGTGGCTCGCCGGCCCCTCCCTGTCCCTGGCCGACTTCGCCGCCGCCGCCCAGCTGTCCTCGCTCGACTACATCGCCGACATCGACTGGTCGCTGAGCCCGCCGACCAAGGACTGGTACGCCCGGGTGAAGTCGCGCCCCTGCTTCCGTGCCCTGCTGGGCGACCGCGTGATCGGCATCAACCCGCCCGAGCACTACGGCGACCTCGATTTCTGAGCCCGCCCTTGCCGCGCGTCCGGCCCGCTACGACGTCGTCATCCTGGGTGCCGGCGCCGCCGGGCTGATGGCGGCGATCGCGGCGGGAGGGCGCGGCCGACGCGTGCTGCTGCTCGACCATGCCGCGGAGCCCGGCGCCAAGATCGTCATCTCCGGCGGCGGCCGCTGCAACTTCACCAACCGGGACTGCCGCCCCGAGCGCTACCTGTCGCAGAACCAGCACTTCTGCCGCTCCGCCCTGGCGCGCTACACCGCCGACGACTTCCTTGCCCTGGTCGAGCGCCACCGCATCGTTTGGCACGAGAAGACCCTGGGCCAGCTGTTCTGCGAAGGCTCCGCGCGCCAGATCGTGTCCATGCTCCTGGCCGAGTGCGACGCGGCCGGCGTCGTGCTCCGCACCGGGCAGCGCGTGTCCGCGATCGAGCGCCCGGACGACTGGCGCGTCGCCACCGACCGCGGCAGCTTCATGGCATCCAGCCTGATCGTCGCCACCGGCGGCCTGTCGATCCCCAAGCTCGGCGCCACCGGCTTCGCCTTCGACGTCGCGCGGCGGTTCGGCATCCCCCTGACCCCGACCGGCCCGGCCCTGGTGCCGTTCACCTTCACGGGTGCGGCACAGGACGCGATGCGCAGCCTGGCCGGCGTGTCGCTGGACGTGGTGGCCCGCTGCGGCACCGCCGCGTTCCCCGAGGCGATGCTGTTCACCCATCGCGGCCTGTCCGGTCCGGCGCTGCTGCAGGTGTCCTCCTATTGGCAGCAGGGCGAGGCGCTCCGGCTCGACCTCGCCCCCGGCCGCGACGTCGGCACCCACCTGAAGCAGCGGCGGCAGACGCGCGGCAGGGCCGAGCTCGGCACGATCCTGGCCGAGCTGCTGCCGCAGCGCCTGGCCCAGGCGGTGGTGGCCGAGCACGACGCCGCCGGCCCGCTCGGCGGCCTGCCTGCCGCGACCCTGAACGCCGTCGCCGCCCGGCTCGGCGACTGGCGGCTCTTCCCCACCGGCACCGAAGGCTATGCCAAGGCCGAGGTGATGCGCGGCGGCATCGACACCGCCGCCCTGTCGTCCCGCACCATGGAGGCGAGAACCGTGCCCGGCCTGTTCTTCGTGGGCGAGGCGGTGGACGTCACCGGCTGGCTCGGCGGCTACAACTTCCAGTGGGCCTGGTCGAGCGGCTGGGCCGCCGGCAGCGCCGCCTGAGGCGCGCGTTTCAAGAAAGCTCGGCGCCGCCTGAGGCGCCTATTCCGGAAACGCGCAGGCCCGGCCGCACCGGGACGTGCTAGTGCCCTCGCGACCCGTCTTCTTCCGCCGCGCGAGCGCAGGACCATTCATCATGCACCCACGCCATCCCGGCTTCGACACCCTGGCGCGAACCGAGGTTGAGTCGCTGCCGGGCTCGCTGATACGCGAGGTGGCGCACGCCGGCGCCGGCCTGGCGGACGTGATCCCGCTCTGGTTCGGCGAGCCGGACACGCACACCCCGGCCTTCATCCGCGAGGCGGCAAAGCAGGCCCTCGACGAGGGCGACACCTTCTACACCTCGAACTACGGCATCGCCCCGCTGCGCCAGGCGATCAGCCGCTACCAGACCGGGCTCGGCCGCAGGTCGGCGCCGGAACGCGTGTGCGTCACCCCGTCCGGCGTGAACGCCGTTCACGTGGTCTGCCAGGCGCTGCTGTCGCCGGGCGACCGGGTCGTGCTGCCGACGCCGCACTGGCCGAACCTCGGCGGCATCCCGGCCGTGGCCGGCGCCGTGATCGACACGGTGCCGCTTCGCCTCCAGGCCGGCCGGTGGCGCATGGACCTTGACCAGCTGCTCGGATCCCTCACGCCCGGCACGCGCATGGTGATCCTGAACGCGCCTGCCAATCCCACCGGCTGGATGCTGTCGGCGGACGAGCAGGCCGTGCTGCTCGGGCATTGCCGCCGCCTCGGCATCTGGATCCTGGCCGACGACGTGTACGAGCGCCTGGTGTTCGACCGCCCGGCGGCGCCCGCGTTCGGGGAGATCGCGGAGCCGGACGACCGCGTGATCGCGATCAACTCGTTCTCCAAGACCTGGGCGATGACCGGCTGGCGGCTCGGCTGGATCAACGCGCCGGAGCCGCTGATGCCGGCGCTCGGCAAGCTGGTGGAATACAGCACCTCCTGTGCGCCCGCCTTCATCCAGCGCGCCGCGATCGCCGCCCTCGAGCAGGGCGAGCCGTTCGTGGCCGAGTCGGTGGCTCGCACGCGCGCCCGCCGCGACCTCGCCTGCACGCTGCTGGGCGCGATCCCGGGGGTCGCGGTGCCATGTCCGGACGGCGCGATGTACTCGTTCTTCTCGGTGGACGGCTGCGCCGACAGCCTCGCCTTGGCCAAGTCGCTGCTGCGCGAGGCACGCGTCGGGCTGGCCCCCGGCCGCGCCTTCGGGCCGGCGGGGGAGGGGTGCCTCAGGCTGTGCTTCGCGGTGGAGGAGGAACGGCTGCGGCAGGCCTGCCACCGCATCGCCGGCTTCTTCGCCGACCGACGCTGAACTTCCTCAGCGCGCGTCCGGCCCGGCGTCCAGCAGCGCCAGGTCCTGCTGCGCCAGGTCGGCCTCGTGCGTGTCCGGCGATACCGACAGCACCCGGCTCCAGTCGCTGCGGGCGCCATCGAGGTCGCCCGACCGCTCGCGCAGGATGCCGCGCTCCAGCAGCGCTTCCGGCTCGTCCGGCAGCACCGCGCAGGCCGCGTCGATGTCGGCGCGCGCCGCATCCAGCCGGTCCAGCTTGCGATAGGCGGTGGCACGCACCACCAGCGCTTCGGCCTGCCCGGGATGGGCTGCCAGCACCGTGGACAGGTCCGCTACCGCCCCGTCGGCCCGTCCGGCCGCGAGTGCTGCGCGTGCCCGGTCGGTCAGGAGCGACGGGTTGCCCGGTTCGAGCGACACCGCCAGCGTCGAGGCGGCGAGCGCCTGGTCCGGTTTGGCCGCGGACAGCCACGCCTGCGACGCCTGGTCCGCCAGCACCGCACGCCGTTGTTCGGGAAGCAGCGCCTGGCGGGAAAGCGCGTCCAGCGCCACGGCGCCGGCTTCCGGATCGCCGAGCGCCACCTCGGCCAGCGCGGCGCACTGTGCCGCCTCGTCGCCGCCGTTGCGCTTCGACCAGTCTGCCGCATAGTCCGAAGCGCCGGCCGGATCGCTCGACACCAGCGCCAGGCAGGGGTTTACGGTGACCGCGGTTGCGACGAGCGGTGCGCGTCGCGGCGGAGCCTCCAGCCGCGCCAGGCGTTGCACCCCCGCCGCCCGCTGCACCGGCCCGGCCGCCCGTGCCGGCTCGATGACCAGGATGGCCGACCCGGCCACCAGGACGGCGGGCGGCAGCAGGCCGAGAAAGGACAGGATGCGCTTCATGACGACGATCCCATTCTGCCGCGCCGAACCGGGCAAGGGTCAAGCGCCGGCGACGTCCATTCCGCAGTTGTGAAGCCGGGCCGTCCATGAGCGCGCCACAGCACCTGCTGGTGTTCGGCCTGGGATATTCCGCCACGGCGCTGGCCGCCTGCGCCGTGCAGGCCGGCTACCGCGTCACCGCCACCCGCCGCCATCCCGACGGCGCCGCACCGCCGTCCGGCGTGACGCTGGTGCGGCCGGACGAGGCCGCTGCCCTGCTCGCCGACGCGACGCACTGGCTGGCCGGCGCCCCGCCCGACGCGGACGGCGACCCGATCCTTCGCCTGCTCGGGGAAGCGATGCGGCGGCATCGGCCGGACTGGATCGGCTATTTCTCCACCACGGGCGTTTATGGCGACCGCGACGGCGGCTGGGTCGACGAAACCACTCCCCCGGCGCCGACCGGACCGCGCGGCCAGCGGCGCGTCGCCGCCGAACGGAACTGGGCAGCGCTTGCCGCCGGGCTCGGCGCCCGCTGCGACATCCTCCGCCTGGCCGGCATCTATGGCCCCGGCCGCAGCGTGTTCGATGCTCTTCGCGAGGGCGAAAGCCGTCGCGTGATCGCGCCTGGCCACTGCTTCGGCCGCATCCACCGCGACGACATCGCCGGTGCCACGCTGGCCGCGATGGAGGCGGGCCTGCCCCTGCGCGTGCTCAACCTGAGCGACGACCTGCCGGCCGAGAGCGCCGTGGTGATCGAGGAAGCCGCCCGCCTGCTGGGCTTGCCGCCGCCGCCCGCGGTTCCGTTCGCGGAGGCGCTGCCGGCCATGAGCCCGATGGGCCGCAGCTTCTGGGCCGAGAACCGCAAGGTGTCGAGCCGGCTGACCCGGGAAGCGCTGCAACGACAATGGCGTCATCCGACCTATCGCGAGGGACTGCGCGCCATCCTGGCGGCGGGTGGTTGAGCGATGCTAACCGAGCCCGTCCACTGCCGCAATCAGAAGTTGAATATCCTGCGGCCTTGACAACCTGTGGTCCCCGTCCTTCACCAGCAGAACCTGGCAATCGCCGTTCTCGACCGCGTCTGCGATCGCCAGCGCCCGCTGCCAGTCGACCACCGTGTCGCGTTGGCCGTGCAGCAGCCGGACCGGGCAGGACAGGGGGATCGGCTGGCCCAGCACGCGACAGGCCAGGCCGTCGTCCAGCGCCTGTCGCGTCAACGGCGTCGGGTCCGGCGTCGTGGGCAGCATCACCATGCCGTCCCGCGCCAGCGTCGCCCGTTGCACGGCGTCGAAGCCGGCCTCCATCGCCACCGTGAAGTCGGGTGCTGCCGCGATGCCCACGAAGCCATGGACACGTGCCCCGAGCGCCATCGCCAGCAGCAGCCCGATCCACCCGCCCATGGACGAGCCCACCAGCACCAGCGGTCCCGGCGTCAGGGCCTCGATCACCGCCAGCGCGTCGTCACGCCAGACGCCGATCGTACCATCGGTGAAGCGCCCGCCGCTTTCGCCGTGCCCGGAGTAGTCCAGCCGCAGCGAGGCCCGGCCACGGTGCCGGGCATGGGCGGTGAGCGCCGTCGCCTTGTCGCCCTTCATGTCGCTGCGCAGTCCGGGCAGGAATACCAGCGTCGGCCCGTCGCCCGGGCGGTGCCGTGCCGCCAGCCTGATCCCGGCGTGTTGGACGTGGTGCAGCGTTTCGTCGGTCATACGCGAGGCTAGCTTGTCGCGTGCCCGTCAGGACAGGGCAGCGACCAGCTCCTCCTTCCTCATGCGCGAGCGCCCCTTCACGTTCTTCTCCGCCGCGCGCGTCATCAGCGCCTGCCTGGTCATCCCGCCGAGGTCGTCCTTGCCCGACTTGTTCGCATCGTGCTTGCCCTTGTCGTGCCCGGCCTCGGCATGCCCGGTGTCAGCATGCCCGGTGTCGCGATGCTTCGCGGTCTTCTTCGCCACGTCCTTTGGCTGGGCCGAGAACTGCTTGCCCTTTGCCGTGTCGGCCCGCTTCTTGGCCGTGCTGCGCTCGTATTCCGAGCCCTTCAGCGACTTGCGCGCTTCCTTGGGCAGGTAGCGCTCGCCGGTTTCGCCGGACTTCTCGCCCGACTTCGTGCCCCACTCCTCCTTGGTCCACTGCGACAGGTGGTTGTCTTCCGACTTGGCGCCCTCGTAGCCGCCGCCTTCCTTCTTGTATTCCGCCGTCGCCAGCTGCGCCTTTCGCGCCGACCACTGCTTGGGCTTGCCGCCCTTGTCGCCTTCCGTGACCTCGGTCTTGACCTTGTCCCACAGCTTCGGATCGGTCTTCTTCGCCGTTGTCGTCATGTCGCCGCTCCTGTCCTCTCGTTTGCGCAACGACACCCTCGGCCTCGGCGTTGCATGAAATCCGCGTGCGCAGCCGGCGATGCGGGGAACTGGCACCCGTGCTAAGGCCGCCGCCATGCCGTCCCACCCGTCCCCCATGCCCGCACGCGCGGCGCCCGTCGTACTGCAGGTGCTGCCCTCGCTTCAGGCCGGCGGGGTCGAGCGCGGCACCATGGAGATCGCCCGCGCGATCGTGGAAGCCGGCGGCACCGCCCTGGTCGCCAGCGCAGGCGGCCGGCTGGTGCCGCAGCTGGAGCGGCTCGGCGCGGTCCACCTTTCCCTCGGCCTCATGACCAGGGACCCGCTCTCGATCTGGCTCAACGGCCGCCGCCTGGCTCGCCTGATCCGCCAGCACCGCGTCGACCTCGTGCACGCGCGCTCCCGCGCGCCGGCCTGGTCGGCGCGGTGGGCGGCACGGCGCACCGGCACCCCGTTCGTCACCACCTGGCACGGCGTGTACGGCGAGACCTTTCCCTTCAAGCGCGCCTACAACGCGGTGATGGCGTCCGGCGACCGCGTGATCGCCATCAGCCGCTTCGTCGCCGGGCGCGTGGCATCCCGATACGGCGTCGGGCCCGACCGGCTGCGCACCATCCCGCGCGGCGCCGACACCGCCGCCTTCGACCCCCTCGCGGTGCGCGGCGACCGCATCCACACGCTCGCCCGGCAATGGCAGCTGCCGGACTACGCCCCGTGCAATCCCGTGGTGATCATGCTTCCCGGCCGCATCACCGCCTGGAAGGGCCACGCGCTTCTGCTCGACGCCCTCGCCCTGCTGCACGGCGAGGCACCCGGTCTCGACTGGGTCTGCGTCATGGTCGGGCCGGCGCGCGACGGGCGGCGGAGCTTCGCCGACACCCTGGTGCAGCAGGCCGAACGGCTCGGCCTCGGCGGCCGGCTCCGCTTCGCGGGGCATTGCACCGACATGCCGGCGGCGCTGGCGCTCGCCGACCTGGTGGTGGTGCCGTCGCTCAAGCCAGAGCCGTTCGGCCGCGCCGTGGTGGAAGCGCAGGCGATGCAGCGCCCGGTGCTGGCCGCTTCCCACGGCGCCGCCCTCGAAACGGTGGAGCACGGCGTTACCGGCTATGCATTCCCGCCCGGCAACGCCGCTGCCCTGGCGACGCTGCTTCGGCACGTGCTGTCGCTTTCTGCCGAGGAACGCTTGCGGATCGGCGAGCAGGCTCGCGCCCGCGTGCTGTCGCACTACACGGTGCAGGCGATGCAGCAGGCGACGCTCGACGTGTACGAGGAGCTGCTCCGCCACCCGTTCCCGCACCGCGTCCCGCCGGTCCCGTCGCCGCCCGAGGAGCCGCTGCCGCACCATGCCGGCTGAGCTTCCGACGGCGCCGGCCGCGACGCGCATCCTGGTGATCAAGCTGGGTGCGCTCGGCGACGTGGTGCTGGCCTTCGCCCCGTTCGCCGCCATACGTGCGCACCATCCGGACGCGCACGTCACCCTTCTGACCACCGCGCCGTTTCTCGGCCTCGCTTCCGCCAGCCCCTGGTTCGACGCAGTCGCCATCGACAGCCGCCCGGCGTTCTGGAACCTGCGCGGCCTCGGTCGCCTGCGCCGCCTGCTGTCCGGCTTCGACCTCGTTTATGACCTGCAGACCTCCGGGCGCTCGTCGCGCTACCACCGGCTCGCGGGCCGCCCCTCCTGGTCCGGCATCGCGCCCGGCTGCTCGCTTCCCGACCGCGACCCCGACCGCGACCGGCTGCATACCCGCCGCCGACAGGCGGGCCAGCTCGCCCAGGCCGGTATTCCCGCGGTCCCCGATCCCGACCTGTCGTGGCTGGCGGCGCACGGCGCGATGCTGCCCGCCCCGCTGCCGCCCGCTTCGCTGCCGTCCACCCGCCTGGCGCTGCTGGTGCCGGGGGCAGCGCCGCACCGTCCGGCGAAGCGCTGGCCGGCGGAACGCTTCGGCGTCCTGGCAAGCCGGCTGGCCGCGGCCGGCATGATCCCGGTGGTGTTGGGCACCGGCGCCGACGCGCCGCTCGCCGACGCGATCCGGCGCATCTGCCCGGCGGCACTCGACCTGACCGGCCGCACCACCCTTCTGGAACTCGGCCGCCTCGCCTCCCGCGCAGCGCTCGCGGTCGGCAACGATACCGGCCCCATGCACCTCGCCGCCGCGATGGGCTGTTCCTGCCTCGTGCTGTTCTCGAACGAAAGCGATCCGGTTCTTTCCGCGCCGGTCGGCCGGCGCGACGGGCAGGTGCAGGTGCTGCGCGTCCCGGACCTGTCGACCCTGGACGTGGCCACCGTCGCCGGGCGGCTAGGCCCCGGCCTTGAGGTTGGCTAGCGTCAGCTTGTCGTTGAGGAAGCTCGCGTCGCGGTAGTCGAACGTGTCCAGCGGCGTGAAGGCGTCGCTCGACAGGCCGTTCATGGTCCGGTTCTTGTCGTACGTCTTCAGGTAGTGCTTGAAGTCGTCGTACCCGATCGTCTTGCCGCGCAGCACGTCCTGCGCCGCGCGGTAGATCACCTCCGACCGGGCCGCCTCGGCAGTCATGAACACCACCACGCGCAGGTCGGCGCTCCATCCGTCGTAGCGGCCGGCGAAGTTCTGCGAGAACGCCGTTTCCACGCTGCTCCTGGTGAGGGTCTTCACCGGCATCATGTTCTGGTGGTGTCCGTGGTGGACCGGCTTCTCCTGGAGCGGCTTGAACTGGCCGGTGCCGAGGTTGTCGATCGCGACCAGGTACTCGTCCTTGCGCCGGAACCGGAAGCCCCTGGTCCTTCCGTTGACCAGGCTGCTGACGTCGAACTCGCCGGCACCCCGGGTGCAGTTGCGCCGGAACGCCTCGATGAAGTGCCGGTAGCCGTTGATCGACAGCGTGATCGCGTTCTGCAAGAGGCTGTCCGTTCCGTCCGCATGGTCGCGGGGAGTCCGCCCGTGAAGGGTTGCGACCCCGGTTGCCTGCCGCCATAGGAGGCATTCGTGCTGCCATGCCTACCGGAGATGCGTCCATGCCTGCCATCACCCTGCCAGACGGAACCGTCCGCCAGTACGACGGCCCGGTGACCGGCGCGGCGGTGGCCGCCGCGATCGGGCCCGGCCTGGCCAAGGCAGCACTCGCGATGGAGCTCGACGGCCGGCTGGTCGATCTCGACACCGCGATCGCCGAGGACGCGTCGGCCCGCTTCGTCACCCGTCGCGACGAGACGGCCCTCGGCCTGATCCGTCACGACGCCGCCCACGTGCTGGCCGAAGCGGTGCAGGGCCTCTACCCGGGCACCCAGGTCACCATCGGACCCGCGATCGAGAACGGCTTCTACTACGACTTCGCCCGCAACGAGCCGTTCACGCCCGACGACTTCCCGGCCATCGAGGCGCGCATGCGCGAGATCGTCGCCGCCAACGCTCCGTTCCGGCGCGAGGAATGGCCGCGCGACGACGCCATCGCCTTTTTCGAGAAACGTGGCGAGCGCTACAAGGCCGAGCTGATCCGCGACCTCCCCGAGACCGAGACCATCTCGATCTACCGCCAGGGTGAGTGGCTCGACCTGTGCCGCGGCCCGCACATGCGCGGCACGGGCGACGTCGGCACCGCGTTCAAGCTGATGAAGGTGGCGGGAGCCTACTGGCGCGGCGATCACCGCAACCCAATGCTCACGCGCATCTACGCGACCGCCTGGCGCGACGGAAAGGAACTCGACGCCCACCTGCACCAGCTGGAGGAGGCCGAGCGCCGCGACCACCGACGCATCGGCCGCGAGATGGACCTGTTCCACATCCAGGAGGAGGCCACCGGCCAGATCTTCTGGCATCCCAAGGGCTGGCGGCTGTACTCGACCCTGCAGGAGTACATGCGCCGGGCGCAGAACCGCAGCGGCTACCAGGAGGTGCGCACGCCGCTGCTGGTGGACCGCGCACTGTGGGAAGCCTCCGGGCACTGGGAGAACTACCGCGAGCACATGTTCGTGGCCTCGGTGGAGGACGAGCAGGAACGGCGCGTGCTGGCGCTGAAGCCGATGAACTGCCCGTGCCACGTGCAGATCTTCCGCCATGGCCTTCGCTCCTACCGCGAGCTGCCGTTGCGCATGGCCGAGTTCGGCGCCTGCCACCGCTACGAGCCGTCCGGTGCGCTGCACGGCATCATGCGCGTGCGCGGCTTCGTGCAGGACGACGCGCACATCTTCTGCACCGAGCAGCAGATCGCGCCCGAGACCGCGAAGTTCGTCGCCATGCTGGCCGAGGTGTACCGCGATCTCGGCTTCGACGGCTTCCGGGTCAAGTTCGCCGACCGCCCGGACAACCGCGCCGGCGACGACGCCGCCTGGGACAAGTCCGAGGCCGCCCTGGTGGAGGCCTGCCGCCTGGCCGGCGTCGAGTACGAGCTGAACCCGGGGGAGGGGGCGTTCTACGGCCCCAAGCTCGAGTTCGTGCTGCGCGACGCCATCGGCCGCGACTGGCAGTGCGGCACGCTGCAGGTGGACACCGTGCTGCCCGAGCGCCTCGACGCCTCCTACGTGGGCGAGGACAGCGCCCGCCACCGCCCGGTGATGCTGCACCGCGCGATCCTGGGCTCGTTCGAGCGCTTCCTCGGCATCCTGATCGAGCAGTTCGCCGGCCGCTTCCCGCTCTGGCTGGCGCCGGTGCAGGTGGTGGTGGCCAGCATCGTGTCCGACGCCGAGCCGTATGCGCTGGAGGTCGCTGATGCCCTGCGCCGCGCCGGCCTCGCGGTGCAGGCCGACACCGCCAACGAGAAGATCAACGCAAAGATTCGCACCCACAGCCTGGCGCGTGTTCCCGTGATCCTGGTGGTGGGCCGCAAGGAGGCGGAAGCGCGCACGGTGGCGATGCGCCGGCTCGGCGGCGCCGACCAGGAGCTGCTCGGGCTGGAGGAGGCCGTCGCCGCCCTTGCGCTGGAAGCGACGCCTCCCGATCTGAAGCGCGCGTCGGCCTGAGGCCCTTTTCCTTGTCGACTCAGGGTTGCGCCTGATCCTCATCCCTTGACAAGCGTAGCGTGCTAGCGTCTTCGCCTGACCGTTGCACCTGCGAAGCAGGTTGCGGCACCCCGTCCACAACAACAGGAGCAGTCCGATAGCCAGACCCCCGATGCAGGCGGCGCCGACGCGCGACGGCCCGCGCGTCAACGAAGAGATCCGCGTCCCCAACGTCCGCCTGATCGACGAGGAAGGCGAGATGCAGGGCGTGATGACCACACGCGACGCGATGCAGCGCGCCTTCTCCGTCGGCCTCGACCTGCTGGAGATCAGCCCCAACGCCGAGCCGCCGGTGGTCAAGATCCTGGACTACGGCAAGTTCAAGTACGAGCAGCAGAAGAAGAAGAACGAGGCGCGCAAGAAGCAGAAGGTCATCGAGATCAAGGAGGTCAAGGTTCGTCCGAACATCGACGAAAACGACTACCAGGTTAAGATGCGTGCCATGAAGTCCTTCATCGAGGAGGGCGACAAGGTGAAGGTGACGCTGCGCTTCCGCGGCCGCGAGATGGCGCACCAGGACCTCGGCGTGAAGGTGCTGGAGCGCATACGCGGCGACATGGACGAGCGTGCCAAGGTCGAGCAGATGCCGCGCATGGAGAACCGCCAGATGATCATGGTGCTGTCTCCGCGCTGAACCCGTTCCGGTCCCGGCCGGTCGTTGGCCGGTCCGTCCGTGTCCGCTTCGTTCCGGCTCATCCTGCCTTCCATGAACGGGATCCTCGTCCGCACTGCCCTTGTCGCCGTGTGGGCGATGGCGCCGCTCGCTGTTGCCCATTACCGCGCCGACCGGGCCGCTGGGCTTTTCGTCGCCACCGGGCTCGGCGTGCATGACGCCGAGCTGCGGCTAGACGACGTGTCCGCGGGCGCGGTCGCCGCCCGGCTGCACCGCGAGTGCGACGCGCTGCGTCGGCTCGGTCCGTCTGGACTGTCGCAGCGTGACCGCGACGACGCGCTGCTCTGGCCGTCCTCATCGGCGGAAGGGGGTCGGACGCGAGTCCGGCTTCCCCGCTGCGGGTTGGTCGACGCTTCTACCCTGGGCTAGCCCGGTGCTGCGCCGCCTTGCGCCGCAGCAGGTCGCTGAACGCGTTGCGTATCTTCAGCGCCGCCTCGTGGCGATACCTGAACAGCGCCGTCTGCGGCGTCATGATCAGCATCACCGGGTTGCACTCGAACAGCACGAGGCGCCCGTCGCGGTGCAAGGCGAAGTCCACCCCGAAATAGTCCAGGTCGATCCGTTCCGCGATGGTGCGCAGCGCGGCCACGGCAAGCGGGCCTAGGTGCCGCTCCGGCTCGTCCAGGAACTCCGCCTCCTCGAGACGATGCTGCTCGCTGCGGCTCATGTCGGAGCGGAAATAGTGGTTCAGCCAGCCGGCGCTGACCGACAGGTGGTAGGGGAACATGACGCCGCCGACGAACACCACCCGGTACTTCCGGTAGACGCCGTCGTCCGACGCGTATTCCACGAACCGCGTCAGGTACAGCTCGTCCGTGCCGTCGCCCTCGGCGTGGCGGCGCAGCGTTTTCTCGTCGTCCGCCTTGCGCACATCGTCGCCGCCGTGGCTGCCGATCGGGCGGCTCAGCAGGGGAAAGCCGACCTCCTCCAGCAGGACCGCCGCCTCGCCGCGGAGCAGGACCTGTCGCTGCACCCGGCGCGTCGCCGGGACCACGGCTTCCGGTATGTCGCGGAGGCGGGCGGCGATCTGGTCGCGCGTGGTCCTGGCCGCTTCGGCCGGCCGGTTCAGCACGGGCACCGGCATGTCCGCGAGCAGGCGGTCCGCCAGGCGCATCGCTTCCGCAGCACCGTCCGCATCCGCGATCGCGTTGAAGAACACGTCGTAGCTGCGCGCGATCTGCGCCATCGGATAGGGAACGCCGTTCAGCAGCGGGATGGTGTCCACCAGCCGGCCGGTGTGGTCCACCAGGAACTCCGTCGGCGTGTTGACGAACCCGGGCGCCGTCAGGATGCCGACGCGCAGGCGCCCGTCCAGCAACGCCGGACCCGCCGCCCATCGCTTCCAGGGCAGGCCCAGCACGATGGGCTCCCGCGCCTCGTCGTAGCGTCCCGCCCGTTGCAGCGCGAAGGCGAGGTTGCCGTGGTTCTCCGGCGTGGGTTCGAGCTCGACCACCTTGCGGCAGCTGTTGATGGTGGCGTCGAAGGATCCGGCCAGCCGAAGCTGGAGGTGCACCAGCGCCTTCCACACCTCGACCAGGTTAGGCAATGACCGGGCCGCCAGCAGAAGCTCCTGGAGCGCCTCCTGCATCAGCCCGAGGCTTACCAGCGCCCTGCTCCGGGCGAGGCGCAGGTGGCCCAGCCCCGGATGCCGTTCCGCCGCCTGCTTCAGCAGCGCGCTCGCGGTATCGGCGCGTCCCGCCGCCCCGTAGCCGTGAACCAGCTGCGCCGGTATGCGCGTATGGGAAGGCTCGAGCGCGAAGGCGCCGGCGAGCGCCGCGAGCCCGCGCTCGTCCTGTCCCGTCGCCAGCTGCGCCAGGCCCAGGGCCGCCAGGGCCGGCGCGTTGTCCGGATGGAGGGCGACCAGCGGCTGCAGGAGCTGCTCCGCTTCCGTGGCCCGCCCGTTCGCCAGCAGCCAGTCGCCGAGCGCCAGCACGGTGCTCGTGTTGTTGCCGAACACGGCTTCCAGGCGGGCACGGTCCACGGCACCTCCGGCCCCGCGATCCTCAGACATCCAATGCTCGCTTGAACATCATCATCGCAACCCGTTCGGAACATCCCCGAAGCGACCCTGGATGAAGCCGCTCCGACCGGTCAACCCGGCCGCGCCGGATCGGGCAGCGTGCTGTTCCGGATGGTCCGACCATCGCCTTCCGGGCGGCAACAGCCAGCGACGGAACGCCCGCGCCGCCACCGGCCTGCCCGGACCGCATCGCGGCTACAAGACGCCGCGATCCGCGCGCCACCGCGTTCGGGGGTCGGCCCGGCAATCACCGTGCCGCCTGTCCCCGGGCCTCCGTGGCCCGGGCAGGGCGTTCAGGATCCGGTCATTCCGGCTTGTTGACGACGGTGATGGTTATCGTGCGCGGGATCGCGGCGTCCGGAAGCGCCGGCGCATGATCGCCGCCGTGCACCATCGTGATCACGCGCAGGTCCGGCCCGTGCGAGGCGCCATCGCCGCGCACCGCAGTGATGGTCACCATGCGCGGGCCCGAGGCATCCGGCAGCGCCGTGGGCTGTTCGCCGCCGTGCACCATCGTGATGACGCGGAAATCCGGCCGGTGCTCCGAGACGCCATCGCCGCGCACCGCGGTGATGGTCACCATGCGCGGGCCCGTCGCATCCGGCAGCGCCGTGGGCTGTTCGCCGCCGTGCATCACCGTGATCATGCGGAAGTCCGGCGCGTGCTCAGCGGCGGCGCCGTCGCGTACTGCGGTGATGGTCGTCATGCGTGGTTCCACCGCATCCGGCAGCGCCGTCGGCTGCTCGCCATGCACCGCGGTGATCACGATCGACCCGCCTCCCAGGCCACCGGGCCCGCCCGACATCTGATCGTGCCCGTTCACTGCCGTGATCACGATCGGCTTCGCGAACGCGGCCGGCTGGCCCGATGCCGTTCCGCCGCCGTGCGCCAGGGTAATGGTTATCATCGCCGGAGCGCCGCCCTTGCCCGACGTCAGCAGGTCCTGGAAGTCGCGCGCGAGGGGGGCGGTGTCCTCCGCCTGGCTCGCGGTGGAGCCCTGGGCCGGTCCGGCAGCATCGATGTTGGTCATGATCGCCTTCACTGTGGGTCGGCGCCGCGCGCCGCGGGGGGTGACTCGACGCCGCGCGCCGTGGGGATGATCGGCACCGGATGCCGGGCGGGTGCGGAGC
>CAXTCK010000001.1:51807-55527 GCA_964242425.1 uncultured Acetobacteraceae bacterium | reverse complement strand
ACCAGTCGTCTTGCATAGGTGACTATCCATGTGTATCGTCACCTATGTATCACGGCGAGGCGCACACGGTAAGCGGTCGGCGATGCCGTCTTCGCGGCGCAGTTCGGGAGCTGGCCGCTGCCGCATGCGTACGCCGCATCGCCACGTCCGGATCGGGACGGCACTCAAGGGCGACGCACCCCATTCCTGCCGAGAAGGAGCATCCCGATGAATGACGATGTGGACGTCCTGAAGCACATCTACGATCGCTTCAACGCAAGAAACATCGACGCGGTGCTTGCCGCACTCGCGGACGATGTTGCCTGGGCCAACGGCATGGATGGCGGCCACGTTCACGGTCGCGAGGCCGTCCGGGAGTACTGGACACGGCAGTGGGCGATCGTCAGCCCGCATGTCGAGCCCCTAACGTTCGACAGGGCTTCGGATGGATCGATCGTCGTGACGGTGCGGCAGTCGGTTCGCGACCTCGAAGGCAGGCCGCTGCAGGATCAAACGCACGGGCTGAAGGACAAGCTGGTCGAGCACGTCTTCCGCCTGCGCGACGACAAGGTTGTCCGCTTCGACATCCAAGACGTTGGCTAGGCACGCGTCGGCGACGTGAGCCCGGCAGCCCGCGGTCCGACCCGGGCGTCCGCTTCCCGACGCCGGTCAGGCCATCCTCAAGCGCCGGCGAGGCCGTTCCCGACCAGCTGCCGCGGGTCCACCGCCCGGTCGAATGCGTCCTCCGACAGCAGCCCGGAGCGCAGGGCCGCTTCCTTGAGCGTCAGGCCATGCTGCATCGCCTCGTGCGCGATGCGGGCGGCGGCGTCGTAGCCGATCACCGGGGACAAGGCGGTGACCAGCATCACCGAGCTGGCCAGGTGCTGCGCGATGCGGTCGCGGTCGAGCCGAGTGCCTTCCACGGAGAAGCGACGGAAGTTGCGCACCCCGTCGTGAAGGTTGCCGATCGAGCGCAGCACGTCGTTGATGATCACCGGACGCATCGCGTTCAGCTCGAAGTTGCCCTGGGAGCCGGCGAACGCCACCGCGGTGTCGTCGCCGATCACCTGGATGCCGATCATCACGATCGCCTCGCACTGGGTCGGATTGACCTTGCCCGGCATGATGGAGGAGCCGGGCTCGTTCTCGGGCAGCAGCAGTTCGCCCAGGCCGCAGCGGGGGCCGGAGGCCAGCCAGCGCATGTCGTTGGCGATCTTGATCAGCGCCACCGCCACGCCGCGCAAGGCGGCCGACACCCGCACCATCGCGTCCAGCGAGCCCTGGGCGGCGAACTTGTTCGGCGCGGTCACGAACGGCTGCCCGGTCAGCTCGGCGATGCGCGCGGCGATGCGCACGCTGAAGCCCGGAGGGGCCGCGATGCCGGTGCCGACCGCGGTGCCGCCGGTGGCGAGCTCCAGCAGCCCGCGCCTGGTGTCGCGCAGGGCTGCGGTCGCGTCGCGCAGCTGGTGCGCGTAGCCGGACCATTCCTGGCCCACGGTGAGCGGCACCGCGTCCTGCAGATGGGTGCGGCCGATCTTGACCACGTCGTGCCATTCGTCCGCCTTGGCCCCGAGGCACGCCGCCAGGGCGTCGAGCTCGGGCAGCAGCCGTTGTTCCAGCGCCTGGAGCGTCGCCACGTGCATGGCGGCTGGAAAAGTGTCGTTGCTGGACTGGCCCATGTTGACGTCGTCGTTGGGATGCACCGGCACCTTGGAGCCGACGGTGCCGCCCAGCAGCTGGATCGCCCGGTTGGAGATCACCTCGTTGCAGTTCATGTTGGACTGCGTGCCGGACCCGGTCTGGTAGACGAACAACGGGAAGTGCGCGTCGAGCGCGCCCGCGATCACCTCGTCGGCGGCGCGGATCATCGCCTGCGCCTTCCACGGCGGCAGCCGGCCCTCTTCCGCATTCACCAGCATGGCCGCCTTCTTGACGATGCCGTAGGCGCGCGCCACCTCGACCGGCATCCGGTCGCGGCCGATGGAGAAGTGCTCAAGCGAGCGCTGCGCCTGGGCGCCCCAGTAGCGGTCCGCTTGCACCTCGATCTCGCCCATGGAGTCGGTCTCGCGCCGCGTTCCCGGCGCGTCGATGCCGATCGGCAGGTCGTGCAGGGTCGGCGTGTCCGCGTGGTCCGGCATGGAAGAACGTCTCCTGGCGTCCGCACAACGCCGCCGGGTGCCGTGCGCTGCATTCCCATGCTGGCAAACGCCGTGAACGCCGTTCAGATCGCGTTGATGCGAACCCGGTGCCAGGCGGCGCTGAGGTAGCCCTTCATGTTCCACACCTCGCCGGGGGTCGCCGGCTGGGTCTGCCCGGCGGCGTCCCAGGCGCGCACCGCCAGCTCGTGCTCGCCCCGCGGCAGGTCGAGCGCGATCTCCCACAGGGTCCAGCTCCAGGGCGAGGAACCGTGACATAGGCTGGCCTGCTGCCAGTGCCGGCCGTTGTCGGGCGACACGTCCACCCGGACCACCGGGCGGGACGAGGCCATCGCCCAGCCCTTCACCCGGGTCGGGCCGGAGGGAAGCGTGGCGGAAGGGGCTGGAATGCAGATGGCGGCGTTGACCGGCATCTCGTCGATGGTGACGCCGCGCGACCAGTCCGGCGGGTCAACCGTCTCGTCGGGCGGCAGCAGCTTGTAGTCGCGCCGCTGGATGTGGTTGTCGGACGGCTCGCGCCCCACGGTGACCGTGTGCAGCCATTTCGGGCTGCGTACCCCGGCATAGCCCGGCACCACCGCGCGCAGCGGATATCCGTGCTCCGGCGTCAGCGGCGCGCCGTTCATGCCTGTGGCGAGCAGCACCTCCGGCGACAAGGCCTTGGACAACGGGATGGAAGCGCCGAAGCGGAAGCGCTCGCCGCCCGCCTCGCATTGGTCCAGGCAGGAAAAGGCGACGTGGAGGCCCGCATCCGCCGCAGCACCGGCGGCCCGCAGAACGTCGGCCAGGCGCACCCCGCTCCAGCGGGCGTTGCCGATCGCGCCCACGCCCCAGGGATCGCCGCTGGTCGGCCGCACCGGCTGCAGGTCGGCGCGCCGGTTGCCTGCGCATTGCAGCACCGCCTCCACCTCGTATGACGCGAACCGCGCCGTCAGCTCGGCGACCGACAAGGACAGCGGAGCATTCACCAGCCCGTCCACGACCAGGCGGTGGGCCAAGCCGTCCGGCTCCGGGATGTCACCGTGGCTGCGGACGTAGAAGTCCGGGATCGCGGTCAGAAACGAAGCGGTCAGCCGTTCGGGCAGCGGCTCCGCATTGAACGGCTCCGTCGAATGGACGATCAGGCCCGGCTTCGATCGCCGTTCGGACGGAACAGGCATCGACGCACTCCCGAGGCAAACACGGAGCGCCGCGTCGCGGGCGAAAGTTGCAGCCGACGGTTCACGGATCGAGCGCAATCCTTCCGCGCCGGAGACGAAGGCGATGCCTGCCACCCATACTATCGATGGCAGGCACACAAAGGTACGACAGCCACCGGAGCCGGATCCGCGGCCGTCGAACGCCCTGCCGACGTCGACGCGCATCGGATCGGGCCGGCAGGGAACGCTGCTTCCTGTCGGGGAAGCTTCGCCGCGCAGGCCGCTGCCGGCGACCCGGACGGCATAGGGCCGAGCGGCATCCGGCAACGCGAACCGCTCGGAATGGTGCGACGCGGCGCGATCCGAAGGCAGGAACGGGCGGGGCGTCGGCGCCGCGAAAGTTGTTGTGACTAGTGCCAGAGCCGCATGAGGATGCGGACGGCGCA
>CAXTCK010000001.1:49613-51707 GCA_964242425.1 uncultured Acetobacteraceae bacterium | reverse complement strand
GCATGATCGGCAAGCTTTGCGCAGGCGCCATCGCGGCGTGGCTGACAGCCCACGTCGCGGCGTTGGCGGCCCCGGTCGACGTTCCAGCGAAAAGCCTTCCGGCGCCGACCGCAGACATCAGCCCGCAGATGCAGGCGATCATCAACCGTCCTTACAACCCGAACTGGAACCTCCAGTATCCCACCGGAGCCGAATGGCGCGCCTTCGCCGACAAGCAGGCGGCGGATACCGTCAAGACGATCCCGGCCATGCTCGGCCGCCTCCACGTGACCGTGCAGCCGTCGACGATGGGGGGTGCCAGGGTCTTCATCGTCACCCCCGCGGACATCCCGCCGGCGCATGCCGACAAGATCCTGCTGCACGTACACGGCGGATGCTATGTCCTGTTCCCGGGAGAGTCCGGCGCCACCGAGGCGATCATGATGGCCGGATTCGGCCACTACAAGGTGATCTCGGTCGACTACCGGATGCCTCCGGAAGCCTATTTCCCGGCAGCGATCGACGATCCGATCGCGGTGTACAAGGCGCTGCTGAAGACCCACAACCCCAAGGACATCGCCTTCTTCGGCACCTCGGCGGGAGGAGCCATCACCCTGGAGATGGTGCTGCGGGCGAAGCAGCTGGGCCTTCCCATGCCGGGCGCGATCGCGCCCGGCACCCCGATGTCGGACGTGACCAAGACCGGCGACAGCTTCTACACCAACACCATGGTCGACAACGTGCTGGTGTCGCGGGACGGCTTCTGCCACGCGGCCACCAAGGTCTACGCGCACGGCCACGACCTGGCCGACCCGCTGCTGTCGCCGGTCAACGGTGACCTGCACGGCTTTCCGCCCGCCATCCTGACCACGGGCACGCGCGACCTGCTGCTGAGCAACACGGTCCGCGTGCACCGCAAGCTGCTGCGGTCGGGCGTGCCCGCCGTCCTCGAGGTGTTCGAGGGCGAAAGCCATGCGCAGTACCAGTTCGACGACACTGTGCCCGAAACGGCCGAGGCCTTCACGGAGATAGCAGGCTTCTTCGACCAGCATCTCGGGCACTAGGCGGCGACCGGAGCGGACGTGGACGGGCGGACGTGGACAGATCGGGGCGTCCGAAACCGCGCCAGCCTCGCCTAGCGCGCCCCGCAGGATGCGGATGCGGCGGATATCGCGGTGAAGGCGGCAGGATTCCCGCCGCCTCCGGACACGTCGCCCTGCTCGAGAAGGCGGGTGTCGGGCATTCCCGCCGGCAGGAAGAACTGGCCGGAGAACCGCGTCGAGCTGCCGTCGGAGCGGGCGACGGTGCAGGACGACCGGCACACGACCTCCATGTCGGATCCTTCGGTGTTCATCGCGAAGAAGGCGAGCGCGCCGCCCGCTCCCACGCCGCATTCGGGCCTTGCCAGCAGGTAGGAGGCCGATCCCGGCGCGGCGGCAAACACCGCCAAGGCCGGAACGGGCTGGTGCTGCACGATCTCCCCGTTCCCGCAGGCGGACGCCCGACAAGGCCGGCCAACGCCAGCATCAGGCGGCCTCGGTGCATGAACCGGTCCTTCCGCGAGAAGCGCTGCCGTGGACGCCAGCCGCGTCCAGCGGCTGGTCAACAATGGCCCCCGGACCACAGCTGTCCCGCCGGGTCCGGAGGCCGGGCGGAAAGCCGTCTGGTCCGTCCACGGAAACGGCGGGGTGCTGGTTCTCCGCCGGCTAGACCTCGAACACCACCCCCTGCGCCAGCGGCAGGGTGGTGCCGTAATTGACCGTGTTGGTGGCGCGCCGCATGTAGGCGCGCCAGCTGTCGGAGCCGGACTCGCGGCCGCCGCCGGTTTCCTTCTCGCCGCCGAACGCGCCGCCGATCTCGGCGCCGGACGGGCCGATGTTGACGTTGGCGATGCCACAATCCGAGCCCTCGACCGACACGAAGCGCTCCGCCTCGCGCAGGTCCAGGGTGAAGATGGCGGACGACAGGCCGGCACCGACGTCGTTCTGCGCCGCGATCGCGTCGTCCAGCGCGGTGTAGCGCATGACGTAGAGGATGGGCGCGAAGGTTTCCCGCTTCACCACCGCCGGCTGCTCCGCAGCGCCGCCGGGCAGCTCGACCAGGGCCGGGCGCACG
>CAXTCK010000001.1:0-49513 GCA_964242425.1 uncultured Acetobacteraceae bacterium | reverse complement strand
GCGAACGCGATGCCGCGCAGGGCGAGGTCGAGGTCGGCGCTCGGGGCGACGATGGCGGCGTTGTTGCCGCCGAGCTCCAGGAGCTGCCGCGCGAACCGCGCCGCCAGCACCGGCGCCACCGCCCGTCCCATGGCGGTCGAGCCGGTGGCGGACACCAGCGCCACGCGACGATCGGCCACCATCGCTTCGCCGGTGGCCCGGCCGCCGATCAGCAAGGAGGACAGCCCGTCCGGCGCGTCCACGCCGAAGCGGGCGATGGCACGCCCGACCAGCGCCTGCACCGCCAGCGCCGTCAGCGGCGTCTTTTCCGACGGCTTCCACAGCACGCTGTTGCCGCACACCAACGCCAGCGCCGCGTTCCAGGCCCATACCGCGACGGGAAAGTTGAACGCGGAGATCACGCCCACCACGCCGAGCGGATGCCAGGTTTCCATCATCCGGTGCTGGGGGCGCTCGGTGGCGATGGTCAGGCCGTAGAGCTGGCGCGACAGGCCGACCGCGAAGTCGCAGATGTCGATCATCTCCTGCACCTCGCCCAGGCCCTCGGAGCCGATCTTGCCGGCCTCGATCGTCACCAGCCGTCCGAGCTCCGGCTTGAACTGGCGCAGCTCCTCGCCCAGCAGGCGCACCAGCTCACCGCGACGCGGCGCCGACACGGTGCGCCAAGCGAGGTAGGCCGCATGCGCGCGCCCGACCTTGTCGGACACCGCGCCGGCGTCGTCCTCGGACAAGCGCGCGGTTTCCTCGCCGGTCAGCGGCGAGCGCGCGGACAGGGTGCCGCCGGACAGGGCGGCGTGGTCGACGCCGAGCCGCGCCAGGATCTCCGCCGCTTCCGCGGCCACAGGAGGAATGTTCATCTGGTTCATGGTGCGGTGTTCCCCGTCGTCAGGCGGCGTGCTGGGCGGCGGCCGGGATGGCCGGGTTTGCGGCGTCGGCGGCGGGATTGGCATAGTTGCGGCCGAACCGGTTGGCCAGGAAGTCGGGCAGCGCCACCTGCTCCTGGCGCACGAAGCCGCGCTGCGGCAGGCGACCTTCGGCCAGCAGGTCGAGCACGGCGCAGATGCCGGACGCGGTGGTGATCTGGATGGCGCTGCGCTCCACCCCGCCGATCCAGGCGGCGCGTATGTGGCGGGCGTAGGAATGCTGCATCAGCCGTCCGCCCACCATGCCGGTCACGGACACGAACACGATCACCACGTCCTGGCTGGTGGCGGGGAGTGCCGTGTCCAGGATGTCCTTGAGCAGCGGACGGCGGTCGCGCAGGCCGAGGTCGTTCAACAGCACGCGCATGATCGCGGCGTGGCCCGGATAGCGGATGGTGCGGTAGTTCAGGTTGCGCACCCGCCCGGACAGGGTTTCGCACAGGGAGCCGAGGCCGCCGGACGTGTTGAACGCCTCGTACTGCACGCCGTCGAGCGCGAAGGCTTCCACCTCCTCCAGCGGCAGGGTGTGCCGGAGCTGGCCGTCGACGATGGCCTCGCACGGCTCGCAGTACTCGTTGATGACGCCGTCGGTGCTCCAGGTGAGGTTGTAGCCGAGCGGGCCCACCGGGAACTGCGGCAGCGCTCCGACCCGCATGCGCACGTCGTGCAGGCTGTCGAAGCGGTTGATCAGGTCATTGGCGACGATGGTGATGAAGCCCGGCGCCAGGCCGCATTGCGGGATGAAGGCGCTGTCGGCGCCGTCCGCCAGGGCGCGCACGGTGCGGGTGCTGGCGACGTCCTCGGTAAGGTCGAGGTAGTGGGCGCCGGCCTCGAAGGCGGACGTGGCGATCCGCGTGGTGAGTTGGAACGGGCCCGCGTTCAGCACCGCGAAGGCGCCGGACAGCGCCTCGGTCAGCGCCGACGGATCGGCGATGTCGACCGCGGTGCGCGTGAGCGGCCCGGACACATGCAGCCGCGCCAGCTGCGCCGGGTCGCGGTCGAGCACGCTGACCGCATAGCTGCCGCAGGACGACAGCATCTCGGCGATCATCGAGCCGATCTTGCCGGCACCCACGATGGCGACCTTGCGCATGCGCTTTTCCCCTTCCGTTTGTCCGGTCCACAGGATGGCGGCCGCGACAGGCGGATGCCACACACCGATCGGCGGCCGCCGGACCGCCGATCCGGCGAAACGACCGTTCAGGTTGCGAAACGCCGGACGATGTCGCCGTGGTGGGTGCT
The DNA here is from genome assembly GCA_964242425.1 of uncultured Acetobacteraceae bacterium. Taxonomy (GTDB): domain Bacteria; phylum Pseudomonadota; class Alphaproteobacteria; order Acetobacterales; family Acetobacteraceae; genus Lichenicola. Next base: position 47,348 of record CAXTCK010000001.1, on the reverse strand, counting down.
CCAGCGACCGCGATACCGAGGCGATGCCCATCCGGCACGTCTGCTGCAGCGTCTGCTGGTCGCGGACGACGCTTCGATCCGCGACGGTGCCGGGCGGGGTGCGGGGTCCAGGCCCCTGTGCTTGCGCGGGCAAGCGGCGTGGAGGCGGCGCAGGAGCTGCCGGGGCATGTCGACATCCACGTGCTGGCAATCGGTTTCCGTCCGCCTGCGCTGATGGAATCGTGCCGGTGCGGCGATCGGAATGTCTGTCGGCCGTGACCGATTGCGAACCGGCTGGATCGTTCCGCGTTGCGATCCGACGCGGGCTTGTGGTCCCGTTCCATCCGGAGGCCAAACCGTTGTCCGCATCCACCCGTCGAACGCTTGTCCTCGCACCGGGCTGGCTCCTGCCGCTGGCGCTGCCGTTGCTCGTGGTCGCCTGCGGCAATGCCGGCGCCCCGACCAAGGCCGACATCCAGCAGGTCATCCAGGCGCGCATGCAGGCAGCCAACCAGCGGAGCTCCGCCAACACGCTCGGGCTGTTCAGCGGCCCCTACGACGTCAACGACTTCAGCGTGACCAACGCCGACTGCACGGCCAAGGACAACGGCGTCTACGGCTGCGCCGTCACCGCGGTGACGAAGAAGGGCACCAACACCGCCCAGCTGCAGTTCAAGAAGGTCAACGGCAGCTGGACCCTGGTGCAGTCCTGAGGCGCGCCTAGTTCCCGGTCCATTCCACCACGTGGTCGGCCAGCAGGGCCCGGCGTGCCGGCGCCGGCGGTGCGACGGGGGTGCCCACGAACAGGAAGCCAGCGAGCAGGTCCGGCGCGTGGATGCCGAGCGCTGCCTGCACATGGGGGTCCGACGCGTTGGCGCCCGTGACCCAGATCGCGCCGAAGCCTTCGGCGTGAACGGCGTTCAGGAGGTTCATGGTCGCGGCGGCTACCGACATCAGCTGCTCCTGCTCCGGGATCTTGTGGTCCGGCCGGATCCGGGCGCCGAGCGCGATCACCAGCGGCGCGCGCAGGAACTTGGTTCTCTGCTTCGCGACCGCTTCCGCCGGCGCCGCCGGGTCGCGTGCCTGCAGCGCCCGCGCCACCACCTCGGCCAGGGCGGACCGGGCTTCGCCCCGGATCAGCACGAAGCGCCAAGGGGCCAGCCGGCCGTGGTCCGGCGCCCGCAGGCCGGTTTCCAGGATACGGTCGAGCACGGCTCCGGTTGGCGCCGGCTCCTGCAACGCGGACACCGAAACGCGGGTCAGCAGGGTTTCGAGCACGCTCATCGAGGTATCCTCCCGCTCAGGCCGGCCGCGCGAGTTCGCGCTCGATTGCGTCGCGCAGCGGCGGTTCTTCCACCGTGATGTCGGGCGCGAACCGCCCGGCCACGCTGCCGTCGCGCCCGATCAGGAACTTCTCGAAGTTCCACAGCACGTCGCCGTCCTGCCCGCCGTCGACGCCATGACGTGCCAGCCTGGCTCGCATCCCGCCCTCCGGCCGTTCGGTCGCGACCGGCATCGCTTCCACCAGGGCAGCGTAGAGCGGATGACGCTCGGGACCGTTGACGGCGACCCTGGAGAACACCGGAAACTCGACGCCATAGGTCGACCGGCAGAACTGCTGGATCTCGTCGTCGCTGCCGGGCTCCTGGCCGCGGAACTGGTTGCATGGGAAGCCGAGCACCGTCAGGCCGTCGGCGTGGCGTGCAACGTGGATCTGCTGCAGGGCGTCGTACTGCGGCGTCAGCCCGCACTTGGAGGCGACGTTCACGACCAGGACGACCTGGCCCGCATAGTCGGCCAGGCTGGCGTCGCTTCCATCGGCTCGGCGCAGCAGGATGTTGCCGGGTACCGTGGCCATGCGAGGCTCCTTGTGGTTGGCGGTAGCGATGCGGTTCGCTCCGGCGTGGATGGTTTTCAATAGAATCCGGGGCCGGGCGTGCCGATGCGGCCCGGATCCCGAGAACCGTCCCAATTGTCGAGGCTCCAGCCCGGACCGACATCGAGCGGTGCTACGAGCCGCGGCTCGTCCGCCAAGTGATGCTGGAACACCTGCTGCCTGTAGAGGTCATAGGATGCTTCCGAGCCGACATAGAGGCAACCGCAGACCAGGGGATCGGCATAAACATAGAGATAGCGCCCGCGGACGGGCAGCAGCACGAAGCGTTGCGGCGGCAACCGCTGCAGCAGCGTCCCGCGCTGCGGCGTGTCGGCCGGCCGGGCGTGGAAGCCGGCTGCCGCCAGCCTGTCCTCCCTGTCCGCGACCTGTTCCTGCGGCGTCGAGCAGGCCGAGGCCAGCAACGGCAGCACGAGGCCGATCCGGATCAAGCGCTGCATGGTGATCCCTCCTCAACCGGCAGCCGGGCTGCGGCACGCCCGGCATGAGGTCGCACCGCTGGCGTCCTTGCGCAACGGTGCGGTGCCTCGACCGGCCGGCACGGACGAACCTTGTCAACCCGCGGGCGTTGTCACTGTAAGGAGCATTGTGATGCCGCAAGACCAGCCGAAGGCGCACCCGGACCAGCCCACGGGGACCGATATCCTTGGCGGTACGCGCGCCGGCGCCGAGAACGTGGAACCGGTGGGCAAAAACAGTGTGCAGTCGGGCCCGGACGTCGAAAAAGCTGAGCCGCTCGACCAGTCCCCAGCGCCGGATCTTACCAACCAGAACGGGGAACATGCCGAGCGCGCACCGGAACGCGACGAGCGCGGGCGATTATAGGACGCGCTGGCGCAGGCATGGCGACCATTGAGCCCTATTGCGGCGGCAGGTGCTCGGCGATGTAGGGCGGCAGATCGAAAGCGTTGGCCTGGACCTCGGGCGTCCAATAACGCGTGTGCCCGAGGATCCCGGCACGCGTGGCACGTGACTTCGTGGTCACAATGTCAGGCCGGTCTATCAACGCGTTGCCCTTGCCTGCGATGCCCAGGGCCATGAAGCCGCCTACATAGGTCGGGACCGCGACCACATAGGCGGAAACATTCGGGAAGAATCTGGCGCGTCTCGCGCTCGTGTGTTGCAGTTCCTCGGGCTGCATGAACGGGACGCCGCACTGGTTCACGATCAAGCCGTCAGGCGTGAGCACGCGGGCGCAGTTCTGGTAGAAGTCGTCGGTGAACAGGACCTCGCCCACGCCGGCCGGATCGGTGCTGTCGACGATGATCACATCGACGCTCGCGTCCTGCGCCTCGCGGACGAAAGCTATGCCGTCGCCGACGACGAGTCTTGTTCTTGGATCCTTCCAGGCATTTCCTGCAATCTTCGGCAGGAACTCCTGCGACAGCCGGATCACCTCCGCGTCTATCTCCACCATCACCGCGCGAGAGACGGTGGCATGCTCGAGCACGCGGCGCAGCACGCCACCGTCTCCGCCACCGATGATCAGGACGCTTCTCGGCTCGGGATGGATCAGCAACGGAACGTGCGCCAGCATCTCCTGGTAGACGAACTCGTCGCGCTCGGTGATCTGTATGACCCCGTCCAGCAACAGCACGCGGCCATGCGTTTCGCTGTCGAACAGGAGGATCTCCTGGAAGTCGCTGCGCACCCGCGCCAGCTCTCGCCGGACCTGGAAACGTTGCCCCCAGGCTGGATACAGGGTCTCGTTGATCCAGGTTTCGGTCATTGCCGGCATCCACCGTTTCGCATCACGTCAGGAACGATCCGGATACGTGACGCTCAAGAAAAAGGCCGGGATCGTCCCGGCCTTTCCGATCCCCGGGCTGAGGTTGATCAGCCTACGCGGCCGCGCCGTTGCTCGTCCAGCTCGACGCGCGCCGCCTGGAACGTGCGCTGCATCACCGGGATCGCCAGATGCGGATCGCACGAACCACACATGAAGATGTCGACCGCTGCGAAATCCCGCTCCGGCCAAGTATGGATGGAGATGTGGCTTTCCGCCAGCACCACCACGCCGGACACGCCGCCATTGGGCGAGAAGTGGTGGAAATGGCTGTGCAGGATGGTCGCACCTGCCGCGACCGCCGCGTCGCACAGCGCCCGGTCGATCATCTCGGGATCGCCGAGATTGGTGGCGTCCCACAGGTCGACGAGAAGATGCGTCCCGGCAAACTTCATGCCGTCCTTCTCGACGAAGTAATCCTTGGCCTCTTCCGCGGAGCCAGCGGAAGAAACAGGGAACATCTGGATATTGCTCGGAAGATCCGAGACCATCCCCAGTTGAGCAAGTGCGTTCATCACGTACCCCCAAACCAGTAGACAGCCTGTTGGGCGAAATCGCCCCCTTGGGCCAAGGTGGCCGGAAATAGGTCCTGCTGCCCCCCGGCGCAAGCCCAATATGCCGCGACGACCCAAAAAACCTCCCTCCGTCTAGTTGCCGCTCCCGGTGTGCGCAGGTTGAAGGACGGACAAGGCTTGCCGTGTTGCGGCAAGATCGTCGGCGGAGCGTGCCAGGTCGCCAACCGCCGTGACCCGGGACGCGGTGAGGAGGCGAAGCATGTCGCGTCGCGCCGGATCGGGAAAGCGCGGCGACCACAGCTTGTCCAACCGTTGCAGCGCTTCCTGTTGACCACCATGGGCGACCGCACCGGCCAGGCGAAGCACCAGATCCTCGCCCGCGCCGTCGAGCGGGCCCGCAACGGGCAGTCTCGAGGCAACCATCCGGGACAGCGCATCCGCTTCGCTTGTCCAGTCGTGCTTTGCCGACAGCTCCCGGACACGCAGGTCATCCGCCTCCATGCCGTTCAACGGCGCCAGGATCTGCAGCGCACCATCGGCATCACCCTTTGCGGCGAGCACCTTCGCGCGCAGCACGGCGCGGGACGTTCCGAGATCCGGCGGAAGACCGGCCGCTTCGGTGGCGTCAAGCGCGCTCCGAGCCGCGGCAGCATCGTTCTGGTCCAGCTGGAGCTGTGCCAGCTGCAGGCCAAGCCGTGCCCGGTCGTCGGCAGCACCTGCCTGCGAGATCGCCTTGTTCAGGAAGCCGGCCGCACGATCAGGCAAATCCAGCCTGACCAGCCGTGCCGCAAGATCGATGGCGATCCTGGCGCCAGCCGCGCCGCCCGGAACGAGATCCTGGTTGCCTTCCAGCAGGGTCAGCTGCGTCATCGTATCGACCGCGGAAGCAGACGCATCGCCGGTCTTCGGCGCCACCATCTGCTCCAGCATGGCACCGGCGACGCCCCGAAGCCGGTCGGCCTCGCTCGGGAACGTCTGGATGAGGTCGCGCATGGTCGACAAGGCCGCCGGCCAGTCGGATTGCAGGGCGCGCAGCTTCGCCACCTGCAGCCGGAGTGCCAGCTCCTGCCCTGCCAGGCGCGCATCCAGGCTTTGCACCTCCAGCCGGTCCGCCGCCTCCTTTGGAGTCAGCAGATGCCGGTCGAGGCGGATCTTCACCGCTTCCTCCACCGCCCGCACCGACACCGCGGGATCGGGATCTGCCGCCAACTTGTCGAAACGATCAAGCACTGCCTGCAGCTGCGCGCCCTGGGCAGCGGCTGGCTTGTCCGACCCGGCACCGGTCAGCTGCTCCTCGGCCTCCATCGCCTGGGCCAGCCCAACCTTGGCATCCCCCTTCAGTCCGGCGGCCAGCGCCCTTGCCGCCGGGCTGCCTCCCGAAACGAGAACAAGCGCCGCGTTCCCGAGGATCTGCCGACGCAGCGGCTGCGGATACGAGCACAGCAGCCTAAGACGCTCCGCGATGATCCTGGCCGCTTCGGAACTGTTCGGGTCGCGACGGCCGAGATCCAGGGCACGCCACAACTCGACCTCATCGGAGTTCTCGATGCGAGGATCGGCAAGAAGGTCCCTGGCGGCCGGATCAGCGGTCAGAACCGCAGCCGCACCCCTGAGGAACACGGCGCGCGCTTCGTTCTCCCGGCCGGGTGCGTCCTGGCTCGCGACGCGCGCCAGCACAGCAGCCTCGCCGGCCAGACCGAGGCCCAGCGCGGCTTCCGCGGCATCGAGACGAGGCGCGCGCCTTGCAGCGATCGGTGCCGCGGCCGCATTGGCCAAGGCAGCCCTGTAGCGGCGCTGCAGCTCTGGCACCGCGGCGTCAGCCAGGTCGAGGCTGCGGGAGAAGCCGGCAGCCGATTCGCCAGACCCGTGCCCCAGCAGGCCCGTGCTGCCCGGATCGGTCAGCAGGAAACCGGCTGCATCCGGACGCAGGTCGAGCTGGTCCGACAAGCGCTCCACCGTCACCCCGAGCAAGGTCGGCCCCAGCACGTAACCGCTCCCGTGCCGGGCCATGGTCATGGCTTGTCCGTCCCGCCTCGTGGTGCCAACCAGGAGATCCGTTCCACGATCCGGATCGGACACCACCACGACATGTCCTGCTTCCAGCACCGGAAGCTCGACGTTCCTGCCGGACGGCACGAGGGGGATCTCGGTGTCGGCACGACGCGCAGCACCCAGCGCGACGAACCAGCCATCCGGCTTGCGCGCCAGCGTGACCTGTTGCGCAGCCGCGACGGGCACGGTGAGCATCGCGCCGCTGTCGAGCAGGGAAAACGTCGCGTGCCCGAACACCGGATCGCCTGCCACCGGCGCCAGATCGACCGGCCTGCTGCTGTCGAACACGACAACAACCCGGTTGCCGCGCCGGAAGGCGGCAACCCCTACCTTGCGATCAAACGGCAACATCAACCCGCCATCCTGACCGTTCGACGCCGGCACGACTGCGGCAGCAATGGAAACCGGGCCATCATCCGCTTTCCCGGGTGACTGCTCCCGAACCGTTTGCGTCGATGGCGGCACGGAAACGGCCTGCGTCGCCGGCAGCTGCGGGACCACGTGGCCCCCGCCGCCGGTCATGCCGGCCGCCTGCGCTGTCGGCTGGTCGACAACCGCGATCATGGGTGATGGAAGACCGGGCAGGATGGTACTGCCGGGAGCCTTGGCGACGCTGGTCGCCGCCTCGCCAGCGGTGGTTGGTTGAGACGGATGCTGTTCCTGTGCAGGTGCCAGCACGTCGAGCACGAGATGGCTTCCAAGCCGCATCGTGTGGACGATGCTGCCGGGCTTGAGCCGGATCGTTAGCCCGTCCGCGGACGGATGGATCGACAGGATGCCTGGCCTGACGCCGACCGGGACGTTGTTGACCTGCACGGCCCGGCCAAACTGCACCACCTCCTCGTCGTCCTGCCGCGAGGCCGAACAACGAACGCCTTCCGGGACCGACAGCACGATACGGTCATAGCGGTCGTGCGTGCCGAACCGGACCGAAACGACGGCCTTGTCCGCAGCGCGAGCCGACGACGCCACCACCAGTGCGGCGACGATCGAAAGGATGCAGGCGAGCCGCATCAGTCGAAGCTTGCCAGAAGCTTGTCGATGTCGGACTGGTCCATGGCCGCGGCCGGTAGTTGTGGCCCGTTTAGGAGGCCCTGCTTCTGCACGTGCTCCCTCGGCTCCGCCGGCGCAGGCGCGATGCCGAAGGTGTCGACGATCCGCGCGATGGTGCTCTCGATCGTCTTCAGCGTCGCCACCACCTTGGTGATGCGCTGGCCGGTGATGTCCTGGAAGCTGCACGCCTCGTAGATCTTGACCGTCGCATCCTGCAGCTTGGAAGCAGCCGTACCATCCATCGCAGTCCCCAGGGTGTCGAGCGTCTCGCAGACCTCCAGGATCGACTCGGTGGCGGCAGCGGTGTGCGCCACGATGGCGTCCAGCTCGTCGGTCGCGCACGGGATGTGGCTCATGGTGATGTCGTCCACCCTGAGGGCTGCGATCTCCAGCCTCGCATCCACGACGGCCTGGCCCAAGGTGCCGATCTCGTGCAGCAGGGCGGCCTCGCGCGTGCTCATGTCGCCGCTCATGCTCGACAGGATCGAGACGACGATCTCGGCTATGACGTCCGACTTCGCATCAGGATAACGGACCTCGAACTCTCCCACCCTGCGCTGCAGGCTGACCGGATCATGCATGACACGACGCTTCCTTGATCTTGTGCTTGAAAGTTCCGGCCTCGACCGGCGCGACGATGCGGTGGCTGCCGTCGATCGGGACATCCGTCGGTTGGTCGACAGGCATCGTCCTGCTTGCCTCCTCAGCCGGGCTGTTCGGCGGCGACGGCCACTGGCACGGCCGCCGGCACGGCCACTGCCGACCGCGATTCGACCATGTCCGCGTGGAGCCTCTTTTGCGCGAGCATCTGCGTCGCCAGCCTGGCTCGTTCCGGCAGCATGGCGGCCAGCACGGCGGCGGCCTTGCGCTCGTCCATACGGTCCAGCACCTCAAGCAGCACGTTCATGTCGAGCACGTTGAAGATGCCGGCGGCATCGCGCGGCTTCATGTCCTCGTAGGTCTTCACCAGGCCGTTCCAGTTGGCGGCGTTCCGCTTGCGCCGGTCATCCTCGACCTGTTCGAGCCGGGTCTGCAGGGCGGTCAACTCGTCGAGCCTGGCCTGGAGCTTCAGCTCGGCCGCCTGCACCAGATCCGCCTTCTGGTCGAGTTGACGCTCCCGCTCGTCGAGCGCCTGCCTGCGCTTGCGGAGATCCTGCAGGAGCTGCAGTTCTGCTGACGAGGCCGGAGGCGGCTGTACCGGAGCCGACGTCGACGGCAGGGAGAGCCTGGGCAGGGCTGCCTGCGGTGCGGCGGCGGGTGCGGGGCTTGCGTCGGCAGCAATCTGCGCCGGGCTCCGCGCTGTCGCTTCGCGCGCCAGGCTGGCAGCTTTTTCTGTGAAAAGCAGCGCCATCACCGTCATGGTCAACGGCAGGAGGCGCTTGTGCAACGAGAAGGAGCGCATGATCACCTTGCAGACCGGAGGGCGCGCAGCAGGTCCTTTTCCGCCTGGCTGCGCGGACGGGTGTCGTGGTCGGCGGCGATATTGCGGCTGGCGAGGTTCAAGGACGGCGCCGGTGCGAGCAGCCGGGCCATCGGATCGACGGCCGGCGCCTCGGGCAGTTTGGGGTTCCGCACGATCCCTTCGAGCTGATCGCATACCTTCTCGCCGCGGGCGGTCAGGAACTCGAGGTCGCTCTTGAGGCCGCGTGCCTGATCGACGTGACGGGCGATCTGGCGGCCGGCACCGTCGGCCGCGGCGCGAAGCCGCTCGATTCCCTCCTCGGCCTGACGCGTGCTGTCGTTGAACCCGTTGACGAGCTCCTCCAGGGCAGCGCGGTCGCGGCGCAGCACGCCAAGTGCGCGTTCCAGCCGCAGGGCGTGGAACATCGTTGCCGCGAGCATGACCATGAGGACGACTTCGAGCAGCCATTCGGACCCGCTCATGCTGCCGCCGATCATCAGCTTCTCCTCGAACCGAGCGGGTCGTTGGTGCCGGGCAGCCTGCCGACGACCTGATCGATCCTGACGGCGACGCGGTTCTTGCGGCGCCCGATGCGTCCTTCGAACAGCACGACCTGGCCGCAGCGGAGCTGGACCGGCGCTTCCCGGCCCTGTCGCAGGATGAAATGGCTCCCCGGCTTGAGCCCGATGATGTCGGACAAGCGCATCGGCTGCTCGTCGAGCACGACGTCCAGGTCGACCTCGGTGTTCCACAGCTCCTCGGCGAGATGTGTTTCCCAGATCGCGTCGCGCCCGAACTTCTCGCCCATGAACTGCTGCAGCAGCAGCTCGCGCACCGGCTCCAGGGTGGCATAGGGCAGCACCAGGTCCATCCGGCCGCCGCGGTCCTCCATGTCGATGTGCATGCGCGCCAGCACGGCAGCGTTGGACAAGCGCGAGATCGCGGCGAAGCGCGGGTTGACCTCCAGGCGCTCGAACCGGAACGTGATGGCGCAAAGCGGATCGAAGCTTGACGACAGGTCGGCCAGCACCACCCTGATCAGACGCTCGACCAGGGTACGCTCGATGGTGGTATAGGGCCGGCCTTCAATGCGCATGGCGGCGGTGCCACGCCGGCCACCCAGCAGCACGTCGACGATGGAGTAGATCATCGCCGAGTCGATCACCATCAGGCCGTAGTTCTCCCATTCCTCGGCCTTGAACACCGCGAACATCGCCGGCAGCGGCACGGAGTCGAGGTAGTCGCCGAAGCGGAGCGAGACCACGTTGTCGATCGACACCTCGACGTTGTCGTTAGTGAAGTTGCGCAGGCTCGTGGACATGATCCGGACCAGCCGGTCGAACACGATCTCGAGCATCGGCAAGCGCTCGTAGGAGATCAGCCCGGAGCTGATGATGCGCTGCATGCCGTTGCTGTCGACGTCCTCCGCACCGCCGTGGTCGAAGCCGAGCAGGCTGTCGATCTCCGCCTGGTTCAGGATGCGCGTGGCGTCCGGGGTCACCTCGGTGTCCAGGGAACTGCCGCCCTCGTTCTCGATGGAGGATGCCCAGGCCGACGCCAGGTCCTCATCGGACGGGCTGCCGCTCATACCGCTCATTGGACGAGAATCTGGGTGAAGAGCAGGTCCGTCACCTGGACGGGCGCCAGCGTCATGTCGATGCGGTTCATGAGCGCCTCGCGGAGACGGTAGGTGCCGTCGCCACCGCGCAGCTCCTCCGGGCGGGTGCTCCTGAGATAGGACTGGAAGATGTCGAGAATCTGCGGCATCCCGGCCTGCAGCGTGGCGGCCTCGGCAGCGTGGCTGACTTCGATCTTTGCGTGCAGCTTGATGAAGGTGGCGCGTCGGCCGCCCGTATCGAGGTTCGAGACGATGTCGGGCAGGTCGATCAGGATCGGCGCCTCGACCGCCGCCACCGCCTTGGGCGCTGCGTGCCCACGAGCGTGTTTCAGGATGCCGCTGAACCAGAGACCAGCTGCCAGGGCGACGACCGCCATGGCCGCGCCGATCATGAGGATCCGCTTCTTTCCTCCGCCCGAGGGACCTGCCGCCGCATCCTTGCCGCTCATTCGCCCGCTCCTGTCCGGGCCGTTCTGGCCCCGCGGCAGGATGGGGTCGCGCTGGTTAACGAGTGCTTAAAGGAGGATGGATGAGGTCGCCTTCGATGCCTTGGACGGGCTTAACCGCCCATTAAGCTGTCGTGCCCGATGATGCGGCGTCTTCGGGGTCCCCAGATGGAAAACACGACCTACATCGCGCTGTCGCGTCTCGACACCCAGCAGCGAACCATGGATGTGATCGCGAACAACATCGCGAACGCCAACACGGATGGCTTCAAGGCGCAGCGCGTGCTGTTCAGCGACTACCTGTCGCAGCAGCAGGGCGTAAACGCGCCGTCCGGCGGTGCCGTCCTGCACTACACCCAGGACAGGGCCACCTATCTCGACCGGAAGGATGGCAGCCTGACCCAAACCGGCAACCCGCTCGACATGGCGCTGAGCGGCCCCGGCTTCTTCACCGTCTCGACGTCCGCGGGCCCCCGCCTCACCCGCTCCGGCAAGTTCGGGCTGATGCCGGACGGCCATATCGCCGACGCTTCGGGAAACCTCCTGCTGGACAAGAACGGCAGCCCGCTCCAGCTGTCGCCGTCCGACACCAACATCCGCATCTCCGGCAACGGCACGATCTCGACCGACAACGGAACGATCGGCCAGGTCGGCGTGGTGACGGTTGACGATCCCAACCAGCTGGTGCCGGAGGGCGGCACGCTCTACCGCGCCACCGCCGGAACCACTTCGGCAGCACAGCCGAAGGTCGCCCAGGGGATGATCGAGACCAGCAACGTCCAGCCGATCAACGAGCTGACGCACATGATCCAGACGCAGCGCGACTTCCAATTCGTTTCGCAGTTCGTCGAAAGTGAGAACCAGCGCCAGCAGTCGGCGATCGACAAGATCGTCCAGCAGCAGGCTTGAAGCGATTCGAACCAGCATGACGGGAGGACTAGATGCGCTCACTTGATATTGCCGGCACCGGGATGCAGGCGCAGCAGACCAACGTCGAGGTCATCTCGAACAACATCGCCAACATGACCACGACCGGCTTCAAGCGCAGGCGGGCCGAGTTCCAGGACCTGATCTACCAGGACCTGCGCCGCGTCGGCTCGAACAGTTCCGACAGCGGCAGCGTCCTGCCGTCCGGCGCCCAGGTCGGCCTCGGCGTGAAGACGGCCGCCATCTACCGGATCAGCGAGCAGGGCAACCTCACCCAGACCAGCAACAGCCTCGACCTCGCCATCCAGGGCAACGGCTACTTCCAGGTCACCATGCCGTCGGGCGACACCGCCTATACGCGCGACGGCACCCTGGCGCTGGCCTCGGACGGCACCATCGTGACGTCCAATGGGTATGCAGTGGCTCCGGGGATCACGGTGCCAACCAACGCCCAGAGCATCACCATCAACTCGTCGGGTCAGGTGCAGGTCACCCTGGCTGGGCAGACGGCCAGCCAGACGGTCGGTCAGCTGCAGCTGGCGGTGTTTCCCAACGAGGCCGGCCTGGAAGCCGAAGGCGACAACATGTTGGTGCAGACCACGGCGTCCGGCGCTCCCACCACCGGGGCACCCGGCGCGTCCGGGTTCGGCAGCGTCATGCAGGGTTTCGTGGAAAGCTCGAACGTCAACGTCGTCAGCGAGATCACCAACCTCATCAGCGCGCAACGCGCCTACGAGATGAACAGCAAGGTGATCACCGCGTCGGACGACATGATGCAGACGCTGACCAACCTCAAATGAGCCGCCGTTCGCGCTTCATGATCGCGTTGGCGGTCGCGACGGCCGTTCTGGCGCACGGCGTGCCCGCATCCGCCGCCTCACTGCGCAGGCAGGTGGCACTGCATGGGGACATGGTCAGGTTGTCGGACCTGTTCAGCGATCTGCAACCCGGACAGGACTGCGACATCGGGCCAGCCCCCGCTCCTGGACAACACATCGTCGTCCCGTTCAGCCAGCTCGTTGCGATCGCGTCCCAATTTGGCGTCGATTGGCAGCCAGGTGCAAGCTACGCATCTACCGTCCTCAACCGGCCGGCCCGTCTGATCAGGCGGGAGGAGATCATGGCGATCCTCAAGCCTGCCATGATCGCGAGCGGTATGCCGCTCGGGAGCGACGTGTCCCTGGGCGCTTTCGCCTCGCCTTCCTTGCCGGCGGAAGTGACGGCTCCTCCCGAAATCCAGACGCTCGACTATGACGCCCAGAGCGGGCGCTTCTCGGCGCTGCTCGCGTTTCCGGCGCCGAACGCGGACCCGGTCACGTTGCGTGTAACCGGCCGGGCCGAGCAGCAGGTGAACGTGCTCGCGCTGAACCAGCCCCTTCCTGCTGGCTCGCTGTTGTCGGCGTCCGACCTACAGGTCGTCCGTGTCCGCAGCAGCAGCCTGCACGGGACGCCGATAACAGCCGCCGCGGATGTGGACGGCCTCGCGCTGAGGCAGCAGGGATCGGGCGGCGTCCCGCTGATGCGGGACATGCTGATCAGGCCGATGCTGGTGAGCCGTGGCCGTCCCGTCGTGCTGCGGCTCGAAGGCTCCGGCCTGACGTTGACGACGGCAGGCGTGGCCCTGGAGGCGGGTGCCGCCGGTGATCGCATCCACGTGATCAACAGCGTGTCCCATGCCGTGCTGATCGGCCAAGTCACGAGCACGGCCGACGTCAGGATCGATGCCGGGACAGCGCCGGTGATCCTGCAATCCGGCGGCACGCAAACCGAGCTGCCGCAACTGGCATCCGGCGCGTCCACAGGCGGCGGTCGGAATTGGAACAGGCTGGCGCAGGAGGCGTCCTATCCATGATCAACAGATCGACCAACATCGCCGGAATGGTGCTCTGCTGCCTGCTTTCCGGCTGCGGCGCCTTGTCACGCTTGTCGGACCTGGGACGGCCGCCCAGCATGACGCCCATCACTGATCCGACGGCCGCACGTGACTACAGACCGCTCACCATGCCGATGCCGCCGCTACAGCAGACGCCAAGCGACCTTGCCAGCCTTTGGCGGCCGGGGAGTCGCGCCTTCTTCAAAGATCAGCGCGCAGCCCAGGTGGGCGACCTGCTGACGGTGCTGGTCGACATTACCGACAACGCCGACTTCGAGAACAACGGCACCGCCTCGCGCACGGGATCAGAGTCGATGGGGGTGCCGAACCTGTTCGGGCTCAAGCAGAAGGTGGTGCAGTCGGTGCTAGGAGCGTCCTCGGTTTCGACCAACAGCACCAACAGCAACATCGCGACCGGCAGTACCAAGCGCAACGAGACCGTCACCCTGCGGCTTGCCGGGACCATCACCCAAGTACTGCCGAACGGCAACTTTGTGGTCAGTGCGCGTCAGGAGGTTCGTGTCAACAGCGAGCTCAGAATTTTGCAGGTCAGCGGCATCGTCCGGCCGCAGGACATCACCGGCGACAACACCATCACCCACGACCGCATGGCGGAAGCCCGCATCTCCTATGGCGGCAAGGGGCAGTTGACGGACCTGCAGACGCCCCGCTACGGGCAGCAGCTGATGGACATCGTCCTGCCGTTCTGACCGGGGTCAATCGTCACGGTGGACCTTTTCCATCCGCTCGTGACGCTCCTGTGCCTCGATTGACAGCGTGGCGATCGGCCGGGCTTCCAGTCGCTTGAGGCCGATCGGCTCGCCGGTCTCCTCGCAGAAGCCGTAGCTTCCGTTCTCGATCCGCAACAAGGCCTGCCCGATCTTGGCAATCAGCTTGCGTGCGCGGTCGCGTGTCCGCAACTCGAGAGCGCGGTCGGTCTCGACGCTGGCGCGGTCGGTGATGTCGGCCTCGTGGATGCCGCCTTCCGACAGGCTGGCCAGGGTACCGTCTGCTTCCTTCAGGAGGTCGGCACGCCAGCGGAGCAGCTTCAAGCGGAAATATTCCACCTGGAGCGAGTTCATGAACTCCTCGTCGTCGGCCGGGCGATAATCGGAGGGCAAGGTGATCATGAGCGTCTTTACCTGAAGCGGCGGTAGGCGCCGCCGAGAAGGAATGGCCGGCTTATACTCACGCGCGCGGGTGGAGCCAAGCGCCAACTGAGGCTGTCATCGAGCGGTCAAGAACCCGGAACGGAAGCCCGGTCTGCGGCCTTCGCTGCCCTCACCAGCTCGAGACGAGCCCGCAACCGGATGGACCGGATCACCTGAGCCAACGCCGGATCCACCGCCTGTCCACCTTCCTCGCTCAGGCGCGAAAGTTCCTGGAGCGTATCAGCCTGGTTGCCGGACAACAGGGCGCGCTGCAATTTGGCGAGTGCTGCCAGCAGGCGCTGTCCATGCTGACGCGCTTCCTGATCACCCGCCTCGGCACCTGCACGTTCCTGCAAGGCAAGCATGACAGCTGTCCCGACCGTGGTCGGTTGCGTCACGCCCTGCACGTTGGAGGACGCTGGCGCGGTTCCATCGGGAACAAGAAAGCCCGCCTGGCCAACCGGTTGCGCCTGCGTCGGCGGCCGCAGGCTGCCGGTCGGACCGATCGACGACACGCTCATGGTTGCCAGGCCCTTTGCCAGCCGCGGAGTCCGCCAGATCGTCGTCGACGTTCAGACGTTGTTCATTCTATCGCGCCAGAATGCACAGCATAAGCCTTGATCACCCTTGAAGGGATGCGATGCGCACGATCTGCTTTTTGATCCTGGTCGCTTTTTCCGTGCTCGCCGGGCCCCGGTTCGCGGGCGCGGAAGCGGTCCGGATAAAGGATATCGCCGACATCGAGGGCGTGCGCAGCAACCAGCTGATCGGCTATGGCCTGGTGGTGGGTTTGAACGGCACCGGCGACCGCCTGAACAACTCGGTGTTCACGCGCGAATCGCTGATCAGCATGCTGGAACGCCTCGGCGTGAACATCCGCGACCAGCAGTCGACGCTGCAAACCCGGGACATCGCGGCAGTCATGGTTACCGCTGAACTGCCGGCCTTTTCCCATGGCGGCAGTCACATCGACGTGACCGTGTCGGCCACGGGGGATGCCACCGACCTGTCTGGCGGCACCCTGCTGGTCACGCCGCTGATGGCGGCCGACGGCGACGTCTACGCGGTGGCGCAGGGGCAGCTGGTCAGCAGCGCCTTTGCCGCCAAGGGAGCGGGCGCCTCCATCACCCGCAACATTCCCACCAGCGCGCACATCGCCAACGGCGGCATCGTCGAGAAGGAGGTGCTGGTCGACCTCGGGGCGCGCAACGTCCTGCACCTGTCGTTGCGCAATCCAGACCTCACTACGGCCGAGCGCATGGCTGCCGTCATCAACAACAGCGTCGGCTCCATCGCCCGGGT
The DNA here is from genome assembly GCA_964242425.1 of uncultured Acetobacteraceae bacterium. Lineage (GTDB taxonomy): Bacteria > Pseudomonadota > Alphaproteobacteria > Acetobacterales > Acetobacteraceae > Lichenicola. The sequence goes on along the minus strand of CAXTCK010000001.1, from coordinate 31,350 downwards.
CGATGACCCGCGTACCGTCACCCTGGCGCTGGCCGGCAGCGACGTCATGTCGGTGCTCGGCCGAATCGAGGACCTGCTGGTGCAGCCGGACACGCCGGCGACGGTGGTGGTCGACGAGGCGAGCGGCACCATCGTGATGGGGGACAATGTCCGGATCAGTACGGTCGCCATCGCGCAGGGCAACCTGACGGTGCAGGTCAACGAGTCCCCCGTCGCTTCCCAGCCCGGCGCTTTCTCCGGCGGCAGGACTGCGATCCTGCCGCGCACGTCGATCAAGGTCGACACCGGCGCCGGCAAGCAGCTTGGCATCCTGGCGGAAGGTCCCAGCCTGCGCGACCTGGTGGGCGGCCTCAACGCGCTGGGTGTGGGCCCGCGCGACATGATCAGCATCCTGCAGACCATCAAGGCGGCCGGTGCGCTGCAGGCCGACTTGGTGGTGCGATGACGATAAACGCGGTTCCGCCGACCGCCGGGCCGGCGCAGGGATCGGACGTGAACCCGAAAGTGATGAAAGCGGCCAAGGATTTCGAAGCGATGACGATCGGGCAGCTGCTCCAGCCGATGTTCGACACGGTGGATCAGTCCCAGGAGCTTTTCGGCGGCGGGGCCGGCGAGTCGAACTTCAAGCCCATGCTCATCACCGAGATGGCCAAGCAGGTGGAAAGCCATGGCGGCTTCGGGCTGGCCCAGGGGATCTACGGGCAGATGTTGAAGATGCAGGAGAAGCAGCGATGACGCGGGACCAGCAGAACGCGGTCGAACAGCTGGTGGCGGTTCTTGCTGAGGAGAACGCAGCGCTCGAGGCGCTCGCCTATCGCCGCGTCGGCGACTTCGTCGACAGGAAACGGGCGGCACTCGACGCGCTGAATGCGGCCTCTTCTGCTTCTTCCAATCAGGCCGGGACGGAGCAGGATCCCTCGCGCAACGCGCTGGCAGTCCGGTTGAAGCAGCTTGTCGAGGAGAACAGGGAACTGCTCAGGCGAGCCATCAAGGTGCAGAACAGGATCATGGGGGTGGTCGCAAACGCTGCGCGGCAGGCCCAGGCGCCGGTCGGCTACGGTGCGCGCGGCAACAGGCCACGCCCATACGCCGCCAGCGCCGTTGCCTTGATCGTCCGCGCTTGAGAACGTCTGCTCGGGTCGCGTAAAATCCTGCAGCCGCGCCGTTGCGGCTCCATCCACCGTGACGGGAAGAACCGGATCAACATCCGGCCCTTCCCTGCCTGTATGGAACGGAACGCGCTACTCCTCGTCGTGGTGCGCTTCCGCCTGTGGCTCGACCGGCGCCGCCTCGTCAACCGGTGGCGCCGCCTCGTTCGCTGCCTCCGGCGCGGCCTTGCGACCGCGACGATGTCCAACCGGCGACGTTTCGCGCAGCTCCTCCGAGGCTTCCCGACGCGTTGCAGCGCTGGGCGAGCGACGCATCTTCACCGCGGCGTCGTGCTTGTCGGGCGAGGCCTTCGCGCCGGCGCGCGCCGCGGGCTCGGCCGCCGCCTGCATGGTCCGGGTCCTGGCCCGGGCAGCCGGCTTGTCCGCCGCGTCCGAACGCGTGGTTCGGGCTTTCCGCGTGGATGCGGGGGATTTCGCTGCCGCAGAACGGGTGGCCAGGCTCTTGGTGGTGCGCGTCGAGCGCGCGGTATCGGCCTTGGCAGTCGTCTTGCGCGCGGTGGCTGCCGACGTCCGCTTCGCTCCACCTGCGCTCGCGGCCGACTTCGTGGTCCGGGTTGCGGCCGTTCGCGCCGTCGTCGCGCGAGTGGTACGGGCAGGCGCCTTCCGTGTCGCGGTCGCGGTAGCACCGTTACGCGTGGTGCGAGCGGTGGCGGTGCGACCGGACGCGGCACGGGTCGTCGTACGGCCGGCGGCGCGCTTGGTCGCAGGCGCGGCTTTCGCGCGCGTCGTCCTCTTCGGTGCCGCAGCCTTAGCGGAAGCGGCAGCCTTGGTGGTACGTGCAGGGGTCCGAGAGGTCTTTGCGCGCGTCGTCGACGCCTTGGTCGCCCGCGTCGTGGCGGCCCTTGTCGTGGCGGCCCTTGTCGTGGCGGCCCGTGTCGTGGCGGTCCGTGTCTTGGCGGCTCGCGCGGGCGCCTTTGCCGTGCGCGTGCTTTTCGCCGCCGGCTTGGCCGTCTTGGTGGACTTCGCCGACTTGGCACCAAGCTTCTTGGCCGCAGCCGACCGCGTGGACGCGGTGGCGCCGGTGCGCGTGGTGCGCGCGGTAGTGCTGCGCGCGCCGGAAGCGGCGGTACGCCGGCCTCCTGCCCGCACTGCCATGGCGCGGGTGCGCCTGCCGTCGGTGGTGTCGCTACTCATGATCGAGACCCTCTGCTTGGTGGAGATGGTGGCTGGCTGTGAGGACTACAGGCCGATCTGTGCCGCGACCGGCGAAAGACGAGCGTCCCGCTCGGTCCACGCGACTGACATGCAGCATGCAGGCTCGTCCTGTTCCGGTCGCACGTTCATCTTTGAGCAGCTCGACCGGCAGAACGCCGACAATGCGATTCGCCGCCCGATGACACACGATCGAATACGCTCATCCTCGAACCGCGTAGTTCTGTCAACGAAAAGCAACCGTTACACTAAAGTTCCGTGACGCCGGTCGTATCGGGATCTTCCATGCGACGATGAGCCGGCGCGGCCACACCCTGCGCATGGATCGCGAGAATGCAGTTGCGCGCTGGCATCTCGCGATCCGGCCCGGCCGCTCCCCGCCACGGTGCGGCGACAGCCGTGACCGTCGATGCCGATCACACGCGGATGCGATCGACGCGGCATCCGGCCATGGGTGCGCCGGCGGCGACGCGATGCTAGGACACCACGGCCGCCGCGCCCCTCCGGGATCGCCACGGTTCTGTTCTCGCCGGAGCGTTCCTCGCACATGAAGATCAACGGCCAAGTCTTCCGCAGCGTCTGGATCGATCCCGAGGACGGGTTCTCGGTGCGCATCTTCGACCAAACCAGGCTGCCCTGGTCGGTCGACGTCCTGCGCCTGTCCACGTGCGCCGAGGTCGTGGACGCGATCAACGGCATGCAGGTGCGCGGGGCACCGTTGATCGGCGCGATGGCGGCCTACGGCCTGGCGCTGGCGCTTCGCGTCGACAGCGGCACGGACGCGATGGAACGCGACGCTGCCACCCTGGCCGCGTCCCGTCCCACCGCGATCAACCTGCGCTGGGCGATCGCGCGCATGCTCACGCGTCTGCGCAACACGTCGCCCGCCGATCGCGTGCGCGTCGCGTATCACGAGGCCAGCCTGATCTGCGACGAGGATGTGGCGCAGAACGAGGCCATCGGCCGACACGGCCTGGGCCTGATCCAGGAGATCGCCGCCACGAAGCGCGCCGGGGGCGGCGACGCAACGGTGCGCCTGCTCACCCACTGCAACGCGGGCTGGATCGCCACGGTGGACTGGGGCACGGCGCTGGCGCCGATCTACATGGCGCACGACGCAGGCACGGACGTGCATGTCTGGGTGGACGAGACGCGGCCGCGCAACCAGGGTGCCGCACTCACCGCGTGGGAGCTCGGCAGCCACGGCGTCGGCCACACCGTGATCTCCGACAACGCCGGCGGCCACCTGATGCAGCGCGGACAGGTAGACCTGGTGATCGTCGGCACCGACCGCGTGACGCGCAACGGCGACGTCGTCAACAAGATCGGCACCTACCTCAAGGCGCTCGCAGCACGGGACAACGGGGTGCCGTTCTGGGTAGCACTGCCGTCGACCACCATCGACTGGACCGTGGCGGACGGCCTATCCGAGGTGCCGATCGAGGAGCGCGGACAGGACGAGGTCACCCACGTCACCGGCCGCGGCCCTGACGGGACGTCGGTCCGGGTGCAGGTGACGCCCGATGGAACCCCCGCCGCCAATCCCGCTTTCGACGTGACGCCGTCGCGGCTGGTGAGCGGCCTCATCACCGAGCGCGGCTTGTGCGACGCGTCCGAGTCGGGGCTCGCGTCGCTGTTTCCGGAGCGTGCATAAGACCACGATGACCACGCACCGAGTCCCCATGCCGCCTCGCCTGCGGCAATCCTGTCCCGTGGCACTGCTGGCCTGGTGCGGCGTCCTGCTCGCCGGATGCGCCGATACGCCGCCAGCGCACCCGCCGCAGCCCGTGCCCGAGCCGACGCCGGTGGCGCAGTACCGCACCTCGCAAGGTCCCGCCGCGCCGGACGAGCACGTGCCGGACTTCGCCACCCGCTCCTTCGCGCCGTTCAACCGGCAGGACGCGGTCGCCATCGCCCTGCGCGAATGGCGCCTGTTCGGCGAGCCGGTGGACGACGACGATCCCGAGCAGCGGCCCGACGCGTCGGGCACGGCCGTCAAGCCGGAACGGCTTCCGGGGTTGTGGGAACGTGTCGGCGAGTACTGGTGGATCGGCCAGGACCCGTACGAGACCGAGGTCAGCTGGACCGGCAAGCACGACAGCGCCGGCACGCCGTTCGACTTCGTGCACGACGCCCGCTACGCGTGGTCGGCCGCCTTCATCTCCTACGTGATGCGGATCGACGGCGCCGGCGACCGTTTCCCATACGCACCGAACCATTCCACCTATATCAACGCCGCCGCGTCGGGTGCCGCAACCGGCCTGCGCGCGCAGGATCCGGCCAGCTACGCGCCGCAGCTCGGCGATCTGATCTGCGCCGGACGCAGCACCGGGCGGGGGATACGCTTCGAGAACCTGCCCACGCGCAACGGCTTCCCCGCCCATTGCGGGCTGGTGGTGGCACGCGATGCGCACCAGGTCAGCATGATCGGCGGCAACGTCGACGACGCGGTGGCGCTCACGCACGTGCCGATCGGACCGAACGGGATGTTGTCGGCATCGGACGGCAGCTCGCTCGACAGCCGCTATTCCTGGTGCGTGGTGCTGCAGGTGCTCTACGACGCCGATGCGGAGCCGGCCGGCCGCGATTGAGGCCTGGTCGAACTCGCGGCAGCGCCGGTGATGCTCAGCCTTGTCGCCAGGGCAGCCCGTCCGCCTTCCAGCCGGCCACCGTGCCGCGGTGCCCGCTCGCATCGGGCGGTCCCTCGAAGCCGTCCGCCACGTTGAAGGTGGTGCGGTAGCCGGCCTGCTGCGCCGCTTCCGCAGCCGCCAGGCTGCGCACGCCGCTTCGGCAGATGAAGTAGATCACGTGCTGGCGCGTCAGGCCCGCCTGACCCAGCTGCTCGACGAAATCGGGATTGGGAGCGCCGCTGGGGAAGCTCTGCCATTGCACCAGGAGCACCCGCTTGCCCTGCGCCGACAGGTCCGGCAGCCCCACATAGGACCATTCCGCGTCCGTTCGGACGTCGACCAGCTGCGCGTCCGGATCGCGCACGAGCGCCGCATGGGCCTGTTGCGCACCGACGTCCTCGACCATCTCAAGCACTCCCGTTTCCCGAACCTGCCGGCAAAGGTGGTCCGTGATGGCCCGAAGCACAATTACGCCGGATCCCGAGCTGCCGGGCTGGCAGTCGGCATCGCCGGATCTTGACGCCGCGATCGGCGGCACCCCGCTGTTGCGGCTGCGACGGGCGTCGGAGCTCACCGGCTGCGACATCTACGGCAAGGCCGAGTTCATGAACCCGGGCGGTTCGGTGAAGGACCGCGCAGCGGCGGCCATCATCGACGCGGCCGAGCGGGACGGCTCGCTCCAGCCCGGCGGCACAATCGTGGAAGGCACCGCCGGCAACACCGGCATCGGCCTGACCCTGGTCGGCAACGCGCGCGGCTACCGAAGCGTGATCGTGATGCCGGACACGCAGAGCCGGGAGAAGATCGACCTCCTGCGCACCATGGGCGCCGACCTGCGCCTGGTGCCGGCCAGGCCGTTCAAGGACCCGGGCAACTACGTGCACGTGTCGCGCCGACTGGCGGAGGAGATGGGCGCGGTGTGGGCCAACCAGTTCGACAACCTGGCCAACCGGGAAGGCCACCGCGCCACCACCGCGGCAGAGCTGTGGCAGCAGACAGGTGGCGCGCTCCATGCGTTCACCTGCGCCTGCGGCACCGGCGGCACCTTGGGCGGCGTGGCGCTGGGCCTGCGAGACGTGGCCGAAAAGGCGGGCCGCGCCGTGCCGGAGATCGTGCTGGCCGACCCGGAAGGATCGGCCCTGTATGGCTGGGTCAAGACAGGCACGCTGGACGTGCAGGGCTCCTCCATCACCGAAGGCATCGGCCAGTCGCGTGTGCCGGGCAACCTCCGTGATATCCACATCGACGACGCCGAGCGCATTCCCGATGCGGAAGCGCTGGAACAGGTGTTCGCGCTTCTGATCAACGAGGGGATCTCGATCGGCGGCTCGGCCGGGATCAACGTCGCGGCGGCGGTCCGGGTGGCGCGTCGCCTGGGACCGGGCCACACGGTGGCGACGATCCTGTGCGACGGCGGCGCGCGCTACCAGTCCAAGCTGTTCAATCCGGAGTTCCTGCGCGGAAAAGGGCTGCCGGTCCCGTCCTGGATGGGCTGACTTCGTTTTCCTCGTCGCTTGCCTTCGGTGGCGCGGTTTCGGGGAACAGCAGCCATACCGACAACACGCAGGCGAGGCCCGCGGCGGCCAGCGCCAGGAAGCCGGCCGGAAGGGAGCGGTCGGCCAGGAAGCCGCCCAGGGTGGTGCTGAAGCTGGCGCCGGCGCCGATCGCCAGCCCAAGCAGCCCCAGGCACAGGTTGAAGCGGCCGGTGCCGCGGCTGAGATCGGCCGCCACAAGCGGCAGCAACACCCCGAAGGCGGCGGAGCTGACCGCGTCCAGCAGCTGGGCCGACACGATCATCCACGGTGCGCTCGATGCCGCCAGCAGCAGGCCGCGCAGCGGCAGGGCGGTGAAGGCCAGCAGCATCACCGGGCGCCTGCCATACACGCCGGCCCAGTGGCCGATGCGGGGCGACAGCACCGCACCGATCACCTGCGGCAGCAGGATGCAGGCAGCGATCACCAGCTCGGCGAACCGTCCCGCTTCGCGCGTCACCTCGCCCGCCGCCAGCGGCAGCATGCCGCCGGTGGACAGGTGGAAGAACACGACGCAGACGCCGAACCCGTAGAGCCGGCGATTGCGAAGCAGGCTGCGCACCCCGTGCGACGGTGGCGACGAAACGGACGCGCCGCCGGCGCGGGGCACGGACGCGGCCTCCGGCGCCGGCGACCGGACGATGGCCCGGAGCGCCACGAGGCCGGGCAGCGCCATCAGGGCGCCGAGATAGAAGGTCGCCCGGGCGGACACGAGGTAGCCGACCCCGCCCATCAGCCCGGCCGACAGGGCGGCGCCGATCTGGGCAAAGCTGTTGTTGCGTCCGAACCGTTCGCCCAGCGCCGCCGACGCCGCGTCACGCGACCGGTCCTGGGGGGATCGGCCGTTCAACGCCTGTGCCGTGACCACGGACAGGGTGATCGCCGCGATCGCCGGGTTGAGCATGCAGCTGGCAAAGCCGTGCAGCACCTCCGCCAGGGTGACGGGCAGCTGTTCCGGCAGGGCCGCCAGCATCAGGCACGATACCACGATCGCCACGATCGACGCCGTGGCGGCCAAGTGCTTGTTGCGCAGCAGGTCGACCGTGAGGCCGGCCGGGACCTGGCTCACCATCGCCGTCACCGTGCCCACGGTCAGCACAAGGCCGATCTGGCCCTGGGTCCAGTGCTGGCTGGTCAGATAAACGGCGATGAACGGCCCGAACGCCTGCTGGAGGTTGGCGACGAAGAAGTTCGTCCAGTCCAGGCCGTGCTGGCTGCGCCGGTCGATGGCCGTCGATGTAGCCCCTGGGATAGCCTCCTGGGCAGCCCCTTGGGCAGCCCCTGGGGCAGCCGCGCGGATCGGGCGGCGCAACTTCAGGCTCAGGACCGCTGCCTCGGAGCCGGCGGGGCGGCGGCCGGTGCTGGTCGGGGAACCGCCGAACCGTTGGGTTGCGGAACAGCCGGCGTTGCGGGCTGCGGAACCAACGCCGGGGCCGCTGCCGCAGGCCGTACCGGCGGCGTGATCGTCGACCCGTCGGCGGGGTTGGAGGCGACAGGCGCTCCCTTTCCAGCCGGCAGGGGCATCAGGCCCGGGAGCGGACCCGTGATGCCCGACCCGTCGGCTGGGTTCGAGGCACCGGACGTCCCGTTGCCCGCGGCGGAAGCCGCCGGCTTCGGGGTTGCCGCCGCGTTGGCGCCCATCACCACCGTCACCTGCCCGGACTCCTCGACCGCCGGCGCCGACTTGACCTGCGCTTCGGTCAGCGCCAGCCGAAGCGGGTCGCTTCCCTCGGGCTTCGACAGGTCGAACAACCCCCAGGCCACGGCGATCCTGCGGTTGCCCACGCCCATGAAGCCGCCGACGTCGAGCTCCAGGGCCACCGGCTTGCCGTCGTCGCCGATCAGCACGTCGATCACCCGCCCGACCTGGCTGTTCTCGACCCCGCGCACGCTGCGATCCAGCAGGCCGCCGAGCGGGTGCTTGGCTGTCAGCAGCCGGAACGCGGATTGCGGCGGCACCAGCTTCTGCGGTGGGTGCAGCAGCATGTCGTGCGCGATCGCGTCGGCGCGATCCCCGGCCAGCTGCGGCGGGATGGCGTCGCCGACGGGTTCCCCGGCGCCATGGGCTTCCGGCCGGCCGGAAGCTGCGGCTTGACCCGCCGGCTGGCTCGTCACGGTGGCGGGAACTGTCGGCCGACCGGCCGCCGCGTCAGGGCCGGCAGCCGGAACCGACGCTGCGGGCGGCGCCAAGCCCGCAGGGGACAGGCCCGCAGGCGGTGGTTGCGGCCCGTCGGCCGGCGCGGCCCCGCCCAGCAGGATTCCGCCCAGCAGGATTCCGCCCGACAGGATGTTGCCGAGCAGCGGCGGCAGGCGGTGGGAACGGTCGGCCATCGCTTCTCCCACGGTTGACGCGAAACCACCCGCATCCGGCATCTCCAACCATCCGCCCGACGTTGAAACGCCTGCGAACGGAGATATCAGTGTGCCACACCGCCCCCTTGGAGACGACCCGCGCATCGCCCTGGTCACCGGCAGCTCGCACGGCATCGGCGCCGGCATCGTCGCGCGCCTGCTTCGCGACGGCTGGAGCGTGTATGGCCTCGACCGCACGCCGCCCACGCTGCACGATGACCGCTTTCATCCGCTCGACGCGGACGTGTCGCGGGAGGCCGACGTGGAAGCGGCCTGCGCGCGCATCGGCCGCGAGGCGGGACGGCTGCACGGCCTGGTGAGCAATGCCGGGATCATGGTCCGCAAGCCCCTGGCCGAGCTGTCGCTGGCCGAATGGACGGGCGTGCTCGATACCAACCTTTCCAGCCTGTTCCTGTTGGCGCGCGCCGCCGGCCCTCTGCTTCGGGGTCCGGCCGGGGATGCGGGCGCCATCGTCGCGATCGCGTCCACGCGCGCGCGCATGTCCGAGCCCGATACCGAAAGCTATGCCGCGTCCAAGGGCGGGCTGGTGGCGCTGACACACGCCCTGGCGGTTAGCCTGGGACCGGCGGTGCGCGCCAACTGCATCAGTCCGGGCTGGATCGACGTGTCCGGCGAGCTGCTTTCCCCCGTGGACCACGGACAGCATCCGGCCGGGCGGGTCGGGCGGGTAGAGGACATCGCCGCCCTTGCCGCCTGGCTGCTCGGGCCGGAGTCCGGCTTCGTGACCGGTGCCGAATTCGTGTCCGACGGCGGCATGACCCGGAAAATGATCTACGCCGAGTAAGGATGGCGGCGGCAAGCGGCCCGCAGTGCAACCAATTGAAACGGCCAGTGCACAGCAGGGCTGTTACAGTGATAGCGTGTGCTGGCCATGGAACAGCTGCCCCACATCCTGATCGTCGACGACGACCGCGAGATACGCGAACTGCTCGCGCGCTTCCTTGAGCGCAACCGGTTCCGTGTGACCACCGCGCGCGACGGCCGTGAGGCGCGACGCGCCTGGAGCAACGGACATTATCAGCTGGTGGTGCTGGACCTGATGCTGCCGGGCGAAAGCGGCCTCGACCTCGCGCGCTGGATGCGCACCCAGGGCAACGTGCCGATCGTGATGCTGACCGCGATGGGCGACGAGACCGACCGCATCATCGGCCTGGAACTCGGCGCCGACGACTACGTGCCCAAGCCGTTCAACCCGCGCGAGCTGATGGCCCGCATGCGCGCGGTGATGCGACGCACCGGCGAGCGCGACGAGCGCAAGCCGGACGGCGAAAGCCGCGTGCTGCGCTTCGCCGGCTGGACCCTGGAGCCGCTACGACGCCGCCTGCTCAACCCGGACGGCGCCGAGGTGCCGCTGACCGGCGGCGAATACGAGCTGCTGGTGGCGCTGCTCGACCGCGCCAACCGGGTGCTGACGCGCGACATGCTGCTCGACCTGCTTCGCGGCCGCCAGGCCGGCCCGTTCGACCGCGCGATCGACGTCGCCATCTCGCGCCTCAGGCGCAAGCTCGAGGATGATGGCCGCAATGCCCAGGTGATCAAGACCGTGCGCGGCGGCGGCTACGTGCTGGCGGCCGACGTCGAGCGGGTCTGACCGCCGACGACGCCGTCCCGATGCGCATCCGGCTCCTGCCGCGCAGCCTCGCCGCGCGCACGGCCCTGGTCCTGCTGTCGGGGCTGGTGGTGGTGCAGTCGGTGGGGCTCGCGATCCACGCGCTGGACCGCATCGACTTCGCGCGCCTGAACAACGAGCGCGAGGCCGGCGCGCAGGTCGCCGGCATCTACCGCATGGTGGCCGATGCCGGTCCGCTGGCGCGCGACGACGAGCTGCAGCGCGTGCACCTGCCGGCGGGGTTCCACGTCTTCCTGACCACCGTGCCGGTGCTGGGACGGCTTCGTCCGGCGCCGGAACCGATCCAGCGCACGCTGCTGCACCACCTGTTCGCGATGCCGATCCCACTCCGCCTGCGCCCGATGCAGGTGGTGATCGCCAACAACCTGGACGGCCGGATGCCGTCCGGACCGTACAATGGCGAGCGTTCTCCCGGCGCCCCGCCCGCTCCGGGCCAGGAGCTGCCGCCCTGGCGCGGGCTGCATCCGCCGGCGCCGCAGGAGTGGAACCGGGACCGGTTGTTGGAACGGCACCGGCCCGGCGAGCCGATCGCCGGCCTCGGCCGCTCCTATGCTGTCGCCATGCAGCTTCCCGACGACAACCGCTGGCTGACGGTGCGCTTCGTCATGCCGCTGGCCGACCCGTTCCTGTCGCCGACCCTGCCGGTCGCGTTCCTGGTGATGACCATCGCCGCCGGCCTGCTCAGCATCTGGGCGGTGCGACGCCTGACGGCACCCTTGCGTACGCTGGCGATTGCCGCCGAGCGGCTGGGGCGTGACGTCAACTCCGACCCGCTGCCGGAGAACGGGCCGACGGAGGTTTCCACCGCCGCAGTCGCCTTCAACACCATGGCCAGCCGAATCAGGCGCTTCGTCACCGACCGCACCCTGCTGCTGACCGCGATCGGCCACGACCTGCGCACGCCCATCACCCGTCTCAAGCTTCGTTCGGAGTTCATCGAGGACGAGGAGCTACAGGCGAAGTTCCTGGCCGACCTGGACGAGCTGGAAGCCATGGTGTCCGCCACCCTCGCCTTCGGCCGCGACAGCGCCGACCGCGAGCCGATGGTGCCGCTGGACCTGAACGCCCTGCTCAGCACGGTGCTGGACGACGCCGTGGACGGCAGGCCGGCGCTGGCCGACCGGGTGGGCTTCGCGTCGCCTCCGCCCGCGGTCACCATACAGGCGCGCTCGCTGGCGCTGAAGCGCGCACTCACCAACCTGGTCGGCAACGCGATCAGCTATGGCGGCGGCGTGCAGGTGACGCTGCGGCCGCGCGACGACGGCCACGTCGTGGTGCTGGTCGAGGATGACGGCCCCGGCATCCCGCCCGACCAGCTCGATCGGGTGTTCGAGCCGTTCGTGCGGGTCGAGACCAGCCGCAACCGCGAAACCGGCGGCACCGGGCTCGGCCTGTCGATCGCCCGCAACATCGTGCGCGGCCAGGGCGGCGACATCACGCTCGCCAACCGCACCCCGCACGGCCTGCGCGCCACGGTGACGCTGGTGGCTTGAGCCGCCCTCGCCCGCATCGTTCCGACGCCTCGTTGCAGACCGAGGATGCCGTGCCGGATGGCGCGCGGGCCGCTGATGGCGCAGGTGTCGGAACAGATGCCGCGGATCGCGTCGCCGGATCGGTGGGCTGGTCGTCCCGAAGCCGGTTCCGCGTCGCCTGGTCCGCGGGCCGCACCACGGCCACTGTTTCCCACGGCTGGTTCGGGCTAGAGCATCATCATGCTCTGGACCCGGGTCGTCGGCTCGCGACCGGACCCCAAGCCTTGCCTCGCGGAGCACCACGCAAGCTATGTCGGCCACCACACAGGCAGCGAGCATAGCCGGCCATCCCGTCACCCTCCGTGGCGACGCCGACGACCCGTACTTCCGCGACGCGGGGGCGATGATCGAGGCACTGACGCCGCTGCGTCGCTGGGTGGAGGCCAACCTTCCAGCCGATGCGGTGGTGATCGATGCGGGCGCCAACATCGGCCTGACCGCCATGATGCTGTCGCTCCTGTTGCCGAACGGGCACGTCCACGCCTTCGAGGCGCTGCCCGCCAACGCCACTCATCTGCGGCAGAACATCGCCGGCAATGGCTTGAACAACGTTTCGGTAAACGCGGTGGCCTTGGGCGACCGGCCGGGACGGATGTCGATGCGCGGCGCGGGCTCCAGCTCCCACGTCGTTCCGCTCGAGGGAGCCGGGATCCCGGTGGTGACGCTGGACGGCTACATGGCCGAAGCCGGGCTTGCCCGGGTCGACTTCATCAAGATGGACGTGGAAGGGTTCGAGCCCGCGGTGCTCGCAGGTGCGGTCGGGCTGATCGGGCAGTTCGGGCCGCCGATCCTGATGGAATTCAACACCTGGTGCCTCGACTACGTGCAGGGCTTCGCGGCGCGGACCTTCGCCGAACACCTTTGGGAAGCGTTCACCGTCGCCTCCCTAAGCGAGGACGGGATCGAGACGCCGGCAGGGGGTGGCGACCTCGGCCGCTTCTTTCACGACAACGTGGTGCTGCACGGAACGGTGGAGGACGTGCTGCTCCGGCCGCGGCCGGGCGGGCGGCTGCACAAGCTTGCACGGGCGGAAACCGCGTCGGACATCGAGCGGCTCCACACCCTGGTCATGGCCATGCAAGCCTCCAGCTCGTGGCGGCTCACCGCGCCGCTACGCGCCATAGGCCGCCTGCTCAAGCGCACACGCTGACGGTTCTTGGGAAAGCGCGTGGCGACCGTGCCTTGCCGGGCGACACGCTGCTAGACCGCAGCCTCCTTAATCCTTTGTCCGGACCAATCCATGCTTCAGCGTCTTTATGCCCGTGTGCTGGCCCTCGCCGCGACGCCGGCGGCACCGTTCTGGCTGGCCGCGGTGGCGGTGGCCGAGGGCAGCTTCTTTCCGGTGCCACCGGACCTGCTGCTGATTCCCCTGGTGCTGGCGAGGCGGGACCGCGCCTGGATGCTGGCGGCGATCTGCACGCTGGCCAGCCTGTGCGGCGGAGCCTTCGGCTGGCTGATCGGCGCCGAGCTGGTGCGGCTCGCGGCACGGCTGATCCATTTCTACCACGCCGAGCACGCCCTGGCCGTTTATCGCGACCGCTTCGCCCGCTACGGCTTCATGGTGATCCTGCTGAAGGGCCTGACGCCGGTTCCGTACAAGGTGGTCGCGATCGCAGCCGGGGCCGCGCATTACAGCCTGCCCCTGTTCCTGCTGGCGAGCCTGCTCACCCGGGGCGCCCGCTTCTTCCTCCTGGCGGCCCTGCTCCGTCGCTTCGGCACGGCGGCGGAAGCGTTCATCGCGCGCAGGCTTTCCGTTTTGGCGGCCATCGCGGCAATCCTGATCGTCGGTGGGGTGTTGGTGGCCTTGCGCGCATGAAACACACGGGAGAACGCCGGATGGGCAAGCAGATCGCCGACTATGCGGTTGTGGGAGACGGACAGACCGCTGCGCTGATCGCGCGCGACGGCTCGGTCGACTTCCTGTGCTGGCCGCGCTTCGACAGCGACAGCCCGTTCAACGCCATCCTCGGCGACGACAGCCACGGGCATTGGCGAATCGCGCCCGCCGCGGCTTCTGGCGCCGAGCCGGGCCTTGAGCGGCGCTATGCGGGCGACACCCTGATCCTTGAAAGCCTGTGGTCCTTGGCCGGCGGACAGGTCCGTGTCATCGACTTCATGCCGCCGCGCCCCAACGATTCCGATGCGCCCTCCACGCTGATCCGCATCGTCGAGGGGGTGGAAGGCAGCGTGGCGATGCGCATGTCGCTAAACCTGCGCTTCGACTACGGCAGCATGTCGCCCTGGACCCGTCCGCACGACAACGGCGTGCTGTGCGAGATCGGCCCGAACCAGGTGGTGCTTTACAGCCCTCTGCCGATCACGCTGGAGAATGCTGAGTCCCTGCTCGACTTCACGGTCGCGTCCGGCGAGCGGCAGGTGTTCGTGCTGGGCTACACCGCCGCACACTGCGCGCCAGCGCCGATGCCGGACGCGGCGCGCGCGCTGCATGACACCGACCGTTACTGGCGCGACTGGATGGCGCGATACGACAAGCGCACGCCCTGGGACACGGCGGTGAAGCGCTCGCTGCTGACGCTCAAGGCGCTGATCCACGCGCCCACCGGCGGGCTGCTCGCCGCCGCCACCACCTCGCTGCCGGAAACGCCCGGCGGGTCGATGAACTGGGACTACCGCTACAGCTGGCTGCGCGACGCCACCTTCACCCTGACCGCCCTGCTCAACGCTGGCTACCAGGAGGAGGCGAGAAGCTGGAGCGACTGGATCAAGCGCGCGATCGGCGGCGATCCGGACAAGATACAGATCATGTACCGCCTCGATGGGCGGCGCCATCTCGATGAATGGGAAGTGGACTGGCTGCCCGGATTCGAAGGTGCCGGTCCGGTACGCATCGGCAATCAGGCAGCCCGCCAGAAGCAGCTCGACGTGCTGGGCGAGCTGGTCGACGCGATGCATTTCAGCCGGCGCGTCGGCCTCGATGCCCAGGAACGCGCGCTGGAGGTCGAGGCCGTGCTGATCCGGCACATTGAGCAGGTGTGGGACCAGCCAGGCTCGGACATCTGGGAGAACCGCGGCGAGCCGCAGTGCTACACCTATTCGATGGCGATGGCCTGGGTGGCGATCGACCGCCACCTCAACGGTCACGACAGCGCGGACCGGTTCGACGACGACCGGCGCGACACCCTCGGCAGGCTGGCGCGGACCATCCACGACACGGTGTACGAGAAGGGCTTCGACCCGAAGCGCCAAAGCTTCGTGCAGGCGTTCGGCAGTGACACGCTGGATGCGTCCCTGCTGCTTCTGCCGCTGGTCGGCTTCCTTCCCGTGTCCGACCCGCGGATGGCCGGCACCATCGCCGCGATCGAGGCCGAGCTGATGGAGGACGGGTTCGTGCGTCGCAAGAAGGCGCCCGACACGGGTGCGCACGAGGGCAGCTTCCTCGCCTGCTCCTGCTGGTTGGCGCAGTGCATGGTGCTGCAGGGCAGGCGCGACGAGGCGCGCGCGATGATCGACCGCATCGTCGGCGTGAGCAACGACGTGGGCCTGCTGGCGGAGGAGTATCACGTCGGCGAGCGACGCCTGCTCGGCAACATCCCGCAGGCGTTATCGCATCTGGGGCTGATCAACGCGGTGATGGACTATTGCGGCGAGGGCATCAGCCGCATCCGCTGACGAACCGGAAACGGAAGACGGCGTTGGCGGCGCAGCCGGCTGATCCGGTTCAAGGAGCAGGGCATGGCCGAGGTCGTCGTTATCACCGGAGCAGGCGCGGGCGTCGGCCGGGCCACCGCGCGCGAGTTAGCGCGGCGCGGCTGCCACCTGGGCCTGGTCGGCCGCAACCGAGCGCGTCTGGAGCAGGCGGCGGAGGAGGCGCGCGGCATGGGGGTGCGCGCGGAAGTGGCGATAGCCGACATGGCCGACGCCGACGCGGTGGAAGCGGCGGCGGACGCGATCGAGCAGGCGCTCGGCCCCATCACCGTGTGGGTCAACAACGCGATGGCGACCATCTTCGGTGCGGTCGCGGAACTGAGCGCGGCCGAGGTGAAGCGCGGCACGGAGGTGACCTATCTCGGCACCGTGCACGGCACCATGTCGGCGCTGAAGCGCATGCGTCGTCGCGGCCGTGGCACCATCGTCAACGTAGGCTCGGCGCTGGCTTATCGCTCGGTGCCGCTGCAGGCAGTGTATTGCGGCGCCAAGTCGGCGATACGCGGCTTCACCGACAGCCTGCGCTCGGAAATCCTGCACGACGGCGACGACATCCACCTGACCATGGTGCACCTGCCGGCGGTGAACACGCCGCAGTTCAACTGGGCGATGAACAAGACCGGCTACGAGGCGCAGCCGGTGCCGCCGATCTACGAGCCGGAAGTGCCGGCGCGCGCGATCGCCTATGCCGCATTCCACCATCGCCGCGAATGGTGGGTCGGCTTCCCGACCGTGGTGGCGATCATGGCCAACCGGATCGCCCCGAGCCTGGCCGACCGCTACCTGGCCAGCGCAGGTTATTCGGGCCAGCTGACCAAGCAGCACACCGACCCGGACGCGCCGAACAACCTGTACCACACCGTCGACGGCCCGGAGCAGGCGCATGGCCGGTTCGACGACCGGTCGCGCACCGGCAGCTGGGAAGTGTTCTCCTCGCGCCACCGCAGCCTGGTGGTGGCGGCCATCATTGCCGGCGTGGCGGGCCTGGCGATGACGCGGCGCAGGGTCGCCGTCGCACCACGCTAGACAAGGCAGCGTCGAGCGCCACGAAGCGGCCTTCGCTGCCGGCGATGAAGCCGGTCCAGCCACGGCGCCAGCGGTTCCGCATCGCTCCGGCGGCAGGGACCGCACGCAGCCGATGCGGCACGGCCGGGATCATGGCCCGGCCGGTGGTCGTGGCCGGCTCAGCTCGGCTTCGACGAACGCTGCTCGCTGCTGTGCACCATGCCCATGTGCGCGGTAAGCGCCCGCACCACCTTCTCGATGTCGCTGGGCGGCAGCACGAAGCCGACCGGCCCGAACGCCGGATGCTGGAAGGCGATGATCGAGCCCTCCGTCAGGGCTTCCGGCTGCACCGTCCACTTGGTCTGGTAGACCGGCGTGAAGGCGGCGCCCTCCATCGGCGGCACCGCGCGCTTGTCCTGCATCGCTGCACGCGCCTGCCCCAGGATGGCGATCAGCTGGCCGAGCTGGTCCAGCGTCAGCGGCACCTCGCCTTCAAGCCCGCTTTCCGGCAACAGGGTCAGGGTGGTGACCTGCCGGTCATCCGAAACCGCGACCTGCATCCGTGCCGGACGTGCGCTCATCTGATTCTCCCGCTGCGAAACCGGCCCACCCTACAGGATCGCGGGGCCACTCGACATGAAGCGTTTGTCAGCACGCAGGTCCGGACCCGGCCGACACGGTGCGCCGCCCCACACCCACCAGTCCGGACGGGCCAGCGCGTTCGCCGCCGCCGCCGCCGCCGCCGCCTGGGGGAACAGCCCGAAGCAGGTCGCCCCGGACCCGCTCATCCGGGCCAGCAGGCAGCCGCGCTGCCGTTTGATCGCTTCCAGCACCTCCGCGATCGCGGGGCAAAGCGAGATCGCCGCCGGCTGGAGGTCGTTGTGCAGGCGGCCGAGGTCGGCGGCCATCGCCGACGCGTCGGGCCAGCCGGCCGGCAGGTCCGCCGGCGCACGCAGCTCCGCCGCACGGGCCCGAAACACCGCAGGCGTGGATACCGCCTCGCCGCAATTGACCAGGAGCAGCCCGTACTCGGGCAGGAACGGCGCCGCCGACAACAGGTCGCCGACGCCGCCCATGCGGGCCGGGCGCTCCGACAGGCAGACCGGCACGTCCGCGCCGAGCGTCACGGCCAGCGCCTGGAGGCGGGCGGGCTCGGGCGCCCGATCCGGCCACAGCCGGCACAGCAAACGCAGCGCCGCCGCCGCGTCGGCCGAGCCGCCACCGATGCCCGACGCGACCGGCAGGTTCTTTTCCAGCAGGAAGGCGGCACCCGCCCCAGGCTCCAGGGATCCGGCACCGCGAAGCAGCCCGGCCGCCCGCACCACCAGGTTGGACGAGGCATCCTCCTGCCGCAGCGTCGCGCCGAACCGGCCCGACACCGACAGGCCGAGTTCGGGTGCCGGCGTCGCGGACAGCACGTCGTGCGCGCCGGCGAACACCGCCAGGCTGTCAAGCAGGTGGTAGCCGTCCGGCCGCCTGCCGGTGACGTGCAGGAAAAGGTTGATCTTGGCGTGGGCGCGCTCGACCAGCCGCCCGTCGAAACCCGTGGCGGCGCAACTCATGGCGGTCCCGCTCATGGACCGGCCGGAACCCCCGCCTGACGCAGCGCGTCGCGTATCCTGGCCGCATCGTCCGGCTCCGGATGCAGCACCAGCGCCCAGCGCCACTGGTCCTCCGCCTCGATCTTCCGCCCGGCGGCCCAATAGGCCGAGCCCAGGTGGTAGTTCACGGTGGGATCCTCCGGGATCTGCTCCGCCGCCTGTTCCAGCGTCCGGATCGCGCCCGGCACGTCGTTCTCGCGCAGCATCGCCCAGCCGAGGCTGTCGCGTATGGAACCGTCCTCGGGCCTGCTGTCGAGGGCGCGCTGAATCAGCGAGCGCGCCTGCTGCAGGTCCTGGTGCCGCTCCACCATGCTGTAGCCGAGGTAGTTCAGCACGAACGGCTCCTCCGGCGACAAGGCGAGCGCCTGCTGCAGGTCGGCCTTCGCCTGCGGCCAGCGGTCCTGTCGGTCGAACGCCACCGCGCGCGAGAACAGCAGCTGCCAGTCGCTGCCGGACAGCCCGGCACCCGCCCCGTCCAGCCTGCGCCGGTCGTCGAGCGCCTTGTCGAAGGCCGCCACCGCTTCGGGATAGCGCTTGGCTTCCGACAGCACGTCGCCCAACGCCTGCGCCGGCTCCGGCCGGTCGGGATAAGCGTTCACGAGCGCCTGGAGCCGGGCGATGCTGTCGTCGCGATGTCCGGTCGCGGCAGCCAGCTCCGCCGAACGCAGCTCGGCCAGAGGCGCCAGCGGATCGTCGTGGCGTATGCCCGCCAGCACCGCGACCGCGGTTTCCGGATGCTCCGGCGCCAGCAGCTCGGCCATCATCAGGCGTGCCGGCGCCAGGTCGGGCTGCAGGTCCAGCGCGAAGCGGAGCATGAAGCCTGCCGCCTCCTTGGCCCCCTTGCCGCCGCCGCCGTTGTTCGGGTCCTGCAGCAGGGCGGCGATCGCCAGGTAGGCGTGCGCGAGCCCCTGCCTCGGGTCGCGCACCACCGGCTGGCGGAGTGAATCGAACAGCGCCGACTGCACCATGCCCAGCAGCGCGATGTGCTGCACCAATCCCCCGAGCATGGCGTGCGCCTCGTCGGGATGGCCGCTGCGCAGCAGGAACCCGCCCGCCTCCTGCACCGCGGCCAGGCTCGAATCCGAGAACAAGGCGGTCGCGTTGCGGTAGAGCCCGGCAGCCGCCGCGTTGCGGCCGGCGGTTTCCGCGACCAGCCCCGCTTCCAGAGCGCAGGCGCTCGCCAGCGGACCGCCGCTTCCCACCGACGCCAGGGTGCGCAGGGCCGCATCGGTATCCCCCGCACCCTGCTGCGCCCAGGCCAGCAGAAGCGGGCGGATCACCTGGTTCAGGGCGGAACCGGGCAGGGCGTCGAGATTGCGGATCGCGGGCGTCCAGTCGCCTTGCGCCGCGGCGGCGTTGGCCAGCACGAGCGTCGTGATCAGGCTGGATGGCACGCGGACCGCCAGCGCCGCCGCTTCCGGCCGCCCGGCCAGGGTCGAGAACAGGAAGGCTGGCTGCAGCAGCTCCTTTTCCCCCGGATCATGCGACACGGAGTCGAGAAGCAGGTCCGCGGCAACGCCGTTGTCGCCCAGGTAGCCCGCCACCGTGGCCGCCAGATAGGAGCCGAGCGCCGGCTCCGGAGCGGGCACCGGGCGGGCAACGGCGCCATGCGACACCGGAACAAGCAGAAGGGCCGCAACCGGGACGATGCGCAGGGCGAGCGGGAATGGCATGATGCTTGAGGCTAGCGGCTCCTCCGGCCCGCGCCAACCGTGTTCCCGGCCGTCCCGGCATTGATCGCGGTTCATTCCTGCCGGACCGATCGGGGAAACTTCGGTGGACGCGCTGGCCCTTCTGCGGCTGCAGATCGAGTGGGGTGCCGACGAGGCGCTGGACGCCGTTCCGGTCGACCGGCTGCATCCGGTCGCGTCGCCGGCGGCAGCGGCTACGGCTGCGCCACGCCCGCTTCCGGCACCCGTTGCCCGGGCGTCAGGCTCCCGCGCCGCGGCTTCGGGTCCCGGGCACGTTCCGGCCGGCGGTCCGGCCGCAGCCGCGCGCGAGGCCGCCGCCGCCGCGACGGACATCCTGTCGCTGCGTGCCGTGCTTGCCGCCTTCGAGGGCTGCGGCCTGCGCGACACCGCCACCAACCTCGTGTTTGCCGAAGGCGATGCGGAAGCCGGGCTGGTCATCGTCGGCGAGGTGCCGGACGGGGAGGAGGACCGCACGGGGCACCCGTTCGCCGGACGGCCCGGCCTGTTGCTGGACCACATGCTGGACAGCATCGGCCTGCACCGTTCCCGACTGCTGCTGGCCCCACTGATCCCCTGGCGGCCGCCCGGCAACCGGCCGCCGAGCGATCTCGAGCTGTCGATCTGCCTGCCGTTCCTGCAGCGGCTCCTGGTGCTGGCGCGGCCGACGCACCTCGTGCTGATGGGCAGCCGGCCGGCCAAGCTGCTTGCCGGCACCACCATACGCGCCGATGCCGGCTGGCAGCGCCCGACCCTGCCCGGCCTGCCGGACGAGACGCGCGTCCTGGCGATGCGCCATCCGGCCTACCTGCTCAGCCATCTGCCTGCGCGTCGTGACGCCTGGGCCGACCTGCTGCGCCTGCGCCGCGCCCGCGATCCAATCACAGGCGCGTGAGCGAATCGGGCGGAAACCCTTGTTCCTCGCGGCTGCATCGTCCCGCTTTTTGAGACGCTTCGTCGGAAAGGTTGCGCCGCCCGGAGCCGGGCCCTAGAGCCGCCGGGTGATGCGAGGGCTCCGGAACCATCCCCCCCTGGCGGCGAGGGCCTTCCTGGCCGGCGCTGCCTTCCTGGCCGGAGCGGCTGCGCCGCTTCGGGCGCAAACCCCGGTGCCTCGATCCAGGCTGTCTCCGGCTTTGGAAGAAACCGCGATGGCGGTGCCGCGGCTGACGCCTCCGGCCGGCAGCGACGGCATTGTCACCCTGCCGCACCCGCTCCCGTCCGGCGACGCCGCCCGGATCCGACGCATCTTCGCCCTGCAGCGCGACGGCGACATCCCGGCCGCGGTCGCGGAAACCGCGAAGCTGGACGACGACACCCTGCTCGGCGACCTGCTCGCCGCACGCTACCTTTCCCCTGCGGCGCAGCCCACGCCGTCGCAGCTCCGGCTCTGGCTCAAAACCTTCTCGGACCTGCCGGACGCGCCGGCGGTGTTCGCGCTGCTCGCAAGTGCCAGCCCGCACGGCGCAAGCCTCGGTCCCGCACCCGCCAGGACGACGCTCGGCATCGAGTCGCCGGCAGCACCGCTGCCGGAGGAAGCCGATCCCGCCGGCCTCGCCTTCAAGCGCAATGCCCTGCTCGACGACACCGTGCAGGCGCGGCTCGCCCCGGACGGCGCCGGGGCATCGAGCGCCCTGCGCCTGGTCGCCGCCACCCGGCACATCGACCCGCTCTACGCGGCGCAGCTGCGTGCCGAGATCGCGCTGCACCTGTTCACGGCAGGCGACGACGACGAGCAGGCCCATGCCGTCGCCATCGCCGCCCTGGATGCGAGCGGCGGCAGGATCGGCCTCGCAGGCTATGTCGCCGGCCTCGCCGCCTGGCGCGCAGGTCGGCCGGATCAAGCGTTGCCCGCGTTTGAGGCCGCATCCCGCGCCCGGCTGACCGCCGCGGGCCTGCGCGCCGGGGCCGCCTTCTGGGCCGCCCGTGCGCATCTTCGTGTCGGGGATCGCGCAGGCTACCGGACATGGCTCGGCCGCGCCGCGGCAGCACCGCACACCTTCTATGGCCTACTGGCCAGTCGCATCCTCGGCCGCGCCGACGGCAGCTGGGACCGGCCCTGGGGGCAGCCCACGCCGCCGGATGAGCAGGAGGACCAACCGGGCCGGCCGACCTTGTCCGAGATCGACGTCGAGGCGGTCGGCGCCACCCCTGCCGGCCGGCGCGCCTTCGCCCTACTGCAGGTCGGCGAAACCGCGCGCGCCGAGGCGACGCTGCGGCGGCTCTGGCCGACGGTGCAGGGAGACATGGCGCTGTGCCGCTCGATCCAGCTGGTGGCGGAGGCGGGTGAGCTCACTTCCCTGTCCTCCCAGCTGGCTTCCATCCTGCAGAGCCGGGACGGCCAGCCGCGTGACCAGGCCCGGTTCCCGATTCCGGCTCTCGCCCCACGCCGCGGCTTCACGATGAACCCGGCGCTGGTCTACGCCCTGACACGCCTGGAATCGAACTTCGACGCGTCCGCGGTGTCGGGCTCCGGCGCGCACGGGCTGATGCAGCTGATGCCGGTGACCGCAGGCTTCGTGCTCGGGCAGCCGAACCGGTTCGCCAGCAACCCCGACGCTCTGCATAATGCCGGGCTCAACCTGGAACTCGGCCAGCGCTACCTGTCCTACCTGGCGACGCAGCCCGCGGTGAACGGCGACCTGATCCGGCTGCTCGCGAGCTACAATGCCGGCCCGACCGCGGTCGACCGGTGGAAGCCTGACGGCGACCCGCTGCTGTTCATCGAGACCTTGCCGAGCGACGAGACGCGCGACTACGTGCACCGCGCCTTTACCTATCTGTGGGTGTATTCGCAGCGCCTCGGCGTGCCGTCGCCGTCGCTGGTGGCGCTGGCGGACGGGCGATGGCCGATCTTCGCCGACGAGCAGGGGAGGCGGACGCTGCACTAGAGCATGGTCCGCCGCGACCGCATCCGAACCCGGCCTGGTCTCAGTTCTCCGCCAGGGCCTGCCGGCTGGCGCGGACCTTGTGCACGCGCCGCCCGTCCATCTCCAGCACCTCGAACAGCCAGCCGGAGAACGCGATCTTGTCGGCCGGTGCCGGCACGCGCCGAAGCAGCGCCAGGATCAGCCCACCCAGGGTGTGATAGCTGCCTTCCGCCGGAAGGTCGCCCAGGCCCAGCCGGTCCTTCACCTCGTCGGCGGGGGCGCCGCCGTCCAGCGTCAGCACGCCGTCGGCCTCGATTGGACGCTCGGGCACGGCGCCCGGCTCCTGCTGCTCGCCGACGATCGCCTCGAACACGTCGGCCGCCGTGGCCACGCCTTCGAACGAGCCATACTCGTCCAGCACCAGCACCATGCCGAGCGGATGGGTACGCAGCTGTTCCAGCACGTCGTAGGCGCTGATGGTGTCCGGCACCACCACCGGCGGCAGCATGAGCTGTTCCACCGACAACGCCCCGCCATCCAGAAGCAGGTCCAGCACGTCCCGGGCCCGGATCAGCCCGACCGGATTATCGATGCCCTTGTCGCAAACCAGCAGACGGGAATGCCCAGATTCCCGCAATACGTCCCGCAGGGTATTGGCGTCGGCGTGGCGCTCGACCCAGACCAGCTCGTTGCGCGGCGTCATGATCGCCCGCACCGGCCGGTCCGCCAGCCGGAGCAGGCGCTCGATCATGTTGCGCTCCTCGTGCTCCAGCACCCCGGCCTGGGCGCCCTCAGCGATCAGCGCCCGGAGCTCCTCCTCCGTCACGGTTTCCCGGCCGGTCTTGGTCACGCCGAACAGGCGCAGCACCAGCGACGAGGACTGCCTGAGCAGCCACACCGCCGGCGCCGCCACCCGCGACAGCACCAGAAGCGGCAGCGACAAGGCGGCGGCGATGCGCTCCGGCTGGCGCAGTGCCAGCTGCTTGGGCACCAGCTCGCCCAGCACCAGCATGACGGCGGTGATCGCGATCACGCACAGCGTCAGCGCCAGCTCGTGCGCGAACGGCGCCAGCGCCGGCACCCGTGCCAGGACGGGGGACAGGCGGCCAGCGATGCTGTCGCCGCCAAAGGTTCCTTCCAGGATGGTGACCAGGGTGATGCCAACCTGCACGGTGGGCAGGAAGCTCTGCGGATCGTCGGCCAGCACTGCCGCCCGCTCCGCGCCGGGCACGCCGCGACGCGCCAGCACGGCCAGCCTGGCCTTGCGCGACGAGATCAGGGCGAGCTCGCCCATCGCGAACACACCGTTCAACAGCACCAGGAGCAGGATGACGACCACGGAAACGACCATGGCCGCATCCTAGGACGACATCGCTTCCGGAGCAGCATCAACCGATCGGGCTTTCCCCCAGGCTGGACGTTGGTCCCGTCTGGCTTCGCCCCCGTCAGGCTTCCCGGTACCAGAGCAGGATCACGCCGACCAGGATGAAGCACAGCGGCCAGACCCAGCCGGCGATGCGTCCGCCGCGCCCGGGCAGCCGCAGCTCCAGCCAGCGTCCCCAGCCCGATGCGATCCCGGCCAGGGCCAGCGGAGTGTGGGTCAGCTCGATCAGCTCGGCGTCCTTGACGTTGGCGATCTGGTGCGAATGCGTCAGCAGCAGCGCGCCGCCGGCCGCCACCATCAGCGGAAACACCAGGGCTGCCCGGCGGCTGCGCAGCCGCCCGGTCTGAACCGACCATTCGAATACGGCAAACACCAGGATCAGCACCACGAACACACGATGCTGCACCACCTCCACGTCTCGGAAGGCGGCCATGAAGTCCTCCTTGCCGAGCGGCCACACCTCCGGATCGGAACGGAGCAGCAGGAACAGGGCCAGGCCCAGGAACACCACCGGCCAGTGCCGCGCCGGCCGGACCCCGGCATGAGCCAGCAGCACCAGCAGCCCGATCGCGATCACGAACAGCCCGGCCCAGTGGTGGTTGTATTCCGACCAGGCGATGTCGTCGGCGTTGCGCGGCGGCAGGGTGCCGTCGCCCGGCACGAAGGCGGGTGCGGCGACGCGGTGGGCGTTGGCGGCCTCGGCGTCGATCTTGGCCTGCAGCGCCGGGATCGCCAGCACGTCGTGGTCGGGCGAGCGCAGGCGCGGCCATTCCGGCAGGTTGCGCTGCACGATCTCGTGCCAGGTCACACGGTCCTGCGTCAGGTCCACCGCGGGCGGCACGGAAGTGAGTGAGGCGGCGGCGAAGAAGATGGAGAACCCCAGCCCGATCTCGACCTCGGCGAAGCGCTTCATCCGGATCACCGACGCGGTGGGGTCGCGTCGCAGGCGCTCGGTGACCAGGAAGTTGCCGGCCCCCAGCGCCAGCAGCCCCATGAACAGGCCGATCTTGGCTCCCACCATCACCCCGTAGGCGGTGCCGTAGAACGCCGGCAGCGAGCCGACATAGACGATGAACATGGTGACGCCGGAGGCGAGGATGCAGCCGACGCCCAGCATCGACAGGCGCGAGAACCGGGCGCCGATGCGTCGCCAGCCGGCGCCGTCATGCACCTCGGCGAGCGCGATCAGGAAGGCCGGGATGCCGCCGATCCAGATCGCCGCCCCGAGCTGATGCAGCCATTCCACGAAAAGCAGCAGGGTGGACTGCTCCAGCCTCGCCGCCGCATGGGTGGTGGCGGTCGCCGCCGCCAGCTCGATCGCGACCAGGGCCAGCAAGACCGGGCCCGGCACCTGCCAGGATCGCGAGGCCTTCACGGTGCAGGCGGCGATCAGCAGCGCACACGCGATCTTGACCACCGCCGCGACGGCGAAGTTGGCCTGCATCACGTCGCCGAACGACAGGTCGACCGTGGACATCAGCACCAGAACCTGCAGCCCGTTGCCGAGCAGCTCCACCAGCGCCAGCGCCACGGCGCTCCAGAAGGTCAGCCGCATGATGCGCGACACGATGCGCCCGCCATTGGCGAGCTCGTGCGCGAAGGGACGCGCCAACAGCACCAAGAACAGCACGCCACCCAGCGCCATCGACTGCGCGACGATGGTCAGCCCATGCAGGACGATGCTCAGGTAGCCGAACAGGTCGACGAGCAGCGACACCGGGCGTGGTTCCTACTTCGCCACGACGGTGAACGGCACGTCGCCGCGGGTGATGTGCCCGTCCAGCGCCAGCGCCTGCCAGCGCAGCGTGTAGGCACCCGGCTTGAGATCGGCCTCGGCGTCGAGCGCGTTGGTGGCGCTCGCAGGCAAGATCGGCAGCACAGCCTGGGTTCCGTCCGGTGCGGTCAGGGTCAGGCGCGAGCGGCGATGGTCGATCCTGCTGTTGTAGCGGAAGTCGAGCGCCTGGTGCCCGGCGGCGATCGTGCCGCCCGTGGCCGGGGTGCTGCCGGTCAGGATGGCATGGGCCAGCGCGGCACCGGGCGAGGCAGCCAGCCCGAGAAGAACGAGGCCGGTCAGCCGGAACGGCCGGAGGGTGGGCAGCGGAAGAAACATGGCGAAGATCCTGGGACGGATTGGACCGTGGCACGCCCGGTCACGGCGGGACCCGTCGTTCGGCGCTGGTGCGGCCTGCCGTGCTAGGCCAAAACCACGTCCGGTGGAACACTGCGGCACATGAAAAACCGGTTGGGTTCGACCGTCCTGGCGCTCGCGATGCTCCCGGCGGCGCTGCCGGCGGACGCACAGGTCCTGCACTACCCGGCACCGGTCGCGGCCCGATGCTACAGCTCGCCGTTCGGCTGGCGTCACCGCGTCGGACCCATGGCGCCGGCCGGGTTCCATAACGGCATCGACCTTCCCGTGCCGGCGGGCGCCGTGGTGCGCGCGCCGGTCGCCGGCGTCGTTGCCCGGATCAGGCGCATGGGGATCGGCGGGCTGCAGGTGACGCTGCACCATCCGGGCGGGCTGGTCACGCTCTACGCCCATCTCGGCAGCGTGGTGCCGGCGCTGGCCGAAGGCCGGACCACGCTCGCAGCCGGCGATCCGATCGGGCGGATCGGCCGCACCGGCGTCACCTACGGCACACACCTGTTCTTCGCGGTGTTCGCGAACGGCCGGGCGATCGATCCCAACCTTCTGCTCGATTTGCCGCCTTGCTGAGCGGGCGCCCTGCCAAGCCTTCAGATGTAGTGCTCGTCCAGCGGCGTGAAGCCGTTGAAGCGGGTCGAGCAATAGGTCGATACGTAGGCGCCGGTGGACAGCAGCTCCACCCGCTCGCCCGAGCACAGGTCGAGCGGCAGACGATAGCCGCTCTTCTCATACAGGATGTCGGCGCCGTCGCAGGTCGGCCCGGCCAGCGCCACCGGCCCGGTGGCGGCGCCGTCGTGCGGGGTGCGCATGCGATACTTGATCGACTCGTTCTCGGTTTCCGCCAGGCCGCCGAAGCGGCCGATGTCGAGATACACCCAGCGCACCGGGTCGGACGTGCCGTCGGGAAGCCCGCGCCGGCTGACCAGCACCACCTCGGAGCTGACCACGCCGGCATCGCCGACCACGAACCGGCCCGGCTCGATGATCATCTCCGGCAGGGCGTTGCCGAAGGCCCGCGTTATCGCCCGGCCGATCGCCGACGCGAACTGGTCGATCGGCGGCACATCGTCGCGGTAGCGGGTGGGAAAGCCGCCGCCGAGGTTGACCATGCGCAGGTCGAGCCCGGCCGACACAAGGTCGGTGAACAGCATTGCCGCCCGGCCGATCGCCGCCTCGTAGGCGGCGGTGTCGGTCTGCTGGCTGCCGACATGGAACGACAGGCCGTACGGGTCCAGCCCGAGGTCGCGTGCGCGCAACATCAGCGCGCGCGCATGCTCCACCGAGGTGCCGAACTTGCGCGACAGCGGCCAGTCGGCGCCGGCGTTCTCCACCAGCAGGCGGCAGTAGACGCGCGCACCCGGGGCATGGCGCGCCAGCTTCTCCAGTTCCTCGTCGGAATCGAAGGCGAACATGCTGACGCCCGCCCCGTGGGCGCTGGCGATGGCGCTCGCCTTCTTGATGGTGTTGCCGAACGAGATCGCCGACGCGTCGGCACCGGCCTCCAGGCACAGCCGGATCTCCTCCCAGCTCGCCGCGTCGAAGCAGGAGCCGAGCGACACCAGCCGCTGCAGCACCGGCAGCGCCGGGTTCGCCTTCACGGCGTAGTAGATCCGGGCCAGCGGCAGCGCCGCCTCGATCTCGCAATAGCGCAGCTCGACCTGATCCACGTCCACCACCAGGCAGGGGGTGGCCGGAGCGCGGTCAGCCAGAAACGAAGCGATCTTGGGAGTCATCGCGCCATCCTCCAGTGTCATCCGCCTGTTGGAGGCGACGGACGAGTTGCGAAACGGTCTAACGGACCGGCGACCAAGACTGGAACCCTCCCGGCGGAGGGGTTCCGATTGCCAGAACGCTTGACGTCGTTGCGTAACCGCGGAGGGCCAGTGGCACGTGCGTTGCTGCGTGGGGGGCATATGCGTCCAGGCTTTGCCGGATGCAACAGGTAATCGCGGCGCAGAAGGAAAAAGCGCGACCGGCCCCGCTCGTACCTCCGGCAACCCGGTTCGTTCCGCGGGCGTTCACCCGGACGGCAGCGATCCGGGTGGGGTCGCGGAACCGGAGCACGGCATGGCAGAGCACGCGCGCGGCATCGGACCGGTCACGGACGCCGAGCGGAAGTCGGATGCGAGACGGGACGCCACCACCATGCCCGACCTGGAGTCGCAGCAGGCCCAGGCGCTGGGCCGCACCGCCGAGCATCCCGGGCGGATCCCCTGGGCCGGATGGAAGAAGGTGCTGATGCGCACCTTCTCCGAGATGATCTCCGACCAGATCGGGCTGGCTGCGGCCGGCTGCGCCTTCTACGCCACGTTGGCGCTGTTCCCGGCGATCAGCACCCTGGTCTCGCTGTACGGCCTGGCCTTCGACCCCGCCACCGTGGAGCCGCAGCTGCGCGTGCTGCGCGACCTGCTGCCGCGCCCGGCCTTCGTACTGATCTCGGAGCGGGTGCACACCCTGGTCACCCAGCCGCGCGGCACCCTGACCATCAGCCTGATCATCAGCACCTTGATAACGCTGTGGTCATCCTCGGCCGGTACCAAGTCGATCCTGGCGGCGCTGAACATCGCCTATGAGGAGAAGGAAACCCGCTCCTTCATCCGGTTCCAGGTGACGGCGCTCACCATGACCCTGTGCGCGATCCTGGGGGCGGCCCTGGCGGTGGCGCTGCTGGTGTTCCTGCCCGCCGTGCTCGACTTCATCCCGCGCCATTTCGGGTTCGAGGCGGTGGAAGCCGGCACTCAGACCCTGCTCAAGATCGGCACCCCGCTCCTGCTTCTGCTGTTCGTGGGCTTGTCGTTCTCGCTGCTGTACCGGTTCGGCCCGTCACGCCGCAGCGCGTCCTGGCACTGGATCACCCCCGGCTCGCTGGTGGCGACGCTGCTCTGGCTGCTCGCCTCCACCGGGTTCTCGTACTATGTCGGCCACGTCGCCAGCTACGATGCCACCTACGGGCCGCTCGGCGCGGTGGTGGGCATCATGATGTGGTTCTTCGTGACCGCCTACGTGGTCCTGCTGGGCGCCGAGCTGAACGCGGAGCTGGAGCTGCAGACCGCGGTGGACAGCTCCGCCGGCTCGCCCCGGCCTATCGGCCGGCGGGGCGCGTATGTCGCCGACCACGTGGCGACCGACTGACCGCCGGCTCGTCGCCGGCGACGGCGATCGCCTGCGCGCTGGTATCGCCGTCGGAGGCCTGGGCCACCTCGACCATGTCCTGGGTCGCCTGCTGCAGGGTCACGCTGGCTGTGCCGCTGTCGAGCATGCCGATGCGCGCAGCGGCGGCGCGGGACAGGTCGACGATGCGTCCGCCATAGGGCCCGCGGTCGTTCACCGTCACCACCACCGAGCGTCCGGTGGTGTCGGACGTCACCAGCACCCGGGTTCCGAGTGGCAGCGTCGGATGGGCGCAGGTGAGCTGCATCGGATCGAACCGGTCGCCGCTGGAGGTGCGCCGCCCGCCATGGTCGCGTCCGTACCAGCTGGCCATGCCTCGCTCCGACCAGGCCAGCGCCGAACGCCCGGCAGCGGCGACGCTATGCGCCCGTGCCGCCAGCCGGGCCTTGACCGCCTGCGCCCAGGCGGTCACCGGATGAGCCGTCCGGGCTCCCGTGTCGGCCCGATCAACCGTGCCGCCCGTGCCGTTCCCTGAGCTGAAATGGCTCTGCACCGAGGTCGCCCAGCTGGTGCCGACACCGGCCACCGTGCTGGCGGTCGACGCCCCGGTGCCAACCCCAAGGGTCAGGAATGCAGCGAGGACCGGCGCGGCGAGGGTGCTGATGGCGATGCGGTTCGCCCGCCCACCATGAAGGCGCCGATTGGTTCGATGCACGATCGTTTCGTCCCGCCCCGTTCACGAAGAGTAGAGGCCGATCACGTCCTGAAGATCAAGAGCAAATCCGACCCTGATCCTTGAACAGATCCCTGACGAGGTCTCAAGATCGTTCTGGTCTTACATCGCAGTGCCACGAATCCCAGCACAGGGCACGTCTGCCGAAGAAGAAGAAGCTATTACTGTCACGCCGTCGCCGGCATTATTGTGCACCGCAACCTGCACCGACGCGGTCCCCGCAGCGGCCGGGTCCGCCCGCACTTGGAGCGCAAGAAACGGCATGCTAACGCCCGCACCACCATGACGCCGCCGCTCATCGCCGTGCTGAACGGCCCCAACCTGAACATGCTCGGCCTGCGCGAGCCGGCCATCTACGGCCGGGCGACGCTGGACGATGTGGAGCAGGTCTGCATCCAGGCGGCGGAACGGCTCGACGTTGCGATCGACTTCCGCCAGACCAACGGCGAGGGCGAGCTGATCTCCTGGGTGCAGGAATGCCGTGGCCGGGCGCGCGGCATCCTTCTCAACGCCGGCGGCTACACCCACACCTCCATCGCCCTGATGGACGCGCTGAGCGCGGTCAGCCTTCCGGTGGTCGAGGTGCACATCTCCAACATCCACCGCCGCGAGGATTTCCGCCGCCATTCCTTCGTCGCTCAGGCGGCGGTCGGCATGATCTGCGGCCTGGGCGTGCGCGGCTACGCCCTGGGCCTGACGGCGCTCGCCGACATCATCATGGACGAGGACGAACGATGAGCCGCCTGCCCGTGGACACCGACGCGATCCGCGCCCTCGCCACCATCCTGACAGAGACCGGCCTCACCGAGATCGAGGTCGCCGAGAAGGACAGCCGGATCCGGGTGGTGCGGGCCCCGGCGCAGATGGTGCAGGCCTACGCACCGTCGGCAGTCGCGCCGCCCATCGGTGCCGCGCCGGCCGCCGCACCGGTTTCCACGTCCGGCACGGGGGAGATGGACTTCACCAAGCATCCGGGCGCCGTCACCAGCCCGATGGTCGGCGTCGCCTACCTGTCACCGGAACCGAACGCGCCGGCCTTCGCGTCGGAAGGCCATGCCGTGAGCGTCGGCCAGACCCTGATGCTGATCGAGGCGATGAAGACCTTCAACCAGATCAAGGCGCCGCGCGCCG